>CAIJTR010000167.1 GCA_903823665.1 uncultured Rhodospirillales bacterium
CTTGAACCTCGCCAACTACGGCACGATCAACGCCAATACCAACGGGCAGACATTGTCTATCCAGAGCACTGGCGGCAGCATCGTCAATTCCGGGCTGTTCGAAGCGACCAATGGCGGCATTCTGAACCTCGCCACCAGTTCGCCTATCCAAAACGCCGGTGCCAACATCACTGCCACGGGTGCGGGCAGCACAGTCAATGTCGCGACCACAATCCAAGGCGGCACGTTCAACAGCTCTGGCGGTGGCGTGATACAGGGCGTCGGCACCACGTTGCTTGATGGGCAATCGAACGGAAACGCCATCACCATCAGCAACGGCAGCACCTATACGTCCGGCTCCAGCGCGTTTACGAAACTGCAGGGCACGATCAACCTCGGCACCACAAATGCCGGCACGCTGGCGCTGGGTGGCCAAGCGCAGTTGGTGGGCCAGGTGACACTCGCCGGGCCGGGCGTGCTTGCGATGTCAGGCAATGCGCAGATCGGCACCAACAGCAATGCCTATACCCTGACCAACCAGAGCACCATCGAGGGCAGCGGCCTGATCGGCTCGAACGTGGGTGCGCTTTACAGCAATGGGAACGTGGTCAACCAGGGTGCGATCATCGCCAATGGCAATGGCGGCACGCTGACAGTGGCCAACACCGGTGGGCTGTCGAACAGCGGCACGTTGCAGGCCAATGCCGGCAGCACGCTGGCGGTGACGGCACCGCTGTCGAACCTCGCGGGCAACACGTTGACCGGCGGCGTCTACTCCGCAAATGGCGGAACGCTACAGGTGCAGAACGCGTCGATCACCACCAATGCGGCGGAAATCGACCTCGCTGGTTCGGCGGCGAAGTTCACCGACCAGAACGGCACCAACGCGCTGGCGAACTTCACCAACAACGCCGGCGGCGGGCTGTTCAACATCCAGGGTGGTGCCAATTTCACCGCCCCTGGTGCATTCACCAATAACGGCGTGCTTTTGGTGGGGGCTGCAGGCCCGGTCAGCACATTCACCGCCGGCGCGGGCATCAACGGCACGAACGGCACAATTCAGATCAGCAACAGTGGCTCGGTGTCGCTGGGTGCCGCGAGCAGCACCGGAACGCTGGCGCAGAACGGTGCGCTGGCGCTGGGCTCAAACAACATCACCATCAGCACAGACTACACCAATACCAATTTCGGCAGCGGCAACAGCTTCAACAACCATGCGGGTGTCACAGGCACCGGTAAGATTTTGGCCGCCGGCACGGGCCTTGCGATGACCGTGTCGGGCACCGGCATCACCAATGGCTCGAGCAGCAGCCCCACGCTCGCCGTGGGCAACGTGCACACTGGGAGCAACGGTCCCTCCGGCAGCTTTAACATCAACTGGGCCGGCACTGGCGCCCCTGTCCTGCGCGGCGCGGTGCAGACCAGCAGCGGTATCACCGTCGATGCGCCGACGTTTGGCTCCACCACACTCGATCAATACTATCACACGATCAAACCCGGCGGCTCAGCTACCGAGAACTATACCATCAGCGCGGGAACTGCCGGGTCGATCGCCGGCCAGACGATCAAAGTCGTCAGCAACTTCGACAACGTCGCGGCGCAAACGATCGCGCTCAGCGGTGCGGCCTACGATCTTGCCAACCCGAACACGGCTGCAAGCCCGGTCAAAGTCGGCAACGTGCATGTGGGCAGCACCGCCAGTCAGACGCTTGCCATCAGCAACACCACGATCAGCAACGCGGCCTTCCAGGAGGGGCTGAACGCCTCGGTCTCCGGCACCACCGGATCGGCGATCACAAGCGGCGGCCCGATCGTCAATCTCGGGGCCGGAGCCGTGAGCAACGCCATCTCGGTGGGCCTGAACGCCACCACGGCCGGTGCGATCAACGGCACGGCCACGCTGGCACTCGCCTCGAACGGTGCGACAACCAGCGGACTGGGCACCACCACTCTCGCCCCGCAAACCGTGACGGTTACAGGCGCTGGCTATAACTATGCCAGCCCTAGCCTATCCGCGAACCCGATCAACCTCGGCAACTTCCACGTGGGTGACACCGCCAGCCAGGGTATCAGCATCTTCAACAGGGCTATTGGCGACGTCGCCTATCAAGAGGGGCTGAACGTCTCGGTCTCCGGCACCAGCGGTGCCGTGACGACGAGCGGCGGGCCGATCACCAATCTTGCCGCGGGCACGGGCAGCAGCGCGATCACAGCCAATCTGAGCACCGCCACCGCCGGTGCCGTCACGGGTTCGGCCACGCTGGCACTTGCCTCGAACGGAGCCACCACCAGCGGGCTTGGCATCACCAATCTGGCACCGCAGACGGTGAACGTGACAGGTGCTGTCTACAACTATGCCAGCGCCAGCACGATCGCGCCGATCAATCTGGTGCTGCACACTGGCCAAGGCGTGGTGACACAGGCGCTGTCGATCTCCAACACAGCGGCGGCAAACGGCTATTCCGAGGCGCTGGATGCAAGCTTCGGCGGCTACACCAATGGCACAGGCTCGCTCACACCGACTTTTGCGGGCTCGGTTGTCGGCCTTGCCGCAGGAGCCACCAACAACACCGGGCTGACCGTCTCGGTGAACACCGCGTCTGTCGGCACCGTCAACGGCTCGGTGCGCGTCAATCTGGTGTCCGACGGCACCGGGATCGACAATCTGGGCACCACATCGCTCGGCAGCCAGAATGTCAGCGTATCCGGCAGTGTGGCGAGCTCGGTGACGGTGACCAACCTCGCCTCTCCCACCATCAACACCAGCCAGCCGATCTCCTTCGGCAATGTGCGACTGGGCAGCACCACAACGGCACAAAATGTGAGTGTGACGAACTCGGCCCCGGTCAGCAGCTTCTCCGAAGGGCTGATCGGCGTCGTGACTGGCACCAGCAACGCCGGCATCACCGCCAGCGGTGGCTTCGGCATCCCAGGCACCTCGCTGGCCGCGGGGCAGACCAACAGCACCGGCATTTCGGTGAACCTCAACACCGCCACCGCCGGTGCGATCAGCGGCAACGCGGTTGTAAACTTCAAGTCTGACGGCACCGCGTTCGCAGGCGGCACAGTGACTGATCTCGGCAACACCAACGTGACCGTGAATGGAAACGTTTATCGCCTCGCCAGCCCCACACTGAACACGGCGAGCCTGACCCTGGCCTCGCGCGTGGGTGGTTCGGCCACACCGGGTGCGATCAGCGTCACCAACACCTCGTCCGATGTCTACGCCGAGGGCCTGGCCGCGAGCCTTGGCAGCATCACCGGGGCTGCGTTCAACAACGCCGGTAGCTCGATCACAAATCTGGCCGCCCAGGGGACGGATGCCAGCAGCTTGAAGGTGGGACTGAGCACAGCCACGTCGGGCACATTCACGGGTTCCGCGAAAGTGAACTACACGTCGAATGGCCTCATTGACAGCGCCAGCGCCGTTTCGGTGGGCTCTGGTTCGGTGGCGCTGAACGGTCTTGTCTATCAGACCGCCGCAGCATCAGTGGCACCAAGCGTGAGTTTCGGCATCGTCCATGTCGGCGACACGGTTGGGCCGCAGGCGATCTCGGTTGGCAACACCGCATCCGGCGCACTGGTAGACGTGATCACCGGCAACGTGGCTTCAGTCACCGGCAGCGCGTTTACCAACGGTGGATCAACACTGGCCGCGGGTGTGGCCGCTGGCAACAGCTCGACGGCGCTGACGGTGGGTTTGAACACAGCAACCGCAGGCGTGTTTAGTGGGGCGGCCAATCTGGCGCTGGCCAGCCATGACGCATCACTCAGCGATGTCGCCCTCAGCGTATCGCCAGTGACGTTGGCGGCCACTGTGAACAACTACGCGTTCTCGGCGTTCACCAAATCCTCAGGTGCCGGCACATTGAGCGGATCAGGCTCGAACTTCACGCTCAATCTCGGCAACATCACGCAAGGCAGCTCGGCGCTGACGGCCGTGCTGGGGGCGCTGAACGGTGCAACGGGCCAAGCTGATTTGCTTGATGGCAGCTTCATCGTCACCAGCGGCAGCGGGTTTACCCTGTCCGGCCTGACCAATTTCACCAACGTGGCGGCCGGTGCAGCCGATCCAACAGCGATTGATATCACGCTGAACCCGACGGGGGTGGGATTGTTCAGCGAGACCATCGAGCTGGTTGGCGTCGGACATAACTCGAGCGGCTACAGCGCGGGCGTTGCCAATACCTTCCTGACGATCAACGCAGATGTGCTGGCATCGGGCGGCACCACGCCGGTGCCTGAGCCAGCCTCGACCGGAGTGTTCGCCACGGCTCTGGCAATGCTGGCAGGCTTGGTCTGGCGGCGCCGGGCGCGCGCGAATGGGTAACCGACACATCGCTTGCATGTCGCAACGGCCGCGAGCGACTCATTGAGCGAGGCAAGCAACGGCATTGTGGCTCGCGCCATGCGCCGCCTGCGCGCTGAGCCGATGTGGTGCGCGATGGCTTTGCTCAGCGCGCTGTGCGTGATGCTCGCGGTCATAAACGTGGCGTTATCACTCGGAAACGATGGAAATCGACGATTTCTCGCCGAACGCCAGGCAGTTCTGGCACAGGCCGCGACATTTGGCAGGGTCAATCAGAGCATTGTTTCCGCCCTGGCACAGTTCGCCGTGCGGGATCACGACGAGGATATGAGGGCATTGCTTGCAAGTCAGGGAATCACGGCATCCGCGACCCCAGCCCCGGCTGCACCGAAATGAGTGATCTGCGTTTGCCGCTTCTGCTTGGGCTTGTGGCGCTGGTTCTGTCGTTGGCATTGCAGACCTATACGCAGCTACAGCAGCGTTTATCCCTCACGGAGGCAATCGCCGAGCAGGACCGGCAGCTTGCAAACGCCGGCCAGATACAGCGGCAGCTCGACGCTTTAGCCGGTGGCACGTCTGCGCTGGCCGCGAAAGGCAATACACATGCCCAACAAATTTTGTCGGAGCTGGCCAAACAGGGCATATCAGTGTCGTCCCCGACCAAATAAGGGAGAATCGTGCATCGTTGGTGCGGTAATCCCCCCGGAATTTAAGGCGCTTCACGAGTAGAATTTTCTCGGCAAGATGCACGAGTAGAATTCGGATGAAGAGCAGCAAATATAGCGAGCCGCAGATCCTGTCGATCCTTCGC
>CAIJTR010000168.1 GCA_903823665.1 uncultured Rhodospirillales bacterium
CCGATACAAGCTTCGCAGCTATGATCTACCTTGGCTCTGCACTCATCAATTCACGATGAATCTCAACAGGCCCTAGAGCAACTTAGCGCCGACCAGATTGCACCGGAACGGTTCAATCTGGTCGGGCGTTGCTCTAGCGTCCTCCAAAATCATGTCCGAAGCCTTGCTCGCCACCATCATCACAGGTGCGTTGGTGTTGCCGGAGATCAGTTGCGGGAACACCGACGCATCAACCACCCGCAGTCCGTCCACGCCATAAACCCGCAGCCTCGCATCCACCACGCCGGTGGAGATATCTGGGGCCATCCGGCAGGTGCAGGTCGGGTGATAAACCGTTGTCGCGCGCCTTCGAAAGTCGTCGAGCATAGCAGCGTCGGTCGTAACCGACGGCCCAGGGGCCAACTCCTCTACAATCACCTCGCGCATCGCCGGCTGGTCGGCAATCCGGCGCAGCAGATGCAGCCCATCCAGCACGTCCTGAATTTCCTTGTCGGTCGCCAAACTGGCCGGCTCGATATGCGGCGAAATAAGCGGATCAGCCGACGCTATTTCAACGCGCCCACGCCCCTCCACCACGCAATTGGAAAGCCCAATTGAAAATGCCGCATAGGCGTCGGGAGACGTCAAAGGCCGTGTTCCGGCCTTGGCCCCAAGCGTGCTAATCGCCTGGAAATAGAGCTGAATATTCGCCCGGTCCAAGCCTGGCCGTGTGCGCACAAACCCACCGCCTTGGTTCATGCTCAAACTCAAAGGCCCTTTGCCCCGCAGCAGGAACGTCAATCCCGCCCGAAGCTTGCCCTTCCACGACCCCAATTCCTGGTTCAACGTCGGAACGCGGGAGCGATAGGTATAGTTGATGCCCAGATGGTCCTGTAGGTTCTGCCCGACATTGGGGCTGTCCTGCACCACCGGAATGCCGAATTTCGACAACAGCGCCGCAGGGCCAATCCCCGAAAGCTGCAACAACTGAGGTGAATTCACCGCACCCGCCGAAACAATCACCTCACGCCGCGCCAGCAGCACGCGCCGCACCCCGTTCTGCATCACCTCAACACCGGTCGCACGACGCCCCTCAAACATCACCCGCAGCGCATGCGTGCGTGTCAGAACCTTGAGGTTCGCCCGCCGCATCGCCGGACGCAAAAAGGCACGCACGGCAGACATCCGCCTGCCGCCCTTCGTTGTAGACTGATAGATGCCGATGCCTTCCTGAGTGGGCCCGTTGAAATCAGGATTGAACGCAAGCCCCGCCTGCTGCCCAGCCATAATGAAACGCTTCGCCAACGGATGCGCACGCTCAGACACATCGTCCACATGCACGTTGCCGCCAATGGCGCGCCACTCGTCAGCCCCGGCGGCATTATGCTCAATCCGCCTGAAATGCGGCAGCACATCGTCCCAGCCCCAACCAGGATTTCCCGCCTTCTCCCAGTCCGCATAATCCAGCTGATCGCCGCGTATCCAGACCATGGCGTTGATCGAGCTTGACCCGCCCAGCACCTTGCCGCGCGGCCAATAATCAGACCGCCCACCCAGTCCCGCATCGGGCGCTGTCTGATAGGCCCAGTTGATCCGCTTGTCGTAAAAGCTCTTGCCGTAGCCAAGTGGCACGTGAACCCAGAAATAAAGATCGCCTGGCCCTGCCTCCAGCACCGCCACGCGATACTTCCCGCTCTCAGACAGGCGATCAGCCAGCAGACATCCCGCCGAACCGGCCCCCACAATAATGTAGTCAAAGGAATCGGTCACGCCGCGTGGCTCTCCGGCTTGCCCCGCGCCAGCACCTCATCGAGCCAATCAGAACGCATTTGCGGCACGCTCGACAGCAGCAATTCGGTGTACGGATGCATCGGCGGCGAAAACACAGTCTCTGTCGCACCACCGGCCACCAACTTGCCCGCCCGCATCACCACCACCTTGTTCGCAATGCGCCGAACGGTACCAATGTCATGGGTGATAAACAAATACGCCAGTCCCAACCTATCCTGCAGCTGCTTGAGCAGCTTTAGAAGTTCTTCGCCAACAAGTTGATCAAGTGCGGATGTGATCTCATCACAGATGATCAAATCTGGCTCAGCCGCCAAAGCACGCGCAATACCCACCCGCTGCTTCTGCCCGCCAGAAAGTTCGCTCGGCCTGCGGTCAATGAAGCTCTCTGGCAAATCCATCATTCGCAGCAACTCCAACACCCGCTCCCGAACCTGCGCACGCGATCGGTTGAAGTAAAACTGCACGGGCCGGCCAATAATCTCCAGCAAAGTCTGGTTCGGGTTCAGCGCCACATCCGGGCTTTGATAGATCATCTGAATCCGCCGCCGCTCCTCGCGTGACCGATCCACCAGCTGCGGTGAAAGCGTCTTACCCTCGAACCGTAACTCGCCGCTCTCCCGCGCCAACAGGCCCACAATCACCCGCGCCATCGTCGATTTGCCGCTGCCGCTTTCGCCCACCACCGCCAGCGTATCACCCCGCTTCAGCGACAGGCTCACATCATCAACGACGCGGCTGAGCGCCGAATAGCTCGCGGTGACGTTGGAGACTTCAAGCAGCGTCTCTCCATCCCCAACCGTCGCCGCAGCATCACGCTGCGCCCGATCCGCCACAAGGCGGCGCGTATAGTCCTGCTGCGGGCGTTGCAGAATATCGTCACACAACCCGTGCTCCACCATATTGCCGTGGCGAAGCACCATGATGTCATCAGCAATCTGCGCCACGACCGCCAAATCATGCGTGATATAGATGGCAGCCGTGCCGTGCTCGCGGATCAGCTTGCGAAAGCTCGCCAGTACCTCCACCTGTGTGGTCACATCAAGCGCTGTCGTCGGCTCATCGAACACAATGATATCAGGCCGTGCCGCCATCGCCATCGCCGCCATCGCCCGCTGCAACTGCCCGCCACTTACCTGATGCGGATAGCGATCCCCGAAATGTTCCGGGTCAGGAAGATCCAGTTCGCGAAACAGTGCGATCGCCCGCGCCCGATCCTCGGCCCGGCTGGTCAACCCCAACGCCTGCGGAATTTCGCAAACCTGCTGCATCAACGTGCGTGACGGGTTGAAACTGGCCGCGGCGGACTGCGCAACATAGGCAACATTCCGCCCCCGCAACGCCCGCCGCTCCTCCGAACTCATCGTTCGAATGTCACGCCCATCGAACAGCAATTGGCCACCGGTGATCGCGCACCCTGGCCGCGTGTAGCCCATCACCGCCAGCCCAATGGTGGACTTGCCGGCACCACTTTCGCCAATCAACCCCAGCACCTCACCACGACACAGCGTAAAGCTCACATCATTCACAAGAACAGCGGCTTTGTGGGCTTTATCCCCAGGGGTTTCGATACGCAGGCGATCCACCTGCAGCACCACCCCTCCTGTCGCACGCCCACTCATTTCGCGTCACCAAGGCCGCGCGTGTTGATTTGGGCCAGCCAATCAACCACAAAATTCACCCCAATCGTCATCAGCGCAATCGCGGCCGCCGGGAACAAAGGTGCCGGCACATCAAGCGCGATCACGTCCCGATAGTCGCGCACCATGCTCCCCCAATCCGCCGCCGGAGGCTGCACGCCGAGGCCCAGAAACGACAACGCGGCCACGAACAAAAACGCAAACGTAAAACGCAGCCCAAATTCTGCAATCAACGGCAACATGGCGTTGGGCAGAACCTCGCGCGTGATAATCCACCACAACCCCTCCCCACGCAGCCGCGCCACCTCCACATATTCCAGGGCAGAAATATTCATTGCGAGTGCGCGCGCCACGCGAAACACCTTCACCCCATCAAGAATGGCCAGTGTCACCACCATCACCGCCAAATCGGTGCCGAGTGCTGACAGCACCACGAAGGCGAAAATCAGCGTTGGCATTGCCAGCATCAAATCAACCAGGCGAGATAGCAGGGTATCAACCCAGCCCTTGGCAATCGCCGCAGCAAACCCCGTGATGATGCCGATGGTGAAGCTAAGTGCGGTGATCATCAGGCTCAACCCGATGGACATGCGTGCCCCGAACAGCAAGCGGCTGAAAATGTCACGCCCAAGATTGTCCAGGCCCATCCAGAACGCGGGGCTCGGCTCCGCCCAGGCGTCCCCCACAATTTCCGCCTCAGGAAACGGTGCCAGAACCGGTGCGCCGAGTGCGCCCACAAGATTAACAGTGATGATCAAAAGCCCGATCATCGCCGTCCACGATAGCTGATGGCCGAATAAGCGCGGCCTCATCGCGGTCGCCGCAGACGTGGATTGCTCATAATCGCCAGGACGTCGGCAATCATGTTCAGCAAGATAAACGCACCGGCAAAGATCAGCCCGCAGCCCTGCACCACCGGCAAATCATGCTTCGAGACAGCATCCACCATCAGCTGTCCCAGCCCCGGATAGACAAACACCGCCTCCACCACCACCACGCCGGTGATGAGGTAGGCAAGGTTCAACGCCACCACGCTAATGATCGGGGCCAACGCATTCGGCAACGCATGCAGCACCACGATGCGAGGTTTCGAAACACCCTTCAGAATCGCCATTTCAATATAAGGGCTCGCCATAATGCTGAGCACGCTCGCCCGCGTCATACGCATCATGTGCGCCACCACGACGAGTACCAGCGTCACCATCGGCAGGAACGTCAGCCAAAGGCGGTCACCAAACCCGGTATCGGCACTCACATTGGCAAGAGACGGAAACAGATCGTATTGAACCGAAAGATACTTCACCAGAATATAGCCGATCAAATATTCCGGCACAGATATCGTCAGCAATGTGATCACATTCACCGCGCGATCGAATATCCCACCCTGATAAATCGCCGCCAGTACGCCCATGCAAATCGAAAGCGGCACGGCGATCAGTGCCGCAAACAACGCCAGCAGGAACGTGTTCCAAAGCCGCGGCGAGATTTCCTCCACCACATCCCGGTCGTTGGAGAGGCTCAC
The DNA here is from genome assembly GCA_903823665.1 of uncultured Rhodospirillales bacterium. Classification (GTDB taxonomy): domain Bacteria; phylum Pseudomonadota; class Alphaproteobacteria; order Acetobacterales; family Acetobacteraceae; genus CAIQQQ01. Next base: position 4,930 of record CAIJTR010000168.1, read on the forward strand.
GCCCAGATCACCATGAGCGGCCCGGCCAAGCCACTCGCCGTAACGCACGAGCGGCGGGCGATCCAGCCCAAGCTTGGAGCGCATTTCAGCCAGATTTTCAGGGGTGGCAGAGTTCTGCAGAACGGCGGTCGCGAGGTCGCCGGGCAACAGCTCGGTGCCGCCGAAAATCATCGCCGACGCAGCCCACAAAGTGAGCACGCCGAACAGCAGGCGCAGAGCAACAAGACGTATCATTGCTCCGCGCCCACGCGCCGCATCAGGCCTTCAGCCAGGCCTTCTGGGTCAGCAAGGTGTTGTCGAGGTCGAACAACGCATGCGGTGTGTGACCGCCCACATTGTCGTGATGCGCGTCGATGTAGTCACGAAACGCCGGTACCAGCGTGGCCACCTGGGCCGACATGATAGCCTGGGCTTCGTACAGAATCTCACGCCGCTTGCCCTCGTTCAGCTCAGCGCGAGCCTCATCGAGCAGCTTGCCGAACTTCGGATCCTTGAAGTGGCTCTCATTCCACGGTGCCGTCGGCCCATAGCCAACGTCGAGCATCTGGGTCGCCGTCGAACGACCACCCCAATAGCTCGTCACGCAATTGCCCTTCAGCCACACATTGCTCCAGAACCCGTCAGCAGGTTCCTTCTTCACAGTCACCTTCAAGCCAGCCTTGCTGAGGGTGGACTGCATCAGCGTTGCCATGTCAACCGCGCCGTTGAACGCCGCATCCGATGCCTGAATGGTCACTTCTCCGCTGAAGCCGGACTTCTTCAGGTGGAACTTCGCCTTCTCTGGGTCATACACGGCTTGGGCGATATGCGGATTATAATACGGGTCGATCTTGGCGATCGGCGTATCGTTGCCCACCGCGCCATAGCCGCCAAACAGCGTCTTGACGATCTGGGTGCGATCAATGCCGTATTTCATGGCCAGACGCAGGTCCAGGCTCTCAAACATCGCGCCCTTGTCCTGCAGCAGCGAGATCACCGAGTGCCACGTGCCGTTGGACTGCACCAGCGACAGGCCCTTCTTCGCCTTGATCAGCCCCGCAATTTTCGGATCAACACGGTTGGCCACATCAACTTGGCCCGTGATCAGCGCATTCATACGCGCAGAGCTGTCATTGATCACCGTGATATCAAAGCCGTCCAGATAGCCACGATCCGTGCGCCAGAAATTGGCGAACTTCTTGCCTTTGATGCGTACGCCGGCCTCGTGGGATTCCAGCACGAACGCATTGGTGCCGATGGCCTTGGAGAAATCCGTCGTCCCATCAGGTACCACGCGGTTGTGGTAATCGGTCAGCACCATCGGGAAATCGGCATCGGCCGAGTTCAGCGTGATGGCGATTTGGTAGTCATTGATCTTCTTGACGTCGGCAATCGCCTTGAACGAGCCCGCCGCGCCCGACTTGGTTTTGCCGCGATGCAGATTGATCGAATAGATCGCGTCATCGGCGTTGAAGGTCTTGCCGTTGTGAAACGTCACGCCCTTGCGCAGATTGAAGATCCACTCCACCGCGCCCGGCTTGGCCTCCCAGCTCTCGGCCAGCTCAGGGATCGGCTTCATGTCCGGCCCAACTTCGATCAGCGCCCCCAGGAACGCGTTGCCCGCGTTGATCGGCACCGAGTCATTCCAGGTCGTGGGATCAAGGCTGTCTGTGGTGCTGCCACCACCAAGCCCCATGCGCAGAACGCCGCCTTTTCGTGGAGTTTCAGCGGCATAGGCATCGGCACTGGCAACGAGATTGCCGAGCAGGGCCAGGCTTGCGCCAGCGGCGGCGGAACGGCCGAGGAGTTCACGACGGCCAATCCGGCCAGCGTTGTGCAGTCGCGCCCAGTAAGCAATCTCGTCCATCTGCGCCTCACATGTGCTTGTTGTTGGAGCCGGTGCATGACTTTGGCGACGCAACCGGCATCGTCTCTGGATCATCACGAGGTATGCCCGCTTATGTCAACTCGCGGGCCGCCCAAAACTCAGCCGATCCGCGTTTTCGCCAGCATTGGCTCATCGAGCACCAAAGCCAGCCCGGGGGCCTCGCTCAGATTGATCCAGCCCTTCCCATCCACCCGGCACGGCTCCGTCAGCATATAGTCACGCCGGTCCAAATCCCATTCCGGCGGATCATATGGATATTCAAGGTAAGGCGCGTCACACAGCCCGGCCGTCAGGTGCGCGTTGGCAATCTGGCCGATGCCATTGCCCCAGGTGTGCGGGGTGAACACCAGCCCATGTTCCTGCGCCATCATCGCCACCCGACGCAGGCCGGTGATGCCGCCGACCAAAGCCGCGTCCGGCTGCAGCACATCAAGGCAACCATCGACGATCAAATCGCGGAATTCATACAATTCGCGCGTCATTTCACCGCCGGCGATGCGCACATCCACCATCTCCCGTAGGCGTCGCATCCCCTCGCGATCCGAGCGATGCAGCGGCTCCTCCATCCAATACACACCCAGCCGCTCCAAGGCGCGGGCCACCGGAATGGCATCCTTTAGGGACCAAGGGGCATAGGTGTCCTGCGGCAACCGCCAGCCCTGGTTGCAGTCCACCATCAGTTCCATCTTGTCGCCGATGCGGGTGCGAACCGCCTCCAGCGCCTTAATGTCATCGCGCCAATCACCGCGCTGGAAGCGGATTTTCATGGCCGGGAAGCCCGCCGCCAAATACCGCTCCGCCGTCTCGGCCATCGCCCCCGGATCGCGCAGCGTGCCGGAGGACGCATAGGCCCGCACCCGGTTCGAAAGCCCACCCAACAGTTTCCAGCACGGCTGCCCGGTGATTTTCCCCGCCAGATCCCACAACGCCAGATCGAGCGGCCAGCAGCGGCCATAATGGAAATTCAGATGGCTCAGCGTGCGGTAATGCCGCTCCACCGCCATCGGGTCCTGCCCGATGAACAGATGCTCATGCCCGGCAAAACCCAGCATGAGATCGCCCGAGCCAACGCCCGTTAGCCCCTCATCCGTATGAACGCGAACAATCGTCGAATCCCAATGATGCCGGGGTTTGCTGTCCCAACTGGCGCGAAACGGCGGGGCGAACGCCAGACGATGCTGGCTGATCTCAATGGCGCTGATCTTCACGCGTCAGGCTCTGGCAAACGGCATGAATGGCTCCCGGCAATGCGCAAAACGAATGATGCGTGAGCACCCGGCGGTGTGCAAGATTGCGCCACCATGCGCTCACTCACCCTTATTGCACCTGTCGTCCTGGGCGTGGGCTTTGCCCAGTTCTCGCTGGGGTTGATGACAACGCTGATCCCGCTGCTCCAATTGCAGCAAGGACTGCCGACGGAACTGATCGGCGTGATCGCGTCGATGTATTTCGCCGGCTTTCTGGCAGGCGCACTCTCGGGTCCGCGCATCATCGGCAGGCTCGGCCATATCCGCGCCTTCACAGTACTGGCCGCCCTGGCCGCCGTGGTGTCGCTCAGCATGACGGCGAGCGTGAACCCCTGGCTGGTCGCCGTCGCGCGCTTCATCATCGGCTATGCCTGCTCCGGCCTGTTTCTGGTCACCGAAAGCTGGATCAATGATCGCGCCGATACCAGCACGCGCGGGCGCATGTTCGGCGTCTATCTCGTGGTGAACTGGGGAGCCACCGCGGCTGGTCCCTTGTTGCTGCGGGTAACTGAGCCGAGGCCCGCGTTGTTCGCGCTAACCGGCGCTTTGTTCGCGGCGGCCTTGGTGCCGATGGCCCTGACCGCCCAATCCAACCCACAGATAAGGCCTGGGCCACGCCTCAGCCTTCGCGAGTTATTCGTGCTCTCACCCGTCGGCCTTGCGTGCAGCTTTGCCGCCGGACTGCTCAACACAGCGTATTACTCACTGATGCCGGTGTACCTCACGGGCCTGGGCCTTGGCGCGCAATCGGTCTCCAGCTTCGCCTCCATCGTGCTGCTGGCCGCCCTGCTGATCCAATTGCCAATCGGGGCCATCGCAGACCGGATCGAACGGCGGCGATTGACGTTGATTGTGCTCACGCTGGCACTGCTATCCGCATTGGCGATGGTGCTCCTCGCAGGTGCCAATTTCCTGCTGCTGGTGGCACTCGGATGCGTCCTCGCCGCCTCCATGTCGCCGCTTTACGGGCTGGGAGCCGGACAGACCAACGACCGGTTGGAGCGCGGCGATTATGTGGCCGCCGCTGGTGGGCTGTTGTTCGTCTGGTCGGTCGGTGCCGCCATTGGCCCAACGCTGGCTGGCGGCATCATGGGCTTATTCGGTGAAGCCGGGCTGTTCGCCTATCTCTGCACCACCTTGGCACTCGTCGCAGGCTTTGTCATGTTGCGGATGCGTGCGCGTGCGGACGTGCCGGTGGAGCAACGCAGCGGCTACATACCCCGCAGCGCCCTCTCCCCCCGACTGGACGATATCGCGGCACCGGAACGATCAGCGGAGCGTGAATGACGGGTTCAATGATGCACTATTCCGGCTGGCAACTGGTCAAGCAGGGCCTCGCCGGGAACAACGGCTGGAAGCCCGCCTGGCGCACGCCGGACCTCCAACGCAGCTACGACGCGGTTGTGGTCGGCGGTGGCGGGCACGGACTTGCGGCCGGCTATTACCTCGCCAAGGTGCACGGCCTGAAACGCGTCGCCGTCATCGAGCGCGGCTGGATCGGCGGCGGCAACACCGGGCGCAACACCACCATCGTCCGCTCGAACTACTTCTTCCCAGAATCAGCCGCGATGTATGATTTCGCGCTGCGCCTCTATGAAGGCCTTTCGCGCGAGCTGAACTATAACATCATGCTCAGCCAACGCGGCGTGCTCAACATCGCCCACACCGAGCACGACATGGAACTGATGTGCCGCAGCGTGAACGCCATGCTGCTCAACGGCATCGACGTCGAATTGCTCGACGCCAAGCAGGTGATCGGCGAGGTGCCGCTGCTCAACACCAGCCCCGATGCGCGCTACCCCATCCACGGCGGCTTCGTGCAGCGGCGTGGCGGCGTGGCGCGGCATGATGCGGTGGCCTGGGCCTATGCGCGCGGAGCCTCTGATCTCGGCGTGGACATCATCCAGAACTGCGAAGTGAAGGGCTGGATCAAAGACGGCGAGCACGTGGTGGGCGTAGAAACCACGCTGGGCCCAATCTCCGCCGGCGTCTGCGGCATGTCCGTCGCGGGCCATTCCGGCGTGCTGGCGGAAATGGCGGGGTTCCGTCTCCCCATCACCAGCTACGCATTGCAGGCGATGGTGAGCGAGCCGTTGAAGCCAATCCTCGACACCGTGGTGATGTCTACCGCGACCGGTGCCTATGTCAGCCAGTCTGACAAGGGGGAGTTGGTGTTTGGGGCTGGGCTCGACATGTATCCGTCCTACGCGCAACGCGGCAATTTGCCGGTGCAGCAGAACATCATCGCCGCCATGCTCGAAATCCTCCCGGCGTTCCGACGGCTGAAAATGCTGCGGCAATGGGCAGGCGTTGTTGATGTGTGCTGGGACTACTCCCCCATCATCGGCCCCTCCCCCGCCGCCAATCTGTATATGAATTGCGGCTGGGGCACTGGCGGGTTCAAGGCCACCCCCGTCGGCGGCTGGCTGCTCGCCCACAACATGGCAACCGGCAAGCACCACGAGCTGTCCGAGCCTTTCGACCTCGCCCGCTTCACCTCAGGCCGGCTGGTGGACGAAGCCGCCGGTGCCGGGATTGCGCACTGACATGCTGAACATCCCCTGCCCCCATTGCGGTCCCCGCAGCGAATATGAATTCCAGTTCGGCGGCGAGCCCGCAACCCGCCCGATTCCAGCGAGCGAAGTCAGCGACGCGCAATGGAGCGACTATCTCTACGCGCGCACCAACATCAAAGGCCGCAACCGAGAACTCTGGTGCCATAGCGGCGGCTGCGGCCAGTGGTTCCTGATGGAGCGTGACACAGTGACGCACGAGATCTTCCGGACCGAAACGATCGGCTCGGGGACCATCGGCGCATGACCGGCACCCGCATCCCCGCCATCGGACTGATCGACCGCGGGCAAAAACTCAGCTTCCGGTGGCAAGGCGAGACGCTCACGGGCTTCGCCGGTGACACGCTCGCCTCCGCCCTGCTCGCCAACGGCGTGCGCGTCGTCGGCCGCAGCTTCAAATATCACCGCCCACGCGGCATTTTCGCGGCCGGTGCGGAAGAGCCCAACGCCATTCTCGATGTTTGGCACAACAGCCAAAACGACCCCAACGCCCGCGCCACGCTGGTGCCGCTACAAGACGGCATGTCCGCCCGCGCCATCAGCGGTTGGCCCAGCCTGAATTTCGACGCGTTCCAGGGCCTAGACCTCCTGCACCGCTTCCTGCCCGCCGGGTTCTACTACAAAACCTTCATGGCCCCGGACTGGCATCGCTACGAGCCCAACATCCGCCGCATGGCGGGCCTCGGCACGGCGCAGAAAACGCCAGACACCCGCCATTACGAAACCCGGCACGCGCAGGTGGACGTGCTCGTCATCGGTGCCGGTCCCGCCGGTCTTGCCGCCGCCCGCGCCGCCGCCGCTGGTGGCCGCAGCGTCATGCTGGTCGATGAAAACCCCCAATTCGGTGGCAGCCTGTTGTGGGGTGACGCCACCATCAACGGCCAAATCGGCACGGCGTGGGCGCGTGACACCACCGCATCCCTAGCAGCCTCTGGCGCGCAACTGCTCCCAAACACCACCGCCTTCGCCTATTACGACCAAAATACCATCGGCTTGATGGAACACCGCAGCCACGCGGCCTCTGGCTGGGCGGAGGACCGGCTGTGGTCCGTCCTCGCCGCCGAAGTGGTGCTCGCCACCGGTGCCATCGAACGCCCGCTGGTATTCCCCAACAACGATCGCCCCGGCGTGATGCTGGCCTCCGCCGTGTTGCGCTATCTGCGGCAATACGGCGTGCTCGTTGGTAAATCCGTTGTGCTGACCACGAACAATGACAGCGCCTACGAAACCGCCACAGCTTTGCTTGCCGCTGGCGGGCAGGTTGCGGTGGCCGATGTGCGCGCCGAGCCCGGCCCGGTCGCCAACGCAGCGCAGGCAGCGGGTGCGCGGGTTTATGCGGGCAGCGTCGTGCTTAACACCGGCGGCCTCGGCGGCATTGCCTGGGCCGATATCGGACCGGCCGACGCCACCAGCCAACGCAACGCCACATCCCGCATCGGCTGCGACATCGTGGCTTCCTCCGGCGGATGGACGCCTGTGGTGCATCTGTTCAGCCAGTCCGGCGGCAAGCTGCGATGGGACGAAACGCTCAGCGCCTTCCTGCCAAACACCGGCAGGCAGGCGCATCAACTCGCGGGCAGCATGGCGGGGTGGCAGAGCCTCGCTGAATGTTTGGCGAGTGGTCACAAGGCGGGCGGCAGCCACGGCGAGGCACCGGTTACCGCCATCGCCCGCCTACCAACACCGCTACAGCCCTACTGGCACGTGCCGATCACGGGCGCGCGGCAATGGCTCGACCTGCAAAATGACGTGACCGTGAAGGATGTCGGCCTCGCCGCGCGCGAGAACTTCCAAAGTGTAGAGCATCTGAAGCGCTACACCACGCTCGGCATGGCGACCGATCAAGGCAAGACCAGCAACGTCAACGGCCTTGCCGTGATGGCCGAGCTGACGGGCCGCACAATCCCGGAGACCGGGACCACCACCTTCCGCATGCCCTACACGCCGGTATCGCTGGGCGCGATGGCGGGCATGCGCCACGGCGATCTCTATGCGCCCAAACGCCAGCTTCCGGCGCAATCAGAGCACGACGCCGCCGGTGCCCTCATGCGCGAATACGGCGGCTGGATGCGCCCGGCCTGCTATCCGCTTCCAGGCGAAACCGAGGCGCAGGCCGTCCAGCGCGAGGCCCGGTTGGTTCGCACCAATGGCGGATTGTTCGACGGCTCCAGCCTCGGCAAAATCGAAGTGTTCGGCGCGGATGCTGCAAAGTTCCTCAACCTCATCTATTACAACGAGGTCGCCAACCTCAAACCCGGCAGGCTCCGCTACGTGCTGCTGCTGCGCGAGACCGGCATTATCTACGATGACGGCGTGATCGCGCGCGTGGCCGAGGATCGGTATCTGCTTTCGCCCTCCTCGTCCCACACCGCAGGCGTGCTGGCGATGTTGGAGCTGTGGCATCAGACCGAGTATCCGTCGATGGACGTGGCGTTTCACGACGTCACCGCCGCCTGGGCCACCATCGCCATTTGCGGCCCGCGCGTTCGCGATATCCTCGCCACTCTCGCCACCGACATCGACCTGTCCGACGCCGCCCTGCCACACATGGCAATGGCGCACGGCCGCATCATGGGCATCCAAGCCCGCGTCGCCCGCGTCAGCTTCACCGGGGAACGCAGCTACGAAATCTCCGTCACCGCCGGACACGGCGCCGCCTTGTGGCGTCATCTGCTGGCCCAAGGCCCCACGCCCTACGGCATCGAAAGCCTGTCCATCCTGCGTGGCGAAAAGGGATATATCCTGATCGGCACAGACACGGACGGCCTCACCATGCCAGATGATCTCGGCATGTCCGGCCCGCTGCGCGCAAAGAAGGTGGATTTCGTGGGAAAACGCTCCCTCACCACGCCCGACGGCGCCCGCCCGGATCGTCGCCAGTTCGTCGGCCTTCTGCCGGAACAACCGGGGTTCGTTCCGATGGTCGGCACCCACGCGATCACCGACGGCCCCACCCGCCGCAGCCTCGGCTGGATCACCACGGCAGCCCACAGCCCCACCCTGGGCCGCTCCTTCGCGCTCGGCATGATCGAAGGTGGCAGGGCGCACATGGGCGAGACGGTGACGCTGTTTGATCGCGGCAAAACCTCGCGTGCCACCATCTGTTCGCCGGTGTTCCACGATGTCGAGGGGGCAAAGCTGCATGGCTGATCTGGCAACTCTCTCCATCGCCGAGCAACTCGGCCTCACCGAAGCCGACCCATTGCGCCTGGTCGCTGTCCCCGGCCAGTTCCTTGTTTCCGGCGCGCATGACCTTCCGGCCAACAGCGTCGCCGACATCGAAGGCGGCTATGCCTGCTGGCTGACCCCACGCCGTCGCTTGGTGGTGAGCGCCACTCCACCCGCAGGCTTCGCGTCGGACATCAGCCACGGCGTGGCGGTGTTCTCCATTGATCCTGCGCACGACACCGATTTTGTGGCGATGGGCTGCGCGCTCCCACCCACTGCACTCGCCGAAGGCAAATGCGCGCAGACCGTCTTCGCCGGGCTGAAGCTGCTGCTCTACCGCCGCCACGGCCTGCTCCACCTCCACGTGGAACGATCACTCGCGCCCCACATCTTGGCCTGGTTCCGCCAGGCTGCAACTGCACTTTGAGGAAATCGCCACGATGAAATCACATGTGCGCGTAGCGGTGATCGGCGGCGGCGTGGTGGGGGCCAGCGTGCTCTACCACCTCACCAAAGGCGGCTGGACGGATGTGGCGCTGCTGGAGCGTGACGAACTCACCTGCGGCTCCACCTGGCACGCAGCCGGCGGCATGCACACGCTGAACGGCGATCCCAACGTCGCCAAGCTGCAGAAATACACCATCGAACTCTACCGCGAGATCGAAGCCATCTCCGGCGTCTCCTGCGGCCTGCACATGCCCGGCGGGCTGATGCTGGCGGGCACCAAGGCACGGATGGACTGGCTGAAAGGGGCCGTTGCCAAAGGCAGCTATCTCGGCATGGACGCTGAGCTGATCTCGATGGATGAGGCGTATCGTCTGCTGCCACTGATCGACAAATCCCGCTTCATCGGTGCCTTGTGGGACCCGCTGGACGGCCATGTCGATCCCTACGGCGTCACCCACGCCTACGCCAAATGCGCCACCATGGCCGGTGCTGAAATCTATCGACACACCAAAGTTGAAGCCCTGCATCAGCGCCCCGATGGCGGCTGGGATGTGGTGACCAACCAAGGCACCATCATCGCCGAACACGTCGTCAATGCTGGCGGCCTATGGGCGCGTGAGGTCGGCCGCATGGTCGGCATCGAGCTTCCCGTGCTGGCGATGGAGCATCAATACCTCATCACTGAGGACGTGCCGCAGCTGCTGCCGGAGCACGAACTCCCGCACACCATCGACTTCGAGGGCGAGATCTATCTGCGCCAGGAACGCCAGGGTGTGCTGCTTGGCACCTATGAGCACAAGGGCATTCCGTGGTCCGCGCGCACCACGCCGTGGAACTTCACCGCCGAGCTTTTACCGCCCGCGCTGGAACGGATTGAGGACAATCTTGCTGTTGGGTTCGAGCATTTTCCTGCGTTGGCCGATGCGGGCATCAAGAAGATCATCAACGGCCCCTTCACCTTCGCGCCGGATGGCAACCCGCTGATCGGGCCTGTGCGCGGCCTTAGCAATTACTGGGTGGCATGCGGCGTGATGGCTGGGTTCAGCCAGGGCGGCGGCGTGGGGCTGGCACTCGCCAACTGGATGATCGAGCGCGATCCCGGTTTCGACGTGTGGGCCATGGACGTGGCGCGGTATGGCGATTGGGCCACGCCCGGCTACACCAATGCCAAGGTGCGTGAGAACTACGGCAGGCGGTTTCGCGTCACGTTCCCCAATGAGGAACTGCCGGCCGGTCGCCCACTTCGCATTTCCACTTTGTATGACAGGCAGAAAGCCAAAGGGGCGGTGTTCGGGGCGGCCTGGGGTCTGGAATATCCGCTCTGGTTCGCGCCGGACGGTATGGAGCCGGTGGAGGACGTCACCTTCCGTCGCTCCAACGCACATGGCCCGGTTGGCGAAGAAGTCCGCGCCGTGCGCGAAGCGGTCGGCGTGATCGAAACCACCGGCTATGCCAAATATGCCTTCACCGGCCCGGGCGCTGAGGTGTTCCTCAACCACGTGCTCGCCAACCGCATGCCCGAAATTGGCCGCATCGTGCTGGCCCCGATGCTGAACGCAAACGGCAAGTTGATTGGCGATTTCACCGTCGCGCGCCTTGATGCCGAAACCTTCCACGTCTTCGGCACCGGGGCCGCTGAGGATTACCATTGCCGCTGGTGGGAGGCGCACATGCCAGAGTCCGGCGTGACACTGCATCGCCTGCGCGACACCATCGCCGGCCTCTCCATCGCAGGACCGCACGCCCGCGCGTTGCTTGCTGCGATCTCAGGCGAGGATGTCTCGAACAAAACCTTCCCATTCATGCACTACCGCCACATGGGACTCGGCATGGTCCCGGCCACCGTCGGACGCCTCACCTTCACCGGTGATCTCGGTTACGAGATGTGGGTGCCGGCGGACAGGCTTGCTAATCTCTACGACCTGCTCTGGGAAAAGGGCGCTGCACTCGGCCTTCGCGATGTGGGTCTGCGCGCGCTTAACTCGATGCGACTGGAGAAGAACTTCGGCACCTGGGCACGCGAATATCGCCCCATCTACGGCGCCATCGAAGCCGGGCTCGGCCGCTTCGTGAACTTCAAAAAAGGCGACTTCATCGGTCGCACAGCCGCCCTGCACGAGAAGGAAACCGGCCCAAAACTGCGCCTCGTGGCGCTGGTTGTCGATGCCTCAGACGCCGACGTGGTAGGCGACGAGCCCGTGCGGCTCGACAGCAAAACAATTGGTTGGGTCACCTCCGGCGGCTACGCGCATCATGTCAAGGCGTCGGTCGCACTCGCCTACATTCCAGCCGAGCACGCCGTGGCCGGGGCCGCGTTCCACGTCGAAATCCTCGACGAAATGCGCCCCGCCACGCTCATCACCGAGCCATTGTTCGACCCGACCGGCTCGAAGATGCGCGGCTAGGCCATCACCGCCAGCCCGGCATCGGCCATCAGCCGCTCCACCACGATGCGCTGGAATTTGTGCGTCGTGTCCTCCATCACCGGCGAGAACACGCTCCCTGCCATGGCGGGGGAACGGCAGCCGATGTGCAGGCGCTGCACGATGTCGATATCCTCGCCGTTCACCAGATCGATCAGGTCGATCATCTGGCGGCGCGCCTGCGTCAACTCCGGCGTCATCGCTTCGTCGCCGATGAAGAAGAACTCGAACCGCTCCACCGTCCGGTCCACCGCAAGCGGCTGGATGATGAACGCGTAGACGTGATTGTAGTGGACGCCGATCATCACGTTCGGGAACAGCTCCACATATTCCGCCTTGGTCGAAGCCTCCGCATCCAGACCTGGGAAATGCGGCAACAGATGATCCGGCGTCACCGGCGGTGGGGCAAAATTGCGGCTGCCGACACCGACAAAGCCATCGCCATCGGTGATGTGCAGTGTGTGCTTGACGGAGGAGACGCTGTTCAGCTGCGGATGCACGAAGGGCAGATGATAGCGCTCGACGAAGTTCTCAATCGCCAGCTTCCAGTTCGCCACCAGCTCAAATCGCAACCCGCCGCCTCCACGCAGCAGCCCGAAATCATACGCCGCCCAACGCTGCCGCAGCGGCTCCAGATGCTCCATCAACGGCACGGCATTAAGGTCGAGATTGACGAAGATCAGCGGCCCCCACATCTCACACCGAACCGGCAACAGACCGTGCTTGCTGGCATCGAACCCGTCATGCGAGTTCACGCCAGGGCCGCAGAAGCTCGGCGTCTTCTGCAAGCTGCCGTCCAGGCCGTAAGCCCAGGCGTGATACGGGCACACCACCGTCGGCCGCTTCATCGGGGAGGCCACCAGCTGCGCGCCGCGATGACGACAGATGTTATGAAACGCACGGATCACATCATCCTGCCCGCGCACCAGCAGCAGCGGCATCCCGGCGATCTCGAACGGCACCTGTGAGCCGATCTCCGGCAGATCTCCGGCCACGCCCGCGCACACCCAATTGCGGCTGAAGGTGAGGTCGCGCTCGGCTGCAAAGAACTCCGGATCGGTGTAGGCGGCACCTGGCAGCCCCGTCGCCTCGCCGGTGGGGCGAAACAGCCGCGCCCGCACATCGTCGGTCAGCACGCGCTCCACCACAGTTCTGGCACTCATCACAGCCCTCCCCATACCCTAACTTTGGCACCCTGATCTCGCGGCGGAGGCTTGCATGACGATTTGCGCGCGTCCACCCTGTTGTCCCCATGCCATCAAGGATCATCATGGCCCGCCCGGAGAACCGCCTGCCCAGCCCACGCGCCATGATCACCGCCCCGCAGCCGGAGGCAGTGGAGGCAGGCCTCGCGATCCTGGCCGGCGGCGGCAACGCGATGGACGCAGTGCTCGCCTGCGCGCTGACCCAAGGCGTCATCGACCCGCTGATGTGCGGCGTCGCGGGGCTTGGGGTGTTGCAGATTTTTGACGCCGCCACCGGCGATCATGTGGTGATGAACGGCCTCTCCACCTGCCCCTCCGCCTGCACCGAGACGATGTGGCAGGACGTGTTCGAGGGCGAGTGTCCGGACGGCTACGGCTACATCCTAAAGGGCCATGTGAACGAGTTGGGCCACTCCGCCGTCACCACGCCCGGCATACTGCGCCTGTTGGCACAGGCACATGGGCGATGGGGCAGCAAGCCGTGGGCGAGCCTGTTCGAGCCTGCCATTGCCGCCGCCACCGAGGGCTGGATCATCCGCCCGCATGTGGCGACCATGTTCGCGCTGGACGAAACCGCTTATGGTCGCGTCAGCTACCGTGACAAGCTCGCTCACACCGAAGACGGCAAGCGCCTCTATCTGCGCCCCGATGGCTCACCGAAGCGCCTGGGTGACACAGTCCGCAACCTCGATCTCGCCACCTCGCTTGCCCTAATAGCGCGCGAAGGCGCAGAGGCGCTGCACACCGGCGAACTGGCCCGCCAAATCATCGCCAACATGGAGAAACATGGCGGCCTGCTGAGTGCTGCCGACCTCGCCGGATTCACGCCGGAAGTCGAGCCGCCACTGTCAATCCTCTATCACGGCCGGACCATAGCCGTGCCGCCGCCACCCGCGGACGGAATCATGGTAGCCGAAATGCTCCGGATCATGGAGCGGTTCGACCTATCTGCGCTCGGCCACAACTCCGTAGACTTCATTGCGATATTCGCCGAAGCGATGAAATACGCCGGACGCGACAAGGACCGCCACATCGGCGATCCCCGCTTCGTCACCCCGCCGCTCGAACGCCTGCTGTCCGACGCCTATGCGGACGAATGCGCAGCCGCCATTCGAGGAGGCTCCAAGGTCGCATTGCCGCGTGGCGATGCGGATGGAGAACACACCACCACCGTCTCCTGCGTCGATGCCGACGGCATGGTGGCTACCCTCACCCATACGCTCGGTCTGCCTTCTGGCGTCATCGTCCCCGGCACCGGCTTCATGCTGAATGGGGCGATGAACTGGTATGATCCCCGCCCCGGTCGCGCCGGTTCCATCGGGCCAGGCAAGCGCCGCTTCTCGTCCATGTCCCCCACCATCGTGCTGGAGGAAGGCCACCCCGTCGCCACTATCGGTGCTCCCGGCGGAGCCTGGATTCCCATCGCCATCGCCCAGGCCCTCGTCAACGTGCTCGATTTCGGCATGACGATGCAGGAGGCCGTGCAGGCCCCGCGCTTCAGCGCCACGAGCGACGCCATCGACATCGGCAACCGCATCCCCCGCGCCACGCAACGCGCGCTGGAGGCCAAGGGCTACGAAGTCCGTAGGCTCGCCGCCACCTTCCCCTTTGCCGGTGTCCACGGCATCACAATGTGGAACGGCAAGCTCGAAGGCGGTGCCGATCCACAGCGCGACGGCCTCGCGGCAGGATTGATCTAGCCGCACACACGCATGTTTCGAAAACAAAGGATCTGGCAGCCATGGCTCTGATACATCTGATCAACGCCCGCATCGTCGATGGCACCGCCGCCGAGCCGACCGAGCCGATGTGCGTGATCGTCGAAGGTGATCGCATCCGCGAGGTCTCATCCTTTGCCCCGCCGCCCGGTGACGCCACAGTGATCGATCTGGTCGGCAAGACGCTAATGCCCGGCCTGATCGACTGCCACGTGCACATCGTCGCCGTGTCCGCCAATCTCGGCGAGAACGCATCCTTGCCCGACTCACTCGTCGCCACGCGCTCAGCGAAGGTGCAGCATGAAATGCTGATGCGCGGCTTCACCACCGTGCGTGATGTCGGCGGCGCAGATCATGGTCAGGTGGTCGCCAGCGACGAGGGCACGGTGATTGGTCCGCGCCTGATCATTTCCGGTAAGGCGCTGAGCCAGACCGGCGGGCATTGCGATTTCCGTGGCCGCTTCAATGCAGGACCAAACGTGTTTGAAACCCGCCTCGGCGCACTCGGCCGGCTATGTGACGGTGTGCCAGAAATCCGCCGCGCCGCGCGTGAGGAGATCAAGGCTGGGGCTACCTTCGTCAAAATCATGGCCAATGGCGGTGTTGCGTCCCCCACCGACCCAATCCATTTCCTCGGCTTTTCTCGCGAGGAATTGCTGGCCGTGGTGGAGGAGGCGCAGGACGCCGGAACCTACGTCTCCGCGCATCTTTACACCGATGTTGCCATTAGGCGTGCGGTGGAATGTGGCGTGCATTCGCTGGAGCATTGCAATCTGATCCAGTCTGAGACGGCGGCTTTTGCGGCAGACCGGGGTGCCATCGCGGTGCCAACGCTCGTCACCTACGACAAACTCTCGGAGGAAGCCGCCTCGCTCGGCATGCCCCCAGCCTCCCTCGCCAAGATCGACACGGTGCGCCTCGCAGGCATGGAGTCACTCGACATCATGCACAAGGCGGGCCTGCCGATGGCATACGGCACCGATCTGCTGGGAGCCATGCACCGCCATCAATCCGAGGAGTTTGTTATCCGTGGCCGCGTTTTGCCAAGCCAGGAAGTCATCCACTCCGCTCTCGGCCTCGCCGCCAAGCTGTGCCGATGGGAGGGCAAGATCGGCGTAATCACCCCCGGTGCCTACGCCGATCTGATCGTGGTGGATGGCAACCCGCTTGCCGATCTGTCGCTGCTCACCGGCCAGGGCCGCCACATGCCGCTCATCATGAAAGGCGGCGAAATCGTCAAGCGCGATAGCGCAGTGGGATAATCGAGTTCGCCAAAGTGGTGAGCAACAATGTTGTCGCCATCAGGATGAATGCGAGGGCGGCGGAGAATGGCCAGTTGCTGTTTGTGTTGAACTCCCAGAACAGCAACGGGGCCATCATCTGAAAGCGCGGCCCGCCCAGCAGCACCGGGGTCGCGTAGGCGTTCATGCCGAGGATGAAAGAAAGAATGGCCGCAATGCCGATGCCGGGCAGTGAGAGCGGCCAGATCACCCGCCAGAACGCGCGCCCCGGCGTGGCCCCCAAGCCCTGCGCCGCTTCCTCCAGCCGAGTGTCGATCCCCTCGAACACGCTTTGCAGGGTGATCACCATGAACGGCAAATTCACCGACAGCGTGCCGATGACCACCGCCGCTGGCGTGTACATCAGATCGACATGCGACCGGAAAAATGTCGCCGCCAGCGTGTCCATCATGCCGCTTTTGGCGAACAGGATCATCCAGCCCACCGTCCGTATGGTGCTGCCGATGAACAGCGGCAAAATTACCAGCAGCATCCAGGCGGATTTCCAACGGCTGGTTGTCCGCGCCAGCCGGTAGGCGAGAGGCAGGCCGAGCAGCAGGCACAGGAATGTCACCAACGCCGCCACGCCGATGGTGGTGCGCATCACCTGATAATAAAACGCCTCAGTGAAAAAACGCGCGTAGTTGGCGGACGTGACCGCCTCGATCATCAACTCGCTCGGGTCGAACTTGTCGAGGCTGTAGCGTGCCAACAACGCCAGTGGTGAGACCAGCATGATCAGCACCACACAGGTCGCCGGGCCCAAAAAGATGGACGCGGCGGCCGTTGTGGAGCGGGGTTTTGCCATGGTTCAGGTGTGCTGAATGGATTTCTTCCACCAATCAGCAATGTCTGGCAAAGCCTTGCTGGTGACGGCGAAGTCGGGCACCACCAGCTTCGGCGCTGGGCTTGGCAGGGCCAATTGCTGGGCCACTTTGCCGGTCAGCGGGGCGTTCGTCACCGTCGGCAAATAGCCCATGTTCTGCGCAAAACCGAGCTGCGCGGACGGGTCAAGCATCGCGTTCAGGTATTTGAATGCCGCCGCTTTATTCGGCGCATTCTTCGGCACGCACATGCCGGAGACATAGAGAATGCAGCCCTCTTTCGGGAACGCAGCCGCCACGGGAATACCGGCATTCTGCCACATGGCAATGCGCGCCAGCCACATCACGCCGACATCAAGCTCACCGGTTTTGAACGGCGGGCCACCGGCATCCGTGCTTGGATAAAGCCGCAGACCGTTGCTGTTCAGCTTCAGCGCGATTTCCTTCGCCTTGTCGAAATCCGATGCACTCCCACTGCCGAAAAGCCCTGCTGCCATCATCACATAGAAGAAATTTGGGTCCGGGAATCCAACCTTGCCGTTGTATTTCGCATCGAGCAGATCGCCGAAGCTGGTTGGCGGCTCCTTTACCCGTTCTGGGTTGTAGCTGATGATCTGCGGGCTCCAGATGTGGGGCACGAAAGTCGGCGTGCTGAGACCCGCCTGGACGTGCGCGAGATTGGGCACCTTGTCCGGCGTCAACTCCTCCAGCAAGCCCTCTTCGGCGAGCGCATAGGCCTGCACCGCCTGCACGCAGGCCACATCCATCTGACCGCGTGGAAGCCTGCGGCTGGCGCGGATTTTGGCGGCACGCGGCAGTTCGTCGCCGATATCCGGGACCGTCTCGATACCAAGCTTACGCACCAACGGCATTTCGATGTTTTCCATCTGCAGCCGCTGATAATCGCCGCCCCAGGTGCCGAGAATGATCTGCTCATCAGCCATCGCCGGGCGGATCAGCGACGGTGCCGCCAGCAGGCCCGCACCGGCAAGCACAGTGCGTCGCTTCAGCCGGGGCGAGAGAATGTTGTCACGCATGGGAAGTGATCCTTTCATCGGGTGAAGTGAGTTGTTTTTGCATTTGCGGCACAGGCGCATCCGCCGCGTCGAACAGGTTTTCGCAACTGGCGGGCCAGGTCAGCCCAACGCGGGCACCCGCCGCAAACCGGGTGGTGGCAGCAACGCCCGAGGACGGCGCGCGCGCGATGATCTGCGTGGCGGCATCAAGCTGCACAACATGCTCTACCATCGCGCCCATGTAAGAAGACAGCAGGACGGTGCCCACAGCGAGCGCGCCATCGGTCGCGGCAGAAAGGACTATGCGCTCCGGCCGGATAGCAAGGGTGGCCGGGCCGCTTGCCGCATACAAGCCCGCGAGGTCGATTGCTGCCCGACCTTCGGCGCAAAACCGCCGCCCCGCATCAAGCGTGCCGGTCAGCAGATTGCTGTTGCCGATGAACCGCGCCACGAAGGCGTTGGCCGGGCGCTCATACAGATCCTCTTGCCGCCCCACCTGCTGCACACGGCCATCCCGCATCACCACAAGGCGATCAGCCATCGCCATCGCCTCCTGCTGGTCGTGCGTCACCATGATGGTAGTGAGCCGGCTTGCCTGCTGCATCAGCCGGATTTCGCGCGCCACATCCTGCCGCAACTCGGCATCGAGGTTGGACAACGGCTCGTCGAGCAGCAGAACTTTGGGGTGAATGGCAAGCGCACGGGCAATCGCCACGCGCTGCTGCTGCCCGCCAGACAACTGACGCGGCAGACGGTCTGCAAAGCGGTCGAGTTTGACAAGGGCCAGCATCTCCGCCACCCGCGCCGAGCGCTCCGCCCGCGCCATGCTGCGCATCTCCAACCCGAAAGCCACGTTCCCCGCCACGGTCAGATGCGGGAACAGCGCATAGTTCTGAAACACCATGCCCATTTCACGCCGATGCGGTGGAAGCTGGGTGATGCTGGTTCCCTCAAGCCTGATGTCGCCCTCGGTCGCCTCCACGAAACCCGCAATCATGCGCAATGTGGTGGTTTTGCCGCAGCCGGAGGGGCCGAGCAGCACAATCATCTCGCCCTTGTCGATTTCCAACGACACTGCATCGGCGGCACGCTGGTCGGCATAGCGCTTGGTCAGCCGGTCGAGTTGCAGATAGGCACTCACGACAGCACCTGCGACAGACGCACAAAGCGGTTGAGCAGCATGAGCGCAGCACCCACCACCACAATCTGCGCCACCGCCACCGCCGCCACCAACGGGTCAATGTGATAGCCAAGGTATTGCAGCACCGCCACCGGCAGCGTGCTCACGCCGGGGCTGACCAGGAACAGATTGATCTCCAAATTCTCAAACGAAATGATGAACGCGAACAGCGCCGCCGCCACAATGCCCGGCCGCATGGCAGGCAGCGTCACGCGCCACACCACCATCAGCGGATTGGCCCCAAGCGAGGCGGCGGCTTCCTCGGTGGTGCGCTCATGGTTTGACAGGCTGGCGAGGCACAGCCGGATCACCCACGGCATGGTGATCAGCACATGCGCCAAAATCAGCAAACGCATCGAGCCCGCCAACACAATCTCCGTCCGCTCCTCAATCCACACGGCCAGCACGTAAATGCCAAGGCCGATGGCGATGCCGGGAATGGTGAGAGGCGAGAGCAGAAACGTGCTCAACGCCTCACGCCCGCGAAACCGGTAGCGAGACAGGCCGATTCCTGCGGGAATGCCAACCAAAAGCGATAGCGCCACCGCCACCAAAGCGATTTTCAGGCTGCTCCAGATTGCCGCCCCGAACTTCCCGGCGATCTGGCCATACCAAGACAACGTGTAGCCATGCGGAGGAAACACGATCATCTGCTCGTTGAACACGCTCAGATAGAACGTCAGCACCAGCGGCAGAAAAATGGCGAGGCAGGCGAGCACCACCAGCAGCCAAACTGCCGCCGAGCCAGCAATCTCACCGAGTCCGCGTGCGTCTCTCATCCATGCACATCCAACGGATCATCGAAAGACGGTGCGGGCTTGGTGAACCAGTTCGGCCCAGCCTCCGTCATGTAAATATGATCCTCCAGCCGGATGCCGAACTCGCCATAGATGCAGATGGTGGGCTCATTGGAGAAACACATGCCGGGGGCAAGCTTGGTGGTGTCACCACGCACCAAATACGGCTCTTCATGCACGTCGAGGCCGAGGCCGTGGCCGGTGCGATGAGGCAGTCCCGGCAGCGCGTAATCGCGGCCGAAGCCCGCAGCTTCGATAACCCGGCGCGCCGCCGCGTCCAGCGCCTCACACGGCGTGCCGATCTGCGCCGCCTCAAACACCGCATGCTCCGCCGCATGCTCCACTTCCCACACCTCCCGCTGCCGGGCGGTGGGCGTGCCGAAGACATATGAGCGGGTGATGTCGGATTGATAGCCGTGCAGCGTGGCACCGATATCAACCAGCACCATGTCGCCGTCCTTCAGCGTCTGCGGATACGGCACGCCGTGCGGGTAGGCGGTGGGCTCACCGAACAGCACGATGCAGAAGGTGAACACCGGGTCTGCCCCCAGCTTCGCATGCGCCTGCTGCACGAAGGCCGCGACTTCGGTTGTGGTGATGCCCTCGTGCAGAATGCGGCCAACGGCTTTCTGCACCTGCAGCGTCATCGCCATCGCCTGCTTGATCAGCGCAATCTCAGCCGGAGATTTGAGCATGCGGCATGGTGCGATCACATCCGCCGCGTTGATGAAATCAAACGAATTGCCGGCACGGCGCAGGCCATCAAACGTGAAGAACGGGGTTGCCGGATCAACCGCAATCGTGCCGCTCGAATAACCCATCTCGCGCACCGCCTCGATCACAAGCGCCGAGGGGCTTTCATGCTCCTGCCAGCAGCGGATTTCGCCGGGCAACTGGATCATGGTGCGCAGCTTCTCCGCCTCGAACGCGGGGGAGATATAAACCGGTTCACCCTCGGCGGGGATCAGCGTGCCATGCAAACGCTCTGTCAGGCGGTGGCGAATGCCGGTGAAGTAGAAATTGCTGGTGGAACTATCGAGATGCAGAGCCTGCACGCCACGGGCCCGCATCTGCTCCTGCACACGACCGATACGCGCACGCAACTCATCCGGGCCGATTGGCGTAGCCTGATCGCGGACGGAATGCATCCGCTCCAGCTCGGCTGCCATCGTCGATCCGCCAACGCCTGCGATCATGCCGGGTCCCTCTCCAACAACGACGGTGATCGTGCATCACCGCATGGCTCCCTTGCAAGCCGGGCTGGTCTGGGTTTCAGTGCGGCGTGACGGAACTTCTCAGCATCAGCGGGCTCACTCGCAGCTTCTACGGCGTGCAGGCCCTGCGCGGCGTAGAATTCACCGTCCATGCCGGCAGCATCACCGCCCTGATCGGCCCGAACGGCGCAGGCAAAACCACGGCATTTCAATGCATCAGCGGCGTGGTACCACCCGATGGCGGTATTGTGCGGTTCAATGGCCAGGACATCACCGGCTGGCGACCAGACCGCATCACCGGGGCCGGGCTGACGCGAACGTTTCAGATCGCACGTGGCATTTCCCGCCTCTCGGTGCTGGACAATCTTCTACTCTACGCCCCGCACCAGCCCGGCGAGGCGCTGCTGTCCGCCACGTTCGGCGGAGGTGGTGCAACAGCAGAGGCCGAGGCGCGGAAGCGGGCGGTTGAAATCGCGCGCAGGCTCAACCTCACACGCGTCCTTGGACAGGCGGCGGGAGCACTTTCCGGCGGGCAGAAAAAGCTGCTGGAAATTGGCCGCGCCCTGATGGCTCAGCCAAAGATGATCCTGCTCGACGAACCCATCGCAGGCGTTAATCCCACACTCGCGGAGGAAATTGCCGAGCATTTGCGAGAGTTATGCCGCGAAGGCATCACCTTTCTGGTCATCGAACATCACATGGACCTCATTGCCCGGCTATGTGACCCGGTGATCGTCATGGCCGAGGGCCGCAAGCTCACCGAAGGGCGCTTTGCCGACGTGGCGAATGACCCGGCAGTGCAGGAAGCCTATCTCGGCAGACGGCGCTTCGCGTGACGGTGCTGCTCGATATCTCCGGTGTGGTGGCGGGCTACGGAGCGGCGGACGAAATCCTGAAAGGGGTCGATCTGCAGGTGGCGGAGGGCGAGTTGCTCGCCATCATCGGCCCGAACGGGGCGGGCAAATCAACTCTGCTGAAGGCGGTGGCGGGGCTACTGCGCCTGAAATCCGGCGGGATGCGGTTTGAAGGCGAGGCCATTGACACGCTGCCCCCACGCGAACGTGCCCGGCGCGGCGTGGCACTGGTGCTGCAAGAGGCCAACGTGTTTCCCACCATGACAGTGTGGGAGAATCTGGAGATCGGCGGCTTCATCGAAAGACGCGGCATCCGCGGGCGCATTGACGGACTGCTCGCGCGGTTTCCCATGCTGGCGGAGAAGCGCCGCCACGCCGCGCGAACTTTGTCCGGCGGCCAGCGTCAAATATTAGCAATGGCGATGGCGCTGATGGTGCAGCCCAAATTGCTCCTGCTCGACGAACCCTCCGCCGGCCTCTCGCCCAAAGCCGCCGAGGCGCTGTTTGACAGCATCGCCGCCATCCACGCCGAGGGCACCACCATCGCCATGGTCGAGCAGAACGCGCTGGAGGCGCTGGCGATTGCGGATCGCGCCGCCGTGCTCGTGGATGGACGCACGGCGCTGGTGGGTGACGCCAAGACGCTCGCGGCAGACCCGAACGTGCGGCGGATGTTCCTGGGGGGATGAGATGCAAATAACAATGGGACCGCAGAGATGAGCGAGACAAAGCACTCCGGCATTTTCCACGGCAAAACAGTGGCCTATCGCTGCCTCGCCGACGAAACGACGCTGAACGACGCCGAGGGCAAGCCCCGCGTCGGTCTGTTCTCCTTCACTTATCTGGCCGACAGCGACGCGCCTGCTCAGCGACCGGTGACGTTCGTGTTCAATGGCGGCCCCGGCTCAGCCTCGCTCTGGCTCCACATGGGTGCCATCGGCCCACGCATCGTGAAAGTGCCGAGTGACGCTCAGGCAGCGGGCGCTGGTCCCTACAAGGTGGAGGACAACACGCTGTGCAATCTCGACCTCACCGATCTGGTGTTCATCGACCCACCCGGCACCGGCTTCAGCCGCATGCTGGGCGAGGCGAAACTGGCCGAGGCCTTCGGGCTGGAGGCGGATGCCGAAATCGTCGCCGATTTCATCAAGGCGTGGCTCACGCAGCATAAGCGCTGGGCCTCGCCTCGTTATCTGTGCGGCGAGAGCTACGGCACCACCCGCGCCGTGGCAGTGGCAGGCAAACTTTCGAGCATGCTGGCAGGCGTCGCGTTGAACGGGATTGCACTTATTTCCACCATTCTGGACTTCCACACCACGCGCTTCGAGAAGGGCAATCCGCTCGCCGATGCCTGCTTCCTGCCCACCTTTGCCGCCACAGCACTCTATCACGGCCGGGCTCATACGACGCTTCCTCAGTCCGAGTTTCTTGATGCAGTGAGAGAGTTCGCCGGTCGAGAATATCTCCCCGCGTTGTTCGAAGGCAGCCGCATCGACCCATCGCGATATATCAGCGTGCGCGACAAGCTGGCGGCGTTCACCGGGCTATCGGCGGACTGGCTCGACCGCACCCGCCTGCGCATCGACCAATTGCGGTTTCGAAAGGAACTGATGCGCGATGTCGGGCTCTCGGTCGGGCGGCTCGACAGCCGCTACACCGGCCAGGACCACGATGGCGGCGGTGAGGTGCCGGACAGTGACGCTTCCTCCACCGCCATCGAAAGCGCCTTCGTCAGCAGTTGCAACGACCATCTGACAACGGCTCTCGGGGTCACCTCCGACCGGCCCTATGTGGCCTTCAACGCCGAGGCGCTGAAAACATGGGACTGGCGACCCAAGGCCCCGCAAGGTCCGGCATCCGTTCAGACCTACGTCAACGTCACTCCCACTCTCGCCCGGCTGCTGCGCGAGAGCCCCAATCTGAAAGTGTTGGTGGCGAGCGGTCTGTTCGATCTCGCCACCCCCTTCTTTGGGGCCGAGACCTCGCTCGCGGGCAACGGCATCCCAGCGGGTCGCATCCGCATGACGTATTACGAGGCCGGCCACATGATGTATCTGCACGACCCTTCGCTTGCCGCCCTCACGCGGGATTTGCGGGACATGCTGAAATCCTGAATGGCGCTTATGGCCTGAATGCGTAATGATCATCGGATCGAAAGGGAGTGTTCCGCCATGACCATCCGCATCCCCCGCCGCACAGCGTTGCTGGCCGGCCTCGCCGCACCGTTCATCACCCGAACGGGCTTTGCGCAAAGCGAGACCATCCGCATCGGCTCGCTGACGCCCCAGACCGGTGCAGGTGGGCCGTACGGTCCAGCCATGGTCAAAACGATCAGCGCGGTGATCGACGACGTGAACGCGGCAGGCGGCGTGCTCGGCCGCAAGATCGAGTTGATCAGCGAGGATGACGAGACAAATCCAGATGCTGGTGTCCGCGCCGCGCGCAAACTGATCGACGTGGACCGCGTCGTGGCCATCCTCGGCACCTGGGCCAGTGCCGTCACCACCGCCGTCGCCCCGCTGTGCTGGGAGAACAAGGTGATGCTGTTCACTGTCTCCGGCGCTGACAGCATCACCCGCCTGCCGCACCAGGGCTACATCATCCGCACCCAGCCGGACACCAATCTGCAATCTGCGCGCTGCGCGGATTTCATGCTGAAACAAGGGTCCAAAAAGGTGGGTTTCCTGTCCGCGCAATCGCCATTTGCCGTCTCAACCTACGAACAGCAATCGGCGTTGCTCAAGGCGGGCGGGGCCGAGCCGGTGGGCAATGTGATCTACGACGGTGCCAAAACCAGCTTCCGTTCGGAAATCGACCAGATTCTGAAGCAGCAGCCGGATGCGCTGTTCCTCAATGGCTATCAGCCCGACCTCGTTGTGCTGCTGCGCGAGCTCTACCGCGCGGGCTATGAGGGCCGCAGGCTGACCCCCGCCTACGCCGCCAACGACAAGCTGCTCGCAGCCTTGCCGCCCGAGGCGGTGGAGGGGTTGAACGCCTACGCGCCGTCGCCCGATATCAGCAGCCCGGCCTATAAAACCGTCCAAGGGATCGTGCGCGCCAATCCGGACCCGTATTCCTGCCAGACGTTCGATCACGCCAATCTCGCCATTCTGGCGCTGGCCAAATCCGGCATCGCCAGCGGCGTGGGCATTCACGATGCGGTACGCAGCGTGGGCAATGAGGCAGGAACTGCCATTCACGGCGCGGCCGAGGGCGTGAAGCTGCTCGCCTCAGGCAGCGATGTGAATTACGCGGGAGCCTCCGGCCCCTGCAAATTCACCCCGATTGGTGACATCACTGGCTGCAAATTCCGGTTTGATGTGGTGGAAAAAGGCAAGTCGCGGCTGCTGCAACTGTCTTGAGCCACGCCGGCATGATCGGTGAGGTGCTGCAAATCCTGGTCAACGGCCTGCTTGCCGGGGCCCAGCTTGCAGTACCAGCGATTGGCTTCACCACGATCTATGCCGTGCTACGCTTTCCCAATTTCGCCCTCGCCGGTCACGCAACCATCGGGGCCTATGCTGGGGTGCTCGCCAATGTCGCATGGGGCTGGCCGGTGGGGGCAGCTCTCCTCGCAGCCTTCGTGGTCGCAGGGCTGGTGGGGGTGGCAAGCGATACTTTGGTGCTGAAACGCCTTCGACCCTCCGGTTCGCTCACCACCGCCATCGGGGCCGCAGCCCTTGGCATCGTGCTGGAAAACATCATTCGCTTCATCTTCGGCAATGACCCGCTGGGCTTCGATGTGCCCGTGCTGCGGGACTGGCGCGTATCGCTCGGCACCGCGGGCGGCCTGCGCATCGGCCCGCAGCAGGTGCAGGCTGCCGCGGCGTCGATCATCGTAATGGCGGTTCTGTTCGCCTTCCTCAGCTTCACAAGCTCCGGCCGCATGATGCGGGCGGTTGCGGACAATCCAACGCTTGCGGCGCTGAAAGGCATCGACGCCGACAGCGTGGCACGGCGGGCCAATTTCGTGGCAATGGGGCTTGCAGGCTTCGGCGGCATGCTGATCGGGCTGGACACCTCGGTGGACCCGCTGGTGGGAGCCCGCGTGGTGCTGCCGGTTTTCGCCGCTGCCGTGCTCGGCGGGCTCGGCAGCATTCCCGGTGCGGTCGCCGGGGCCTTCCTCATCGGCATCGGCGAGGAAATGTCGACCTTGGTGCTCGATCCCTCCTACCGCACCGCCGTGGGCTTCGTGGCGATCCTGCTGGTGCTGACCTTGCGACCGCGTGGCTTGCTCGGCGAAAGGGCGCTCTAGTGGCGGGCTATCTCGCCTCCATGGCAGTGTTTGCGGGCCTGACGGCGCTCATGGCGCTGGGGCTGAACCTGATCTGGGGGCTGGCCGGGATGGTCAATCTCGGGCTGGTCGGATTCTACGCCATCGGGGCCTACACCACGGCATTGCTTTGCGTGAATTTCGGCTGGTCGCCGATAGCGGGCATTTTCGCGGCAGTTTGTCTATCCGCCGCCATCGGCTGCGTGGTGGCCTTGGTGACCGCGCGGCTCAAGGGCGATTATCTGGCCATTGTCACGCTGGGATTTGCCGAGATTGTACGGCTGATCGCCGCCAATGAGGTGTGGCTGACCGGCGGCACCACCGGCATCTCCAACATTCCGAGCCTCCCGCGCAGCATGCTGTCACCGATGCAGGTGAATTTCGTATATGCCGGGCTGGTCTGGATTGTCGTCGCATTCGTGGCGCTGCTGCTCGGCAGAGTTTCCGCAGCGCCATTCGGTCGTGTGCTGCGCGCCATTCGCGAAGATGAAATGGTGGCCTCCGTCGCCGGCAAGCGGGTGCTGCGCTTCAAAATCCAGGCCTTCGCCGTAGGGGCCGCTGTGCTTGGCCTCGCCGGAGGCCTTTACGCGCATTATGTGGGTTACGTGGCACCCGACGCCTTCACACCTCTGATTACCATCGCCGTGGTGCTCGCACTCACCGCTGGCGGCACCGGCACCATGCGCGGGGCCATCATCGGCGCGGTTCTTGTGGTGACGCTGACCGAGGGCACGCGCTTCCTTGCTCCCCTCCTCTCCGGCCTGTCGCCGGTGCGGATCGCTGCCTTGCGGGAAGGGCTGATCGGGTTGTGTCTGATCCTGGCCCTCAGCCTGCGCCCAACCGGCCTGTGGCCGGAAACCCTTTCCAAACACCCATCGGAGGCATCATGACCAACACGCTCGCTCAGCTCGACAGCGTTATCGCCAGCATGAACGAGACCGATCAGCCCGGCGCATGCTTTCGCGCAGCAGACGCGGCGTTGCGTGCAACGGTTGGCCACAAGCTGTTCACCATCCTGATCTGCCATCATGACACGAAGGAGAGCGAGCGGTTCTACACCAACATGCCCGACGCCTATCCCGTCGGCGGCCGCAAGCCGATCACGAACTCGGAATGGATGAAGCGCCTGCTGGGCCGCGGTGAGCCCTATATCGGGCGCAACGCGGCGGACATTGAATGGGCGTTCTATGACCACAAGCTGATCCACTCGCTCGGCTGTGAGAGCGTGCTGAACATGCCGGTGCGGTGGCGCGGCACCACCATCGCCACGTTCAATCTGCTCGACCGCACTGGTGCTTATGACGAGAGCCACATCCCACTCGTGCGCGCGGTGGCTCAGCTGACGCTGCCCGCTATTCTGATGATCGCGTAGCCGCGTTTCCGTCTGTGGCGTTTTTCCCTATGGTGGTCGCATGCTTACAGATCTCCCCAATGTTCTAACGCTCAGCCGCATCGCTGCCATCCCGGTCCTTGTGGCGTTGGTGGCGATGGGTACCCCGGTTGGCGATATCCTGGCCTGCCTGCTGTTCGCGCTGGCCGGCATCACCGACTATTTCGACGGCAAACTGGCGCGGGACCGGGCGCAGATTTCTGATCTCGGCCGGATGCTCGACCCTATCGCCGACAAGCTGCTGGTGGGGGCCACGCTGATGATGCTGGCGGGGCTCGGGCGGCTGAGCCAATGGGGGCTGTATCCGGCCATCATCATTCTGCTGCGCGAAATTCTTGTCAGCGGCCTGCGCGAATATCTGGCAGGACTGCGCGTCAGCCTGCCGGTGACACAGCTGGCCAAGTGGAAAACCGGGTTTCAAATGGGCGCGCTCGGCACATTGCTGGCAGGCGACAGTGGGGCCAGCGTAATCCATCTCGGGTTTCTGCCCGTGACGGCGATTGGCAACGTGCTGCTGTGGGGAGCCGCGTTGCTGACCCTGGTAACCGGGTGGGATTATCTGCAGGCCGGACTGCGCCATGTGGGAATCGGCAGCGCGCCGCAGTGAAGCTGCTCGGCTTGATTGGCTGGTCCGGCAACGGCAAGACGCATCTGCTAACCCGCATGATGCAAGTCTTCATAGCGCGCGGTCTGATCGTATCGACCATCAAGCATGCGCATCACGACTTTGACCTCGATCAGCCGGGCAAGGACAGCTTCGAGCACCGCACTGCCGGGGCCCGCGAAGTCCTGATTTCCAGTTCAAAGCGCTGGGCGTTGATGCACGAACTTGACGGACCGGAGCCGGACCTCGCCGAGTTGGTGACCCATATGTCCGACGTCGATCTCGTTCTGGTCGAGGGGTTCAAGGCCAGCATGCACCCCAAGATCGAGGTTCACCGGTCCGGACTCGGGCGGCCAATGTTCTGGCCAGAGCGCTCCGACGTGGTGGCTGTTGCCAGCGATCAGCCCATCACAGGCTGCACGAGGCCAGTTCTGCCGCTGGATGACGCCGAGGCGATCGTCAGCTGGAGCCTGAATTTCCTTGCAAAAACATCCTAGTGCAAGCACAGGCTTGAGATGCGGCGACAGGACAGGCACATTGCCACTCGACGGCACGACGCTCATCACCTGTCTCGTGATCGCCCGCCCTAAGTTTGCCGAGCAAGGAATACTCTCGCATGCATCGTCTTGCTTCCATCGGGGTGCTGCTGGCCATGACCGGCTGCTCCCACCTACCGGACTCCTCTGCCATGCCGTCGATGCCATCACTGCCATCGTCTTCGGACATCGTGGGAAATCCGCTTGTGGGCGCAGGTGGGTTTATTGCTGACACGCACACCTATCACCGCGGACCCAATCGCCCAGTTGGTGACAGTGACAACATGCGCCGGGTGGCTGGGCAGGACATGGCGTCCGATCCGCTGCTGCCGGAGGAAGGCAATATCTGGCCGGGGCCGATCCCAGCGGACAAGACCCTGGCGGACATTGAGAAACAGAACGCCGCCGAAGTGCTGAAATCGGGTGAACAGCTCAATCTCGGCAATGGTGGCCTCAGCGGTGGTGGAGCGCCTTCGCGGACCCCTGCCACGCCATCGGTCACCTCGTTCAAGCCGATCCTGGTGCCAAACGGCAATGGCACGTCTATGTTGATCGGGCCGGACGGTTCGGTGAAGACCGTGCCGACGCCTCCGTGAAAATTCTCTACTTCGCCTGGCTGCGAGAGCGGGTGGGTCGGGGGCAAGAGGACATCGAGCTTCCCGCCGGTGTGACCAATCTGGGCGAGTTGATCGTCCATTTGACCGCGCTCAGCCCCGGCCATGCTTCAGCATTTGCCCAAGGGAAGCTTGTTCGTGCGGCGGTCAATCAGGTGTTCGCCGACCCAAGCACGCCGGTTGCAGCATCTGATGAGGTGGCCTTTTTCCCGCCGGTGACCGGTGGCTGAGCCGCATGTAGCGGTGCAGACCGACATCATCGACCTTACCGCGGAAATGGCAAGATTGACTGCCGGGCGCATTGATATCGGCGGCATCGGCAGCTTTGTGGGCGTTGTTCGTGACACGGCGAGCGGGCGGCGCATTGCCTCGATGACGCTGGAGCATTATCCCGGCATGACCGAAAATGCGTTAGCCGAGATTGCGGACGGGGCGATGCAGCGCTGGGAGTTGCAGGGCTGCACCCTGGTTCATCGCGTCGGCGAATTGCAGCCTGGCGAGATGATCGTCCTGGTGCTGACGGCAAGCCCGCACCGCAACGCCGCCCTGGAAGCCTGCGCCTATCTGATCGACTGGCTGAAGACCCGCGCACCGTTTTGGAAGAAGGAACGCTTCGAGGACGGCAGTGAGGCCTGGGTCGATGCGCGGGAGAGCGACGATCTTGCGGCGGCTCGGTGGGGGGCGTTGGGGTAGCGTTCGGAAGCGAGCACATTTTTCGTGATACGAACGATTTCATATCGCAGCCTTTTTTGGCAGCAGCATGCTCGACGCCAGATGGGCCCTGACGGCATTGAATGGACGATAATTCTATTGATTTAAGAGATTACCAAGGGATTGCGTGTGGCACCGCTGGCAGAGGAGCTTTGGTTTCGAGGTTTGCTCTGGAACGGGTTAAGCCGGCATTGGTCACGGCTTATTGTGGCAATCGCCACATCGGGAATATGGCTAGGTCTACACGCAAATTATGGTTCTGCGATCATGCTGAAATTCGCACCTCAAGCTGCCATTGTCTCTTTGGCGCGCCATTATTGCGGCTCAACGAAGGCGACGTTCGTTCTGCATTCAATATTTAATGCCATCGCAATTCTTGGTTTTTATCTATTGAGTAGGTAATTTTTGCAATAACAGCTTTCAATGACATGGCGCAAAACAACCGGTAAATCTCGGTCCGCGATGCATTCACCAGAGCTACACCAAATGTCTCAGCCGCTCATCCGCAAAAGCCGACGCCTTGATCAAAAGGTCGTTCACCACCCGGATCAGATCGGCGCTCACTGCCTCCTGCGGCTCGGTGGCGGCTGCCTCGGCTGCGAGCATCACCTCAGTGGCGATCATCGCATCAATGGCGACCCGTGGCGCGCCCATGCCAACTTCCGATGCTTGCGCCTTCAATGCCAGCAACTCTGACAGCTCAAGCTGTTCCGTTGCGGTCATGGTCACTTCGTGCTGCAGGCGGCCAATATCCATTGGCGGCGTTCCCACGGGATGGGCGCGCAGCCAGCGCAGGGCCAAGGCCGGGCGGACCGCGTAGAGATATTTCTTGAGGTTGACGGGGCTACGCTGCAGCCACTGCCCGCTGACGCGCCGGATCAGTGCCAAATAATGATGACGCGCCGCCCGCCGGGCGGGCACGAGATCGACCAATTCCACAAGCTCGAGAACAAGCTCCGTCTCACTGTGGTAAACAATTGGGGATGAGAGCCATTCACGAACGGCACAGTTGCCACGCAAGATCAGCCCCATCGTCTTGCGCATGTCCCAGCCTGACACGTCCAGATCGCCGGGATACTGCTTCTCGATAACGTCGCGGCCCGCTTCAATCTGAACGTGCCAGAGCGTGGGCCGGGCGTAGATAAACCGCACGTCCCAATCACTGTCGGGGCTGGGAAATCCCCAGGCACGACTGCCACTTTCCGCGGCGAACAGGACCACCACCTGTTCGGCCGTTTCGATGTGCCTGAGGTAAGCCGTCGGGTCCATTTGTGGCAAAGGTCAATCAGGAGGGGTAACCAGGATCCGAGCTCACACCGCCCGCACGATGAAATACCCAGCCGTCGCTGCAATCCCCGTCACGGCCGTGCCCCAGATCATGTCCACCACCGAAACCACCGCCGACCAACCTATCAAGGTCGCCAGATTGGTCATGTCATACGTGCCGTATGCAACCAAGCCGAGCAACGCGCCCCCCCAAGCCGCACGAACCCAAGAGCCCTCGGCCAGGGCCGGAAACACCGCGAAAGCCAGTATTCCAATCACGTAGAGCAGATAGAAGCCAGCGGCCACCGGAAGGTTCGGTGTCTCGAGCAGCAATCCGCCGAGCCGGGGCTTATAAAGCAACCCCGTCGCGGTGCTGAGCCAGACGAAATCCATCCCAAAAAACACGATGGCAGTGGCGATATAGGCAATCAGATTGGTGCGCATGGTGCAGTCCCGGCTGTGACGTCCCTTATCACATGGGGACATCACAGCAGGTTACATCACGTGGCCGCTATGTCATCAGGCCGCCCGCACCTCGGCCACCATCCGCGTCACCTGCTCGGCCAAAGTGTGGGACTGCGCCGAAATATCGCTCGCCGCACGAAGCACGGATGCTGCGGTGGCTCCGTTGCGCTCCACCGCGGAACTGGCCTGGCCGATATTCTCACTCACCTGCTGTGCCGCCTCCGACGCCTGACGCACGTTGCGTGAGATCTCCTGGGTGGCGATGCCTTGCTGTTCGACGGCTGCAGAGATACTGCTGGTGATCTCGCTGATATTGCCGATCGTGCGGGCGATGCCGCTGATCGCCTCCACCGCGGCACCAGTGGCGTTTTGCATCTGGCCAATCTGCTCGCTGATTTCAGCGGTCGCACGCGCCGTCTGCCCGGCGAGGCTTTTCACCTCATTGGCCACAACCGCAAAGCCACGCCCCGCCTCACCGGCACGAGCCGCCTCAATCGTCGCATTGAGTGCAAGCAGGTTGGTCTGTCCGGCGATGGAGGAGATAAGCCCCACCACATCGCCGATCTTGCTCGCAGCCTGGGCCAGCTTCTGCACCAGCGCATCCGTCCGCTGCGCATCCTCCACAGCGTTGGAGGAAATGCGGGTGGAATTGGCGACCTGATTGCTGATCTCGTTGATCGAGGCGGCCAATTGCTCACTCGCACTGGCCATCATCGTCACCGTCTCGACCGTGCGATCGACCATGGCGGTCGCCTGCTCAGTGCGGTTCTGTGCCTCCTCCGTCATGCCGCGTGAGCTTTCGGCGGCATCGGCGAGAGAGCTCGCAGACTGGCTGAGGCTCGTAGACAACCCACCAATCTGCGACTGTAGACGATCTGCCACATCGGAAGCCACCTGCTGCCGGGCGATGCGTGCGTTGGTATCAGCGCGCTGCCCCTGCTCGGCCAATGCCAGCCGCTCCATCGCCTGCGTTTTGAAAATGCTGAGCGCATTGGCCATCTGGCCTACCTCGTCACGACGATCCTGGTCAGTGATCGCAACCGTGAGATCGCCCGCGGCCAGGTGCGCCATTTGCTGGCACAACCGATCAATGGGACGGGTGACGGAACGGCCGAGCAACCAGCTGATAAAACCGGCAACCGCCAACACGCCCGCACCGAACATCACCGTCCGCTTCAGCTCGACATCAAACTTCTCATCCAGGTCATCCATGAACACACCAGTGGCGATCATGATGTCCCAAGGGGCGAATCCTTCGACGTAATTCATTTTGGGCACGGGAAGCGTTGTGCCGGGGCGAGGGAATTTAAGCCGCGTGATACCACCACCACGTTTGACCACGTCGAGCATGTCCTGCACGACCATCACACCGTCCGGATCTCGCAACCCCATGCGATTGGTGCCCTCAAGCTCGGGAGCAGACGGCTGAACGATGTCAATGCCGTCAAGCCGATACACGAAGAGGTAATTGTTTCCGTCGTAGCGCATTGCGGTGATCTGATCGTGAAAGCTTTTCACTGCCTGCTCATGTGAAAGCTTGCCGTCCAGCTCAGCTTTGTGGAGCGTCTTGGCAAGGTTGACCCCGGTCTCGACCAAAGCCTTCAATTCAGCCACCCGGCTTTCGACCATCGACTGGTATTCACCGTGCAGCTGCAGGCCGAGCATAACGACGAGGCTTGCAGCCAAAACGCCAACAATGGCCTGAAAACGCCACGCAATCGGGAGGTGTTTAACGAAGTTCATGGGGCTATGTTCCAGACAATGACACCGCCACCATCGGCTCATTTGCCTAACGCCTGATTAATTTCGCGCAGGTGACAGAAGAAAGGAAGTGCCCGGGATACGGATGCCAGCCGCAATATTGTTGCCCTTGGCCGGTCAAGCCGTTATCTCCGATCAGCGCCATGCGCCAATCAAACTGCCTCAAAATCAAAGGCCAGCTGAACATGCCTGCCTCGCCGGAACTTCGCTGATGAGCGAGATGCGCGCGCCCTCAAAATCGCAGGCGTCCTCTGCGAGAGCCCACGCCCAAGCGCCGCAAACTCAGGCAGCTGGCAGCAATCTTCTTTTCTTGCGAGAGGACGAGATCCGCACCGCACAGGATTTGTTGTTCTTTGCGTACAGAGACTTCACCAACGCTGCCGATGTTATTCTCGATGAACTCGGGCTGGGTCGGGCGCATCATCGTGCCCTGCACTTCATCGGCCGCAACCCATCAATCTCAGTCACCGACTTGCTCAGCTTGCTGCGCATCACCAAACAAAGCCTTGCGCGCGTGCTCAGCGAATTGGTGGCACAAGGCTACGTGGCGCAAAACGCCGGGCGTGCCGATCGCAGGCAGCGGCTGCTGACGCTGACGGCAGAGGGGCAGACGCTGGAACGGCGGCTGTTTGAGCAGCAGCGCGACAGGCTTGCCACGGCCTACCGTGAGGCAGGGCCAGCGGCGGTGGAAGGTTTCCGGCGCGTGATGCGTGGAATTATGGATGAAACAGCGCGCGTTTATGTGGACAGTGCCGATCAGGCGGCCCGCGTGCGGAAGGGCTAAGCCGTGACTGACGAATCACTGATACTCGTGGTGGATGACGATTTGCGGCTGCGCAATCTGCTGCAGCGCTTTCTTGTCGAAGCCGGATTTCGTGTCACCACGGCTGAAACAGCTGAAAGCGCGCGCGACCAACTGCGGTTCCTACAGCCAGATCTGATGGTGCTGGACGTGATGATGCCGGGCGAAAGCGGGCTCTCCCTCACCCAATCGCTGAAGCGCGAAGCCAATTCCATTCCGATCATTCTACTAACGGCGGCCGGAGCACCAGAGGACCGGATTGCTGGATTCGAAGCCGGGGCCGATGACTATCTGCCAAAACCGTTCGATCCGCGGGAACTTGTGTTGCGTATCCGCGCCATGCTGCGCCGCTCCGCCCCAGTGCCAGCAGCACCAACTGAAACCCCGAGCGGCCCGGTCACACTCGGGCTGATGACGTTCGACCCGGTGCGCGGCGAATTGCGCAGCCCGAACGGTAGCGTTCGGCTCACCGGCGGGGAAGCTGCGTTGCTCACCGCCATGGCGGCACGGGCACACGAGGTGATGTCTCGCGAGGAGATCGCAGCAGCGCTTGGCACGGATGAGTCGAGTGAAAGATCAATTGACGTGCAGATGACGCGGTTGCGGCGCAAAATCGAAATCGACCCACGTGATCCACGGTTCCTGCACACGGTGCGCGGTCGCGGCTACGTGCTCAAACCCGGACCGTAAGGCGGGGCCACTCGATGCGCCTGCTGTTTCATCATCAAATGCAATCCTTCAAGCGCATGCTGCCGCGCTCGCTGTTAGGGCGTGCGCTGCTGATCATGCTGGTGCCGCTGATTGTCGTGCAGGGCGTGGCGCTCCAGATCTTTTACGGCAGCCATTTGGAACTGATCTCACGCAGGCTTTCAGGTGCCATCGCCGGCGAAATCGCCATCACCATCGGCGCATTGGAGCGCCATCCCGAGACCGGCGAGCGCGTCTGGGTTTTGGCGGACGCGAAGGACCGACTTGAACTGCCGATGAGCTTCAAAGCCAACGTGGTGCTCACCGAAGCCGAGCGAGCACCCAAGCGCGAATTTTTTGGTGGGCTTGCCTCCGCAATGGTGGAACGGGTGCAGAAGCCGTTCCGATTGGACTGGGATGCTGATCCAAACGCAGTGCTGATCGAAGTGCAGCTTCCAGACGGCGTGCTAGACGTGCTGGCCCCGCGCAAACGGCTCTACGCAGGAACGATTTACCTTTTTGTCCTGTGGCTTGTCGGCTCGTCCATGCTGCTGTTTGGCATCGCGGCACTGTTCATGCGCAATCAGGTGCGTGCTCTGCGTAGGCTGGCGGGGGCGGCCGAGGCATTCGGCATCGGGCGCGACCTGGGGCCGATCAAACCGGAGGGTGCCGCGGAAATCCGTCAGGCGGCGGCCGCGTTCAACCGGATGCAGGAGCGCATCAGGCGGTTTTTGGCGCAGCGAACGGAGTTGTTGGCCGGGGTGTCACACGATCTGCGCACCCCCCTCACGCGTCTGCGCCTGGCGGTGGCACTTCTCGAATCGCATCCCGATTTCACCGAAGATGCAATCGATATGGAGGCGGACATCGCCGAGATGGACCGCATGATCGAGAGTTATCTGGCTTTTGCCCGTGGTGAGGGCACCGAGCAGGCAAGGCTGACGGATCTCAGTGCCGTGCTTGAGGATGTGGCAAGCAACGCACGACGTGCGGGATCGGAGATCGAGTTCTTACCGATTGAAGACTTGGTGATCTGGCTACGACCAGACGCAATACGGCGGGCCATCACCAATCTAGTCGACAATGCAAGGCGGCACGCGAGCCTGATCAGCCTGCAGGCGCATCAGGCAAGCCCCCGCGCGGTCGAAATCATGGTGGACGACAACGGTCCCGGCATTCCCACCGCCCAGCGTGAACACGTGTTCCGGCCGTTCTCCAGCGGTGCCACCGGTGGCACCGGCCTCGGGCTTACCATCGCGCGCGATATCATCCGCGCGCATGGCGGCGAGATCACGCTGGAAGACAGTCCTTCAGGCGGCCTGCGGGCGCGGGTTGTATTGCCCATTTAGCAGCACCGAAATTGGCGCCCAGAACAGTGCCAGAACACGCTGCAGCCTGCCGCCATCGGTCTGCTTCACCCGCATTTTCGGTGCTGCAACACGCGCAGCCTCGCCCTTCGCAGCCCCCATCATCGCATCAACGGCGGAACGGATGCGACCACGGGCACGGTGCAACAGCACGCGTTGATTTTCCGACGACACGCCGAGGATGTCACACGCCTCCTCGGAGGTGCGGTTCTCGATATCGCGCAGAATGATGCAGGCTTTCTGTGCGGCCGGAAGCTTTTCAATGGCTTCCTGCACCAGTTCCCAAAGCTGCCGGCCACCGATGATCCGTTCTGGGTCGAGCACATCCCAAAGCGCTGGGAGTTCGATCCAATGGCCATCGGCACCGAAATTCGATGTGTCCACGGCTCGCTCCACACCGTCTAGCCCAGGCAGGCCCACGGTGCGGCCTTCGGTGCTGATGCGTGTACGGGCCCGGTTGGTCGCTATGGTGAAAATCCAGCCAGCGAGGCTGGAGCGGCCCTCGAAGCGCTCGATGTTGCGAAACACCGCGAGCCAAGTGTCTTGCACAATTTCTTCAGCCTGCGCGCGGCTGCCAATGATGCCCTGCGCCACGCCCACCAACGAACCCTGGTAACGGCGGATCAACCTGCGATACGCATTTTGGTTGCCCGCCCGCAACAGGGCGAGGAATTCCGGGCTATCGAAGGCAGCGTCGTCATTGGCCATAGGTTGGTCCTTGCGCCAGATCGTTGTCTAAGCATTCTTCCATGTAACTGTCACGTTCCAGTCAGATGCGAGTCTGGTCATGAGATGGACGAATGCGCAGTGTTATCAGGGGAATGGTGAAGTGCTGGTCTGCCGCGATGTAACTGAGATGACGACGGAATATCTCGACGATTCGCTGCCTTGGCGCAAGCGGATGTCGATGAAGTTCCACCTGTCCATTTGCAGCTTCTGCCGTCGCCACATGACACAGGTGCGCGCGACTATCGGCCTGCTCAAGCGCATGCCGCCAATGCCGGTATCTCAGGTGACAGAAGATAACCTGATGGAGCACATGCAACTGCCCCCTGAGACACCAGCTTCCCCCACACCTATTTAAGCATCACGCAACAGGAGTGAAGCACGGCATCGGCGTGCCATCGGCACTTGGCACCCAGGCCAGCTTAACGCGCCCACCAACCTTCAACCCATTGAAATCACAATCAACCAACTGCGCGAGCATGGTTGGTCCTTCTGCGAGGGTTACGTAGGCCAGAGCATACGGCTCGGCCACGCGACGCATGACCGTGTAAGTATAGATCACACCCTCACCGGACGCCTCAATACGGTCGGAAGCGTCGCCCAAGCAGTGCGGACAAATCGCACGCGGATACCAATGGGTGCGTGCGCAGGAGACGCATTTCGGCAGCATAAGGCGGTGCTGGCGCGCGGCCTCCCAGAACCAGGTGGTCTCAGGCGTGGGAACGGGTGCAGGCATGCTCATCACAGGCGCTCCATAATAAGTGTCGCACTTCCGTGCCGGGTGCCGAGCAGACCGCCAGTGCCGTGTGCAAGGGCAAGGTCACAATTCGGCACCTGCACCTTTGGATGCGCTTCGCCGCGAAGCTGCCGGACGGCCTCGATCACCTTGGTGATGCCACCGCGATTGGCCGGGTGATTGTTGCACAACCCGCCGCCATCAGTGTTGAAGGGCAGCTTGCCGACGCCCGAGATCAGATTTCCATCCGCCACAAAGCGGCCGCCCTGCCCTTTTTCGCAAAAGCCGATGTCTTCCAGCTGCATCAGAACCGTGATGGTGAAGCTGTCATAGATCGAGGCGTATTTGATGTCGGCCGGCGTCACGCCTGCCTCGGCGAAGGCGATGGGGCCGGAGACGCGGCCGCCGGAATAGGTGAGATCAACCGCGCCAGCCATGGTGTGCTTCACCGCCTCCCCCGCCCCACGCACGGCCACGAGAGGACGTTTCAGCGTGCGGGCGATCTCTGGCGAGACGACGATGAGTGCGCCGCCGCCATCTGAGATCACGCAGCAATCGAGGCGGTGCAGCGGGTCGGCGACCATGGGGGAGGCCAGCACCTCCTCCACCGTTACGACGTCGCGGAGCATGGCGTGTGGATTCCATTGCGCATGGTGCGACGCGGCGACCTTGATCCAGGCGAGTTGCTCAGACGTCGTGCCGTATTCGTGCATGTGCCGCATGGCGCAGAGCGCGTAGGCGTTCAGCGTGACGAGGCCATACGGGGCCTCGAACTGCACGTCCGGCTGGTCGGGATTGACCGCGCGCGGGCGGGAATCGGTGCGCGGACGGCCCGCCAGAGTGATGAGCGCCACGTTGCACTTGCCGGCTTTGATGGCCTGGGCCGCGTGCGAGACGAGCATCAGATACGAGCTGCCACCAATATCGGTTGCGTCCACGTGCCTGACCCGCAGATTCATATAATCGGCCATCGACAGCGGGCCCATGCCGGGCGCATCACCAGCACAGAAATAGCCATCCACATCGTCTTTGGTCAGGCCCGCATCGGCCAGTGCCCCGCGCGCGCACTCGGCGTGCAGTTGTGCCACCGATTTGTCGGGTGCCTTTCGCGTGGGATGTTCATACGCTCCGGCGATGAATGCCGCGTGTTTGATGGTCATGCC
The DNA here is from genome assembly GCA_903823665.1 of uncultured Rhodospirillales bacterium. Classification (GTDB taxonomy): domain Bacteria; phylum Pseudomonadota; class Alphaproteobacteria; order Acetobacterales; family Acetobacteraceae; genus CAIQQQ01. Next base: position 43,844 of record CAIJTR010000168.1, read on the forward strand.
GTCTCCTCGTTTTCGGCATCATGCGACAGGTGGAGGGGCTGGGAAAGATGCAGCGATGGCTCGCAGAACATTGGGTGGCGGGAGCCGTGTTCATGGCAGGGCTGCAGATCGCCTTGCTGCCCATGCTTTGGAATGCGTGGAGCTTGCCGGTGCTGCTGATCTATCTGCACGGCCCGGCCTACATGATCCATCAGGTGGAGGAGCATTGGGACGACCGGTTTCGGCAGTTCGCCAACTCTAAGATGTTTGGCGGGCGCGAGGTTCTGACGACGAAGGGCGTGCTGTGGGTCAATCTGCCAGGCGTCTGGGGGGTGAACTTGCTCGCTTTGCTGGCGGCCGAACGCATTGGCGCTCGGCTTGGTTTGGCCGCCGCCTACCTCGTGCTGATCAACGCTGCCGGACACCTCGTGATGGCCGTGCGGTCGCGTCGACCCAATCCCGGTGTTTGGACGGCCTTGGGCCTTTTCTTGCCGCTCGGCAGCGTTTCCGTGCTGACGATACACGCAAGCTTCTCCCATCATCTGCTGGGGCTGGCGATTGGCGGGGGACTGCACGCTGTGATCATCTTGGGCTGCGCTCGGCGCGATGCCGCTATCGCGTCTGGGACGCTCTAGAGCAACGCCCGACCAGATTGAACCGTTCCGGTGCAATCTGGTCGGCGCTAA
>CAIJTR010000169.1 GCA_903823665.1 uncultured Rhodospirillales bacterium
CACGCCTGATCAAACACCGGCTGCATCACGAAATAAGTCAGGAACAACGCAAGCCCGATCAGCACCGTGTTGGGCGGTGTGCCCTGTGCCCCAATCGCAGAGCGCAGCAGCGACAGCACAATCACGATCCGGGTGAACGCCGTCGTCATCACCAACAATGAAGGTGCGAGCGACAGCACGGTGAGCAAGGCGGTGAGTTGCACAATACGCGAGGTTGCACTGCCATTCCCCGCAGCACCGAGATCAATGTTCACCGATTGCGCAATCGCAGCGGCGGGGAACAGCAGCAAAAGCGGAAGCAGCCAAACCATGCGCCTCATACCGAATCCCCCGGCAAGCGCGAGATCACCAAATCATTCGCCCCCCCGGTCAGCAGCAAAACCTCCCGCCCATCGAGCGCGATCAGCACCGCCCGCCGTCGGGCATCCAGCACCAGCGTCTCCACCACCCGCATCCGCGCACTCTGCGGCACCCGCGCCAAGCCGCCCACACGAGCCAGCCGCGCCGCCAGCCAAATCAGCCCAAGAACAGCCGCAAGCGCCGCCGCACCAACCGCAATATCGTGCAATAACAATGGATAAATTCCTGATTTTGAGGAACAACATGAAGCATTATCTGCCCACGCCCAGCGGCGGATGTAGCGCCAGTTCGAGCGCGGCCAGACTGCGTAAAAGCCCGCTCAACGCAGGCTCAATCTCGCGCCGGTCAGTGTCATCAAGATCAATGGCCGCAGCGGTCAGGCGGCCGATCAGCTCTTCCAGACCAGCAAGATCAACCCGCCGCCCAGATTGCGCCAGCGCCCGTGCCACCCCCAGCGTGCGATCCACCGACAGCGCCATCGCCTGCGCGGACTGCAACGCAAGGCCCGGCGAGGCACGCTGAAACAGCAGCCGCGTCCAATCCGCAGCAAACTCAGCGGCGGTGGTAAGCTCGTCAGATGTGCAAGAGGGGTGGAGTCTGCGGGTCATACCCCCGCAGTATCGCCCCGAGAAGTTAAGGCGAGCTTATCAGCCCGCGCGTTTGCGACCGAACTTCTTCGGCCCGCGGTCGCCAGCCGCATCCTTGCGCGGCACCATCGGCCCCCGTGGCGTGAAGGCCTTCGGCGGCGGAGCCGCCCCGGCGGGCGAAATGCGAAATTCCTGCTCGGTCGAACGATCAACCGCCGCTGCAAACCGCGCCGCCGCCGCCTCAACAATCTCGAACTTGGTCTCGCGATCAAAAACCCGGATGGCTCCGATCTCAGACTTCGTCACCTCACCCACGCGGCAGATCAGCGGCAGCAGCCACTTCGGGTCGGCATTGTTCTGCTTGCCGATGCTGATGCGAAACCACGAGGTCGCGCCCAATTCCGCCCGAACCTTCGGCGCACGCTCTGGCCGAGCGGCGTGTGCTGCCGTCACCGCACCCTGCGGCTGGCTGTCGAACAATTCCGCAGGTGCCGGCAACTTCGCGCGATGCATGCGGATCAACGCCGCCGCGATATCCTCCGCCGAACGCCCTTCCAGCAGCTTGCGCGCCAAAACGGCGTCCTCGCCACTCGCCTTCTCCGTCAGCACCGGATCGGCCAGCAAACGCTCCTGATCGAGCGCCCGAATTTCATCAGCCGACGGCGGCCCGCTCCAGCTGCACTGCAAATTCGCCGACATCAACAGCGCCTCCGCACGGCGCCGCTTCGGATGCGGCACGAGAAGCACGCACACGCCCTTGCGCCCAGCACGCCCAGTGCGGCCGGAACGATGCAGCAGCGTCTCCTTGCCCGTCGGCAAATCCGCATGGATCACCAAACCCAAATCCGGCAAATCCAGCCCACGCGCCGCCACGTCCGTCGCCACGCACACCCGCGCCCGGCCATCGCGCAGCGATTGCAGCGCGTTGGTGCGATCGTTCTGGCTCAACTCACCCGACAATGCCACGGCCGCAAAGCCGCGCTGCTCCAGGCTCGCATGCAACCGGCGAACCGCCTCACGCGTGGCGCAGAACACCAGCACCGAACGCGCCTCATAAAACCGCAGCACATTGATCAGCGCCGCTTCCGTCTCATGCGCCTGCATCCGCACCGCACGATACTCAATATCCGCATGCGCCTGATGCCGCACCAGCGTGTCGATGCGTACCGCGTTCTTCTGAAAGCGCCGGGCCAATGCCGCAATGTCGTGCGCGATGGTGGCGGAAAACAGCAGCGTGCGGCGCTCCGACGGTGCGGCACCCAGAATGAATTCCAGATCATCGCGAAAGCCGAGATCCAGCATTTCGTCGGCCTCATCCAGCACCACCACCCGCATGGCGGAAAGGTTGAGCTGGCCACGCTCGATATGGTCTTTCAGCCGCCCGGGCGTGCCGACGACAATATGACAGCCCGCCGCCAGCGCCCGCTGCTCGAACCGAGCATCCATGCCGCCCACGCACGAAACAACGCGCGCGCCAGTCTGCTCATAGAGCCAGCTCAACTCACGATGAACCTGCATGGCCAGCTCCCGCGTGGGGGCCACAACCAGCGCCAAAGGCGGCCCGGCGCGCTCGAATTTCTCTGCATCCCCCAACAGCGTGGAGGCGAACGCCAGCCCATAGGCCACCGTCTTGCCCGATCCGGTTTGCGCCGAGACCAGCAGATCGCGCTCCGGCTCCGCTTCCAGCACGGCTGCCTGCACCGCAGTGGGCTCGGTGTATTCGCGGGCCAGCAGGGCGCGTTCAAGGGCTGGGTTCGTGGCGGGAAACGGCATGATCTCGGGGCAACCAGTCTATACAGAGCGATTGCCGCCTCCAGTGTGGGGGCGGTCAGAATCCGGCTCTGATGGGGGATAGGAAGCGTTGCCTTACAGCAATGCACCCGCCCGCGCCACTGCGGATACAGTACGCGCGGGCGGGACAGTGTTGCGTCGCGTGAGGGTGGGCTCACCCTTCAAGCACCAAAAATGCGCCGCCGAACAATCCTGCGGCGCATTCTCAGTCAGTCGAAATCAGGCCTTGCGCAGGCTGTCGACGAACTTCACCAGCTTAACCGTGTCGTCGTAGTCAGCGGTGGTCACGTCCTTGAACGCCGGGTGCTGACCGTCAGACAGACGATCGAACTCAGCCTTCGCCTTCTTCGGGGCATCAACGAACGCGGTTTTGATGGCGGCCTTCAGGTCAGCCGGCAGTGCGGTCAGGTAGGCATACGGCCCGTTCAGGATCGACGGCGAGGTCTTGATGATGCGGAAATCCGAATACTGCATCGGCTTGCCGTCAGCGAACTTCAGCATGCCCTTCTTGAGCATTGCGGTCAGCGTGCTGTCATCCTTGTTGGTCCAGGCATTGGCGCACATATCAACCTGACCCTGGGCCAGAGCGATCACAGCGTTCTCGTGGCTTCCGGTGAACACCACTTTGTTGAAGAACGCGTCCGGCTTGATGCCCATTTCGTTCAGCACGAAGCGCGGCATGTTGTTGCCCGAGGTCGAGTTCGGATCAACGAGGCCAAGGTTCTTGCCCTTCAGGTCCTCAACGGCCTTATACGAGCTGGTCGCCAGCACGTAGAACACTGAGAAATAGCCGGTCGAACCGTCAGCATTCAGGTCGGTCAGGAATGCGTCGGTGCCAACGTTGGTGATGCGAGCGCGGGCGAACGAGGCAGCGCCGTAGTTGGCAATCTGCACGTTGCCAGCGCGCTGGCCTTCGATCACGGCTGCGTAGTCATTGGCGACACGCAGCGACACCTTGGTGCCGAGTTCCTTCGAGAGATACGCCAGGAACGGGTTCCAGCGATCGATCACGCCCGAAGCGTTCTCGGCAGGCACAACGGCGAAGGTCAGTTCCGGGAAAGCGGCGCGGGCGACGGTCGAAAGCAGCGGGGCGGCTGCTACGGCCGTGGAGGCTGCGATCAGCGTGCGACGTGTGATCATGGCGTGGCTCCTTATGGTTAACGAACTTCGCTGGCGATAACCGCTTTCCATGACAGATGCGTGTCATTTGCATGCAAGATTAATGACGATTGCCGCGCCCTCATCGTCATCCAACTGAAGCATTACTGTCATGTTCGTGACATGGCGGGCATTGTAATGAGATGCATGGAAAGGGGTTCTCATGCTACGTATCACCGGGCTTTCCAGATCCTACACGGGCCGTTTCGCCGCTGAGAACATCAACATCGAAATTCCGCGCGGCAGCTTTGTCGGCGTGATCGGTCGTTCTGGCGCGGGCAAATCCACCCTGCTGCGCATGATCAACCGCCTCGTTGATCCAACCGCTGGCACCATCGAGTTCGATGGCCTCAACGTCACCACCCTCACCGGGGCCGGGTTGCGCGGCTGGCGTATGCGTTGCGCCATGATCTTCCAGCAATTCAACCTCGTGGGCCGCGTTGATGTGCTCACCAACGTGCTCATGGGTCGCCTCGGCCACATGCCGGCTTGGCGCGCCATGCTGAAAATATGGTCACGCGAAGACCGGCTGATTGCCCTTGCCGCGCTGGACCAGATGGGCATAGCCAATCTCGCCGCCCAGCGCGCCGACCAGCTTTCAGGCGGCCAGCAGCAGCGCGTCGCAATCTGTCGCGCTTTGGTGCAGGAGCCGGATATCATCCTCGCTGACGAGCCCATCGCATCGCTTGACCCGCGCAACACCAAGCTGGTCATGGACCAGTTGCTGCGCATCAACCGCGAACTTGGCATCACCGTCATCTGCAACCTGCATTCGCTCGACCTCGCGCGCACCTATTGCGACCGCCTCATCGGCATGGCGCAGGGCCGCGTGGTGTTCAACGACGTGCCGGCGGGCCTGACCGAAGACATCGCGCGCGAACTTTATGGTCTGGAGGCCGGTGAAGTCATGGCCGCCCAGCATGCCGAGACGGTAACCGCTTGAGCGCGCTGCCCATGCTGGAAGCCGGCATGCTGGAGGCGACGTACGCCAGCGCCGTCTCCGCGCGACGTATGCGCTCCATCCAGGGTGCCGCGGTCCTCATCATCGCAATCGGGCTTGCCTGCTGGGCGGCGGAAGTGCGTCCACTCACGCTGATCTCCAAGATCGGCAATTTTACCTCTTATATCGACCGCATGTTCCAACTCGAATCGGGTGCCCGCGTCTGGACGGACCCGGCCGAATGGTTCTGGGGCCTCTGGAAATGGCTCGGCCTGCTGCGCGATACGTTGCTAATGGCCTATGTCGGCACTCTCGCCGGCGCGTTCATCGGCTTCCTGTTCTGCTTCGCCGCGAGTTCCAACCTGATGAAGTCGAAATGGGTGTGCCAGGGCTTCAAGCGGCTGCTCGAATTCAACCGCACCGTGCCGGAACTCGTCTTCGCATTGCTGTTCGTCTACGCCTTTGGCCTCGGCCCGGTCCCGGGCGTCATCGCCATCGCCATCCACACCATTGGGGCCATGGGCAAGCTATTCGCTGAAGTTGTTGAGAATATTGACATGAAACCCGTCGAGGGGATTGCCGCCTCCGGTGGCACCTGGGTGCAGCAAATCCGCTTTGCCGTGCTGCCGCAGGTTCAGACCAACTTCATCAGCTACACCCTGCTGCGTTTTGAAGTGAACGTGCGGGCCGCCGCCGTGATCGGCTTCGTGGGGGCCGGCGGCATCGGCGACGAGTTGCTCACCTCCATCCGCCGCTTCTACTACTCCGATGTCAGCGCCATCATCGTGATGTTGATCTTAACCGTCATGGTCATCGATTACTGCACCGAAAAACTCCGCCACCGGCTGCTCGGCGGCGAGGTGCACGCATGAGCGCCTCCCTGCCCACCTCCTCCCGCCGCGACGCCATGCTGGCCGACGCTGCAGGTCTCGCCGAACGCCATGCGGCACTGCTTGGCCCGGCATGGCGCTCAGAACTTACGGGCTGGATTGTCGCTGCCGCTTTGTTCGCCCTTTTCTGCTTCGGTCTCTGGCAACTCGGCTTCACCTTCACCATGCTCACCCATGGCGGCAGCCAAATGCTGGTGATTCTGCAGGTCATGCTGCCGCCAAACCCAGAAACCTGGGCGCGCGTGGTCTTCTACCTCGGCCAGTTGGCGGAAACGCTGGGCATCGCCTTCCTCGGCACGCTGATCGCCGCCATTATCGCCTTCCCGCTCGGCTTCCTGGCGGCACGCAACGTGGTCTCCAACCTCTTCATCCACGTCATCGCCCGCCGCGTGTTCGATACCGTGCGCGCCATTGACGTGCTGATCTGGGCGCTGCTCTGGATCAACGTGGTTGGCCTCGGCCCGTTTGCCGGCGTGCTCGCCATCGCCTGCTCTGATATCGGCAGCTTCGCCAAACTGTTCTCCGAGGCCATTGAAGCGAGCGACCGCAAAGCCGTCGAAGGTGTATTGTCCAGCGGCGGCACATGGACGCAAGCCGTCCGCTACGGCGTGCTGCCGCAGGTGCTGCCCGTCATCACCAGCCAGGTCCTCTATTATTTTGAGAGCAACACCCGCTCCGCCACCATCATCGGCATCGTGGGAGCAGGCGGCATCGGTCTGTCCCTGTCGGAAATGATCCGCACCGTGGAATGGCAGCAGGTCTCGTTTATCGTCGTGCTGATGCTCATCACCGTCTCGGCTATCGACTACGTCTCCACGCTCCTGCGCCGCAGCATCATCGGCCCTAGCTCAATCTAGCCCAAGGCTTGCGGCACCTAGGCGAACACCGCACTGTGTGCGCTGCACCATTCCGGAGCCGTATGCGCGTGAAGTCCGCCAAGTCTGACGCTATGCGTGCCACGTCCAAACCGCCCGAGCCAGACCGCCGAGGCAGCGTGCTCAGCCTCTCCAAAAAAGGCTTCCATCGCATCGCCTACGTGGAATGGGGCAACATCCGCGCCAAACGTGTGGCAATCTGCCTGCACGGCCTGTCCCGCCAGGGCCGCGACTTCGACATGCTCGCCATGGCCCTCGCAGCGCAAGGCTTCCGGGTGATCTGCCCCGATCTCGTCGGCCGCGGCCACAGTGACTGGCTGCGCGACCCGGAGGAATACAACCTCCCGCAATACGCCACCGACATGACCGTTTTGATCGCTCGCCTGGGCATAACCGAGGTCGATTGGATCGGTACCTCGCTTGGCGGCCTCGTTGGCATGGTGCTCGCAGGCCAATCCAATTCACCCATCAAGCGGCTGGTTCTGAACGATATCGGCCCATTTCTGGGCTGGCAGGCGTTGAACCGCCTCGCCATTTCTGTGCGCGACTCGCCCACCAGCTTCCCCTCGCTGGAGGCCGCCACCGAATATCTCGCCATGCGTTTGGCCAATTTCGGCCATCTCACGCCCGAGCAGTGGCGGCACATGGCCATTCACACCGTCGTTGAAATGCCCAACGGCACATGGCGGCGGCTGAGTGATCCCAACATCATCGGTGCCTTCCGCCCCGGCTGGTATTTCAACCTCCGGCTCTGGAACTATTGGGACGAAATCACATGCCCCACGCTCGTCTTGCGAGGGGCCACGTCGGATGTGCTGACGCCTGACACCGTTGAGGAGATGGCAAAACGGGGGCCACGCGCCCCCTGCATCGAATTCCCCGATTGCGGCCACGCGCCTGCCCTGTTCAACCCCGCCCAAATCGACCCGATCGTGGCGTGGCTGGACCAGGCCATGGCCGCGGTCGCGGCTTAACCGCCGCGCTTAGGCCCGCAGAATGCTTCGCCCAGCGTAACGAGCGGCGGTGCCGAGGTTCTGCTCGATGCGGATCAACTGGTTGTATTTCGCCGTGCGGTCGCTGCGCGAAAGGCTACCGGTTTTGATCTGCCCGCAATTCGTCGCCACTGCGAGATCAGCGATGGTGTTGTCCTCCGTCTCACCGGAGCGATGGCTCATCACCGCCGTGTAGCCAGCCTTGTGCGCCATCTCCACCGCCTCAAGCGTCTCGGTCAGGGTTCCAATCTGGTTCACCTTCACCAGGATTGAATTGGCCGAATGCTCGGCAATGCCGCGCGCCAAACGGGCGGGGTTGGTTACGAACAAATCATCGCCAACCAACTGAACCTTGCGGCCCAGCACTTCCGTCAGGTGATGCCACCCAGCCCAGTCATCTTCCGAGCAGCCATCCTCAATCGACACAATCGGGAAGCGGGCGCAGAGATCAGCCAGGTATGCGACCATGCCGGCACTGTCGAGCTTTTTGCCCTCACCTTCCATGTCATACACACCGTTCTTGTAGAATTCGGTCGCAGCGCAATCGAGCGCGAAGGTGATGTCGTCACCCAGCCGGTAGCCTGCGGCCTCACACGCGGAGGAGATGAAGCCCAGCGCCTCATCGGCCGACTTCAAATTCGGCGCAAACCCGCCTTCATCGCCCACGTTGGTTGAATGCGCAGCGTCATGCAGCTTCTTCTTCAGCGCATGAAACACCTCCGAGCCGATGCGAATGGCATCGGCCACCGAGGCGGCCCCCACCGGCTGGATCATGAATTCCTGAATGTCGATAGGGTTGTCGGCATGCTGGCCGCCATTGATGATGTTCATCATCGGCACCGGCAGGGTGCGGGCGAACACGCCGCCAACATAGCGGTAAAGCGGCATTTCAAACGCGGTTGCCACTGCCTTCGCCGTCGCGAGGCTCACTGCCAGAATGGCATTCGCCCCCAGGCGCGACTTGTTCGGCGTGCCGTCCAGCTCGATCATCGCCATGTCGATAGCAACCTGCTCGGTCGCGTCCATCCCGCCGATATTGTCGAGGATTTCGCCGTGAATGTTGGCCACCGCCTGCAGCACGCCCTTGCCGCCATACTTCGACTTGTCGCCGTCGCGCAGTTCAACCGCCTCATGCGCGCCCGTCGACGCACCAGACGGCACGGCAGCACGGCCCATCGCGCCGCTTTCCAGATGCACATCCACCTCAACGGTCGGGTTTCCGCGGCTGTCGAGAATCTGGCGGGCGACGATATCAGCAATGGCGGTCATCATATGCTCCGGGCGCAGGGTGGATGCGGGTGGCTAGCACCTGCCGCAACGTCGCACCAGCCGCATATGGGGCATATTGTATGCAGCAACGGCTAGGCCGCTATTAGCCGGCCATTGCGTTCCAGTAGTCTATCAAACGCGTCGAATATCCGGCGCATCTGCGGTTGCTTATACCCAAATGGCTCCGCCGGGTCGAGCATGTGAACAATCGCCGCCATTTCCACCTCGAACAGCAGCAGCCGGCCATCCGGGGCCTCGGCACAATCGATCACCACATAATCCAGGCTCAGCTTGCGATGCAGCTCAGCAAAGGCCGCGCGATGGCGGTGGCCAAAGCCTGTCTCAAATTCCGCCATGGCCCGAGCCTCATCGTCGCGCTTGGCTGCACTCTCAGCCATTCCGGCATTGGCGTAATGCAGCATCCAGTGTTCCGAGACTGCCATGTGGCACAAGAATGGCACCCCGCCGATGAGCGCCACTCGCAGCTTCCGGAACAAACCATCGCGGCTGCGGTAATCAACGAACTGCGCCAGATGAAAATGCTCGTCGGACAGGCTGGTGATATAGACAGCCAACTCCCCAGGCCCTTCGAGCCGCTCGAGCAGCCTTCCGGCATGCGAGCCAAACGGCCGCAGCAGCAACGGCCAATCGGCACCCGGCACAAGCTCCGAAATCACGCCAATCCGGTCCAGATGCGCTGCAATTTCAAGTTTGCTCCGCGCAACCGTGGCCGGGGCCAAAATATCGGGCGAATCCGCAAACAGCCGCGCGATGCCATCGCGCGTGAGTTTCTCCACCCCCCCACCAGCCACCAAGGCGGGGTGGTTCAGCACTGGTCGCGGCCACCGCGCCAATTGCGTTGCCAGCCACGCCAGCGCATCCACATCCGAATCGCTGATCAGACAGATCGCCACATCATGTTCCGGTAACACGTCTGGCAACTCCTGCGGCGGTGCCACAAACAGCACGTCCAGCCGCACATCGAGGTGATACGTCATGAACTCAATCGGCATGTTCATCTGCAAATCGCCAGGTGCTGCAAACGCCAGCACGCGCAATTTGGGCGATAAACTCACCTGAGGCCCCGTTGCATGACGAAACAGCCGACTGGACACCAGGACGTCGCGCTGCAATGCCAGCCCAATCGCCGGGCGGTTGGACAAGAACGCCAGCACAGACGTGTCATACGCCGCAGCCAATATCGCCTGAGCATCTGCAAACGGGCCGGACAGACTTGCCAGCATGTCTTCCATCGCAGCCCCGTTCGACAACGCCTCCGCCAGAGACGCCGCACCACGCACCACAGGAGGACAGAGCTCCTCAGTAAGTAAGGGCTGTTTTTGCCTGAACATGAAGCCAACCTCGTTTTGATCTGCAGCAGCACCATTTTGCTACCGAAAACCCTAACGGGCCGTGAACAACCAATCGGCGTCAGAGCGCTTCGAGATCAACCTCAACCGACACATTGTGCCGGCCACCGCCCAAAATCACCCCGCGCACCGGGCTGATATCGCCGTAATCTCGCCCCCAGGCGAGCACCACATGCTCGTCATGCACAACCAGATCATTGGTCGGATCAAGATCAACCCAGCCATGTCCCGGCCCCATCCACGCCGAAACCCAGGCATGCGACTGATCCGCCCCCCGCCTGACCGGAGCCCCCGGCGGCGGCTTGGTGCGCAGATAACCCGACACGTACCGCGCCGGCAGCCCAAGCCCACGCAATGCGGCAATCATCAGATGGGTGAAATCCTGACACACGCCGGCACGCTGGGCGAGCACACGAGACACCGGCGTGTTCAAAGTCGTCACACCGGACTTGAACGCGAACTCCTTGCGGATACGCCCGTTCAGCTCCAGCAACGCCTCAAGGATAGGCCGCCCTGGGCGAAAACTCGGAGCGGCATAGGCCATCGCAAGAGGCTCATTCGGCAGCATTGGGCTGTCGAACAGAAATTCCGATGCCTCCCACGCCCCCGGCCCGCCAGCCGCTGCCAGCTGCGCCACTTGCTCCCACGGCAACGTTTCGGCAGCTTCAGGCGGTGCGGCGAAATCCACATCCACCTCCGCTGTCACCGTCACCGCAAAATGCTGATGGCGCTGGTCAAGAAACATCCAGGCCACATTGTTGCCGAAATGATCAAACGCCGCGTTGCTGCGTGAGGCCGCAGGCTCCGCCGACAAATCCGACCACACCACCCGCTGCCCCGGCAGGCTGCGTGGGGCCAGATGCAGCATATGGCTCGCCAGATCGACCGGGCGTGCATAGGCATAGCTGGTGGTGTGGCGAACCCGATATTTCACAGCGCCGCCACCATCTCGGCTTCCACATCCTCCACCGCCATACCATCGTCGTCCGTTA
>CAIJTR010000170.1 GCA_903823665.1 uncultured Rhodospirillales bacterium
AAGCCTAGAGCAACGCCCGATCATATTGAACCGGTTCGGCTCAATATGATCGCGGCTAAGTTGCTCTAGAATCATACATTTCTAGAGCAACTTAGCCGCAAAAACCGAGCCCGGCACCAACTCACATGCAGCAAAAATCCACCACAAGACGGGGCACCGCTGAATTATCAAAAGCCAGCCAGCCCCGTGGCGTTCGTGTGGTGAGCGCACCAATCGTGCCTGTGGATATTACGAGGTCAGCGGCAACATCAAATGGCGGCCAACGAAGCCGGTGGCCCCTGTGATGAGGATTTTCACCCGAGCGACGGCGGAGGTGCCGCGATGCGGCCGCGGTGCCGGGCGAGATCGGCCTCGACCATTTCGGCCACCATGTCTTCGAGGCTCGTGACCGCGTGCCAGCCGAGCGCCTGCTTTGCCTTTGCTGGGTCGCCGTGCAGCACGTCCACCTCGGCGGGGCGGAGCAAGTCGGCGGAGGTGACGACGTGATCCTGCCAGTTCAGCCCGGCATAAGAGAACGCCATGTGGCAGAAGTCGCGGATGCTGGTGGTGCGGCCAGTTGCGATGACGTAATCGTCTGGCGTGTCCTGCTGCAGCATGGCCGCCATGGCCTGCACATAGTCACGTGCATGGCCCCAATCGCGGGTGGCGTCGAGATTGCCGAGCTTGAGCTCGCGGGCGAGGCCGAGCTTGATGCGCGCCACGCCGTCGGTGACCTTGCGGGTAACAAACTCGATGCCACGCAGCGGGCTTTCGTGGTTGAACAGAATGCCGGACGAGGCGTGCATGCCAAAGCTCTCGCGGTAGTTCACCGTCATCCAGTGGGCGTAGAGCTTGGCGACCGCGTAGGGGCTGCGCGGGTAGAACGGCGTGCGCTCGTTCTGCAGCTGGGCCTGGATTTTGCCGAACATCTCGGACGACGAGGCCTGATAGAAGCGTGCCTGCGGACACACGATGCGCACCGCTTCGAGCATGTTGGCGGCCCCAAGGCCGGTGACGGTGCCGGTGAGCAGCGGCTGTTGGAAGGAGGCTGCGACGAAGCTTTGAGCGGCAAGGTTGTAGACCTCATCTGGCTTCACCGTTTGCATGATACGGATGCAGCTCGACAGATCGATCAAATCGCCATCGATCAGCTGCACATCATTGAGGATGCCGAGCCAACGCAGGCGCTCACCGATGATTTCGGCCGAGGCAGAGCGACGCAGCAGGCCGTGCACGGTATAGCCGCGGCTCAGCAGAAGTTGCGCCAGATAGGCGCCGTCCTGACCCGTGATGCCGGTGATGAGGGCGGTTTTTGCCATATCGATGCGCAGCTCCAGTTAAATCTCAAATGGCCGATGTGCCAAGGTGCCGGTGATAGGTCAGCAAGGCGTCTGATGTCCATGGGGCGGGCGTGCTTGACGTTCGCCCGGGCTTGCCGGACATGGCGGATGGAGCGGATCAAGGAGCGTGGCGTGGACATCGAAGAGAAGACGCAGACCCTGCAGGCACAAGGGTGGAGCGTGATCAGCGATGCGGGATTTATCGGATTGATTGGGCCGTTTTTTTCGAAGATGACGCCGGACGGGCTGGCCCTGTGTTTTCCCACCGACTCGCGGCACCATAATCTGCGCGGCGTGCTGCAGGGCGGGGCACTGATGACATTTGCCGATCGTGCGATGGGTATGGCGGCGCGGACCGCCACCGGAGCGACGCGGACGGCCACGGTTCAGCTCAATATGCAGTTCATCGACGCGGTGCAGATCGGTGAGATTGTACAAACCACGCCGCTGATGCTGCGGGCCACGCGACAGCTGATGTTCATGGAGGCCAAGCTGATGGTGGGCGCGCGTTTTGTGGGCTCAGCCACCGGCGTCTTCAAGCGATTGGCGGAGCCTGCTTGAGGCGGCGCTAACGTTGGGCTTTGCGCGATGGCCACGTTGCAAATGGTGCTGCTGGAGGGGATTGAACTCTCGACCTCTCCCTTACCAAGGGAGGTGTGTGTCACGTTTAAGAGGTTGATTTTAATTTGAATTTTGG
>CAIJTR010000171.1 GCA_903823665.1 uncultured Rhodospirillales bacterium
CGATCTGCGTGTTGCAAGCAAGTCCTGGCGTGACCCGCCCAGCTGATCTGGGCCCTCCCACGGCGCGGTCATCAGCCGGGGTCCGCCCTTGAAACAGCGGACCTCGTTGAGAGCCTGCGTTTGAATGACATCGGAATTTGGATTGCCCCGGTTTGGTGGACACCCTGAAGCTCTCACCAGAGATGCCAACGACGCCCAATTCCCGACCGCCTCTTTCACCTGAGTTCCGTTGCCAATTGGTCGATCTCGTTCTGGCTGGCCGTGACCCCGACGATCTTGCCCGCGAGTTTGGGCCGACCGGCCAATCGATCCGCGCCTGGGTGGCTAAATCCAGTCAGAAAGGTGGCCGACAATGGGATGCGACTGTTGCACTTGCCGCGCCCGACCGCGAGCAGTTCGGGCGCCTGCAGCGTGACAACAAGCAGCTCCGTCTGGAGCGCGATGAGCTTTCAAATCCGTGGCCTGGTTTGCCCGCAAGACCGGCACGCTCCCATCCGGATCGTCCGGGTCATGAGCGCGAACCAGGCCACATTCCCAGTTGCTGCGATGGCACGTGCGCTCGGCGTATCGAAGGCGGGTTTCTACGCGTGGCTGCGTCGCCCGCCATGGGCTGGGCCGAGGCCGAGCGTTGAGCAACGGGCGTGATAACGGCATGGATATGCGCAGCACGGACTCCATCAAACCGGCGTCGATCGCCCCTCGAACTCCCGCGGCTCGGTCGGTCATTCGGCCGTGTGAACGGCGGACCAGGCTTCGCGATCCCTCGACGGCGGCGGCCCAACGCTCAACACGAACGCGCTGCCGCCGCCGGGACGCGCTTCGACATGGACCGAGCCGTGATGCGCAACGGCCACCTCCGCCACGATCGCCAAACCCAGGCCAGCGCCGCCCTCCTTCGCGTGAGGTCCACGGTTGAAGCGTTCGAAGATCCGCGCCCGTTGCTCGGTGGGAACCCCTGGCCCCTCATCAAGGACCGTGATCCGGCCTGCACGATCCACGACCACCTCCACCACTGTCCCACTCGGCGCGTAGGCCAGTGCATTCTCGACGAGGTTGGTCACCGCCAGAACCAATGCGCCATGGTTGCCGCGCAGCGGCACGGCAGTGCCCTGCTCTGCCAGGGCGATTTCCACTCCTTTTCGCAACGCGATGGGAACCAATGCCGAGATGGCCTCGGCGGCGATCGCATAAAGCGAGATGGCGGCCGTTACGTCCGTTTCCATGCCGTCGAGCCGCGCCATGCGCAGCAACTGACCGACCAAACGCCCCATGCGGTCTGCGTCATGGCGCAGACCCTCCAAATCCTGCCGATCCTCCATCAGATCCAGCCGTGCAGTCAGCACAGCGAGCGGCGTGCGAAGCGCATGCGCCGCCTCCGCCATGAAGCGCTGCTGGCCCATCAAGGCGTGATCCAGCCGGGATAGCGCGTCGTTCACAGTCTGAACCAACGGAAACACCTCGTTGGGCAGGTCGGCCAGGGGCAATCTGGCGCCGGGCTGCGTGGGGCCAACACGAAGCGCCGCGGCAGAGACCCTGCGCAATGGCCGCAGCCCACGCTGCAGTGTCAAGACAGCGACCAGTACGGCCACGATGCCGATCGGCAAAAGCAAGAAGAAGCCGACCGTGATAAAGTTGGCGGACAAGCTCTCCAGCAGCACCGAGGACTGCTCGCGCCCCTGCATTACCACAACCCGCCAGGGCCAATCGGTCACAGTCAGGCCGATCATCCCGTTCCTGTGACCGGGAACCATCGGCAAACGGAAGAAACCATCTGCGTTTCGGGGCTTGAGGAAAGGCGCTATCAGTGCGGCAGCGGCCGGGTCGGATGTGCTGGCAAGTTCGGCGCCGCGATAGACCATGAAGACATTGTCGCCGTCCGAAGCCCGAAAGGAGTTCACAAGATCTTCGGGAATTGAGAGTGGGGCCTTGGCATCGGCCGGCAGCCTGGCGACGAGCAGCCGCGCCTGGTTCTGCAGTGCCTGATCGTCCAGTTCGTGAACCGTCGACACGGCCCGCCAGGCGATCGTTCCCGCAGCCAGCGCGATCGCAGCCATCAGAACCGCCACCAGGCGCCATCCGAGCCTGGCGGCCAGCGACCAGGGACGGCGGCCGGGGGCGGCTGTCATCCGCCGTCGGCGAGCAGATAGCCGGCCCCTCGGACCGTGTGGATGCAAACGGTCGGGTCCGCGCCGGCCAGCTTGCGACGAACCTCGTGGACCAGAACCTCCATGGCGTTGGAGCCGAGCTCGCTGTCGAAGCTGTAAAGCCCCTGCTCGAGCAGATCGCGTGGCACAACGGCGCCCTGTCGCCGCATCAGCAGCTCCAGAAGGGCGACCTCGCGTACCGACATCGCAACCGTCGCGGCCTTGGCGGCGACCTGCCGGCTCTTGGTGTCGAGAACCAGGTTGCCGAGGTCCAAAGTGATCCCCAGCGCAGCGTCTGGGCGCCGGAGCAGCGCGCGGATGCGGGCATTGAGCTCGGTGATGTGGAATGGCTTGACGAGATAGTCGTCCGCTCCGGTGTAAAGGCCGGTCACACGATCCTCGACGCCGTCCCGGGCGGTCAGCACGAGCACGGGAAGCTGCGATCCGCGTGTGCGCAACTGGCGGAGCAGCGACAGCCCGTCGCCGTCTGGGAGATTGAGATCCAGGATCAGGAGGTCGTAACGTCCGATTGCCAGGCATTCAGCCG
>CAIJTR010000172.1 GCA_903823665.1 uncultured Rhodospirillales bacterium
CAGGCGAAGACACTCTTTCCCTACACGACGCTCTTCGATCTACCCGGACACCTACCACGCCGTGCAGGCAAACCCGCAGGCGCTTTGTGGAATCGAGCGGCTCAGCGGCACAGGCCGCCGCTCGCAGGAAGAATTAGTCGCCCAGCACGACACTATGCTGCTCGCATCGGTCCCGAACGACAGGTGCCACGCGATGCGAATCGCCCTGCGGCGCCTCTTCCCCCGTCTGGACTCTGTGTGGGCCAACCTGTGGCACGACCCGCTCTCCGCCCAGGGGTGGCGGCGCGATCGGCTCGTCTGCTCGCGGGAACACTTCGACACTTACTTCCTACTCGCGCCAGGCGAGGGCGTCGTGCCCGCGGCAGAGCTAGCCCAATTGCTTGCGAACCTCGGAAGCCCCGAGCACGTGCAGACCGCCTTCCTGGATGCGCTAATGGTTCATCGGCGGACGGATGGCGTCAGCCGGGCGGCGCTGCTGCTCGAGGAGCTGAGGCTGGCCGCGGCTGATGTGGCTCTCGACGTCGTGCCAAGTCTGCTAGCCACACTCTCCGGCGTTGCCGACGATCTCGACGTGGCGGGAGACGACCTGCTACCGGGGTGGGGTAACCAGGTCCGCCTTTGGGGGCTGATAGGTGATCTCACTCGCGACCGTCTCGATGAGACACAGCGCTCCAAGCTGCTTCTCGATCTCTCCAGGGCCGCCCAGCTTCACTGGCTGTCGTGGATGGCGGACAGCGCTTGGGAAGAGCACAAGCCAGTTGGGGAGGGAAGGCCCGAACGCGACAGGGAGCCATTGGTGACCTTGGACTGCGCAAGCGCCCTGCGTACTGCGTCGCTCGACGCAATCCGTCAAGCGGCGCGGTTGGGAACCCTCCTGCGCCACCAGAAGCTGCGACAACTGCTGTTTGCGTGGGCTGAGCGCGCGGGGGACGACGGCGTGCAAGTGCGGCGATGGACCGAAGGGCTGCTCGATGAGGACGGCGCGGTCGTGAGATTGGCGGAGACACTGACGTTTTTGGGGGAGAGTTTTGGGCTCGGCGGCAGTGGCTTCCTGGGGGACCGCGTGGCAACCAAATTGCCGCAGGTGGATAGCAACGTAATCGCCAAGGTATGCGATCCGGAGCGCCTGACCAAGCGGGTGGAAGAACTACTTGAACGCAGCCCGCCGGTTGTCGGCAGAATGATCTTGGAGCGATTCATCGAAGGACTGAAACGCCGTAGGCGGGCTTCCTCATCAGAGGAGCCATAAGTCGGGCAGGAAGCTGCCGATTTGCAGGCAGCTGCGAACGTCTGCTTGTCGCTCACGCCCGCCAAAACCGGACTGTCCGCCTCCGTGAAGAGTTTCGGACGGCGCTTGGCGTACGAAAGTCTCCGAAGAACGAACCCGCGGTCGACAGTCGGATGCTTATGGGGATTGCGGAAATTTGCCGTGCTTGGCTCGGAGGCGGTGACGGTCTCGACGTCGCCCAAACTTGGTATCCAAGTCGTCTTGGCCGGGCAGAAGGGCGCGATTCGGCCGCCAGCGCTCTGCTAAATCGGCGCAGAAAGCCATATGGTTGACCTCCCATTGAGTTCGATCCTCAAAGATCGCATTGGAAAATCCGAAAGGCACGAATAATCGTCGGCCGTATCAGCATTTTTTCTCTGAAGCCCGACTCTAGCTGCCCAATTAAATCTGCAATAAGTGTTACCTGGCTCGCGCTGTCTGTTACCAGATCTGGAGTAACGGGGGGCCAACATTCCAGACGGAAATCAAGATTTTGAATGTTCCATTTTGGACCGGGGGTGTGCGCTGTCGCGCCGGAAATTTATTTGGATAAGACCGTCATTTTGCGCTGGGCTCCTAAGGGAATTGGCCCACAGCATGGAGTTCAAGAGGTGCCATCTGACGCATCTCGGGCGACCGCTCTACGGGGCAAAGGGGATGACGATGATTGCCACATACTCGTTTCAGAGAGCCACTCCGCTTGCCATGAACCCACAGAAGCGCGCCGAGGAATTGGAAACCTTCTGGACTTTCCTTGCCGCCGGGTTGGCCGTTGCAACCCATCGTTCAAGGGCAACGCGACTTCAGCTCATTCTTGTGCCGACCCGGAACAGGTGGGCCTGGACACTCGATGGTCCGATTGCCCCCTCTGGCTCCATGATGGCAGGCGTCGCCGCAGAATCGCTGGTGTGCATCGCGCGGCGGCTACCGCTTCAGCAATCAGGGGCGGAAATGGCCGAGGCCTACGTTACCGACGACGCAAAAATACGGGTCGACATCATTGACGTATCCCGGGAACTTTACGTCGCCGAATTCACTTCGCACCAAGACCTTGCGCAGTTCGCCGAATCTCGCTGCACCGCAGGACGACTGCACTGAGGTGCATTTGAGCGGCAGTAACAGGAGCGGCGCATTTGCCCCCCCGGCGGCGCTGAGCGGCCTGCCACAAACGACAAAAGGACTGTCCACGATACCGTCTTTGACGGATGGCCGTCCTGGGTGCTGGTTAGGTGGTCCGCACGCAACGCCCCATTGCGAGCCAGAAGTAAGGCGGTCTAAAAAATCAAAATCGGTGCTTTTGTGTCAGGCTATCCGAAGGTGCCATCAGACCGATGGCGTCCGCTGTTGCTTTCCCACTCTGTTCTCAAGTCAGCAAAGCTCGCTGGGCACTAGCTTCGGTGAAGGCGGCAGCAGCACTTAGCCTCTTTATACGATTCCATAATTACTTGCTTGCCCGATGCCTTTCGCACGGCGCATTCGCCTTTGAGAAGTTGCAAAGAATATCCTGTGAAGCAATCCCGTTGTCAGCACCCCCGGCGGTCGTTTGATCGGTTCCCCCTCACGTGACGAACTTCTTGGTTTGGGTCAGGCTGCTCGTCGTTCTCCACAAGATATGTATCCAGCAGAAGGGGAATCGAATTGAGGCTGATGCCTGTGCTTTTACCGCCGACGAGGATGGTAGACGCAACATCGGCCAGGGTCGCGTGACGCGCGTCGACCGCCAACGGCTCCGGCAGAAGGGCCGACGCCTGGGCCGCGGCATGGACCGCTTCAATCCGCCGCACCTCACTTGACGCCAGGACCGTCAGCCACCGTGCGCGTCGCTCGACGACTGCGGAGGCTCGCGGTCCTTCCAGGAGGGTCCTGAGTGTTTCCACTGCCGCAGCCACGGGTCGCGTGTGAAGCTCAGACAAACGACCCGTCGTGCTCCACTCGGACGTACTGGCGGCTACCGTGCCGAGGTACAGCCATGCTGCCTCCATGATGGCACCGTCCACCGATGCCTGCCGCTCTCTCTCCAGAGCGGCAGCGAAACGCTTGATAATCGGGCCGACCGGGCGGCGGCCGCCTTCCCAATTTTTCAGCGCATGAAGATGAACTCCAAAAGCATCGGCGGCCATTGCCTGGGTAAGCCCAAGGCGGCCGCGCCAGGCTCGGAGGTCGTCCGCCGTCCAGGGCGCGTCTTCATCCGGCATTGCGGCTCCATCACTCAGGTAGTCATTGACTACCGCGTTGGTAACACGCTTCACGGGGAAGCACACAACCGGCCTCGTTGTCGTGGTCCCCGCAGGTCAAACGCTCACGATGACACAACATGCAGGGCCGAGGCGCTGGTCGGCTTAACCAAAGGCGGATTTCGTGAGCATTGCCGGCTCCCAGTTCACCACGCGGCGTTGGTTCAAGGGCTAACCGTGCGGGCACCTGATTTTACCGGTAAAATACGGTATTTTCCCGGTATCGTGCGGTGCAAATAGGGCCTAATTGATAGCTCAAGCAGCCTCGCTACTTGGAGGAGACACCGGCCCGATTTTGCAAAATCTGATTCTCATCAAATGGCACGGATCGCACGTGTTGGGCGGAAAAACTGGAGACGGATCGCCGAGCTCCAAAAATTCAAGGCCCTGTCACAGGGTTTCAAAAATATGCAACGGTATAGTTTGTTATTATAGCCCGAAACCCTGTTATTCTTTCTGCAAAATGTGATTCTAGCCCGTCCGCGGCGTTACCCAGGATTATCCCTGTCTGGATAATGTCATACTTGGCCGGATCACTTTACGGACGATCCGTTGCATCGAAAAATTGGAGAACGATCAATCTGCCGCGAAGATTACGGCTTGTCCGTGCGACAGATTCAATGACTCTCCCCGAAGAGCAGCTTTGACGCTGGTTGCCGCGCACCGAGTGGGCGATGCCACCCAAAGGCGCGGACCTCGCTCAGCGCTTCTCGACCTTCGACTTCCCAGGCGGCCGTCCCCTGCGCTTTTTCTGCGGTGGCGGTGCCATCTCGGGCTGCGGCGTTCCACCGGCAGCGGCTGGGCTTCCAGGAACGACATAAACACCCCATGCGACGCTGTCTGAGCCGGTCAGCAACTCAACGCCCTGGGCTTTAAGAGCATCGAGCAATGCTACGACCGTCGATAATCTGGGGTCCGATTTTCCTTGCTCAATCGCTTGCAAAACACTCACCGCAATGCCCGCGGCATCCGCGAGATCGGTCTGCGTCATGGCTGCCAGGGCACGCCCGGCGACGAGTAGGCGTGTCGATCTCAGCAAATCTGGCGGCTCCTGCGATAGTTCATACTCAACCACACGCACGAGGGTGTCGCCAGGGCGTCGCAATCGGCCGGTGGAATTGCCGGTAATCCTTCGCGTTCATTCCGGTAAATTATATTCCAAAAGGATTCCGCGGCGTTCGTGACCATCGGGAAGGATAAGATCTAAGACTCTGAATCCTTGCTGGTTTTCAACGGTGATTCTGTGGACGCGAGCATTCCGGAGACGGAAATTTTCGGCTGTCCACAATTTCGATAAATCGCCGGCATGCCGGTTGCGTTTATTTCTGGGACCTCTATCTATGCCTCCGAACCTGGAGCACCACCCCATGACCCGGCGAACCTCAGCCAAAGAATCTCGCAACCAAACCCGACAGCTTCCGTCGTACTGCGCACGATCCGGTGGGCATCGATGGATCAGCACGCCATCAGCATTCAGCGTGGGAGGTTCCTCATGAGCGATGGCAATCGCCCGCTGGGCGAGAACACCAGTGCCGGCAGGCAGGACGCAGGTGGGACGCGGTCTTGCAACTCTTGGGCATCAATGCCGCCGTCCGGCCTCATGCGCCGGATTGCCGAGGAATCTGAAGACCCAGGGTCCGAGGATATGGCCACCGCGATTGTGACCCCCGGCACCGAGATCATGTTGGCCCGGGCCGCCGTTGTGACCATGGCAACGCGAATTCGCCAGGGAGCGCCGCACAGTTACCTGCCGCTTCTGGCTTCGTGGAAGTTGCCAGTGCGCCGGGTTTTCTTGACGTTCGAGCGCGAAGGTCTCGAGCATGGCGTTCTCGCCGAAACGCTGCCGGGTGATGTGCTCGCGCTGAAGCACGTCAGGCTGTTGCCAAGCGGCTGCCTTCAGCAGCCACCAGCCTCGTCCGTGCTCGACCTTGATGCCCAGCGTCCATTTGTCGTCGTCAACGAACTGCCCTGTGGCCCTATGGGGCCAGAAGCGGAGGCGGATCGGATCTGGATGACCTGGTTCCACAGTATCGCTAACCCGGTTTACGCCGGTGCAGGGACAATCATGGAGGAACAAAGGCGCCGCTGGTTCCACTGGCTGCTCAATGATCTCGCGGTTCTGGCCGTGGTGTTCTCCAGCGCCGCGAGATCACAGCCCGGCAAGTTGGATCAGGATTTTCGTATCATGCCGGAGGTGTCATCAGATGAGTGATCACAGCAGCAAGACGATCGTGGTCGATGCTGATATTTACGCGAAGATTCAGGAACTGGCCGACGGTGATCAGTTTCAGGTGTCACGGATCATCAGCGATTCCCTGAACCTGTTCACCAGCCTCTCGTTTTATGCGCGGACGCAGTTGCGGCAGATCGCCGTTGAGCATCCTGCAGAGCTGCCACGGGTGTACCGCGCGGTTTCGGCCACCGTCACACATGCGATGCACGCGGTTACACCTGACGCAGCCTGGACACCCAAACGATAGCCCGTTGGGTCATGCCCGTAATTCGTTCCTGGAAACTCGGCCCCTGCCAAGGGCGCACGAAGCCCTCGCATATGAAAGGCGATCACGCGAGATGATGTTCTCCATCGATGGCAGCGGCATCACCGGCGATGCTGCCGGAACCGCTGTGCAGCTCCAAGTGTTGGCCCGCCTCCTTGCTCGCCTGGCGGACGGGCGGCTTCCGTCAAAAGCGGCACTGCGGGATGCGCCGCTTCTCACCAACTGGCGCCTGACCACCCGGCCGGCGGTGTGCCTTGTCGGGCATTGCCGGGATCATCCGCGTCTTCGGGGGCCTCGGATCGTCACAAGCGATCTCTGGGTGCATGGCCCTGATCTCGGGTGGTCCCGGACGATGTCGCGGTTTTACCGGCTCGGTGAACCTGCGGAAGGCATCGACCAATCATGGTTGCGTCCAAACCCTGGTTTGAATTGATCCAACATGAGCAAGCTACTCTTCCGCGCCACACAAGGCGATCGGCCTGTCGCGATCGGGCGCGCGACCAGCGATGAGGTATCGGCGCTGGCTGGTCGCGTCGTTCCAGCGGCCGTCCGTGACGACATCGATAGATGGAACCTTATCGCGATCCGGGATCCGCTGGGTCGCGGCATACAAATCCATGCCCTGGGATGGCGCCGGCGACTTGGTAACACTTGGATCACGTCGCCGATCGTCAGTATCGATGCGGCGTCTGCAATGGTGAGCACTTCGTCCGCTCATTCATACGCCCTCGGTGAACCCAATGGTGCAGACATCGATCCGGATCTCGCGGACCATCTGCTCTATGCCCTGCAAACCTGGGGCCTGCTTCGTATCGAGCGCGCGTCATGATCATTGAAGTCATGTGGCACCCCTTCCCCACTTCACTGGAATCCTGATGCCGCGCCAACGCACATCAAAGGCCCCGAGGCCGAAGTCTCCTAAGCCCGTGGTCGACGTTGATGATGAGATTCCCGATCCGATCGATCCTACCATTGCCATCGCGGAAAGCATGCTGAAGCGAACGTTCGAAACCTTGGGGCTGTCGCTGGCCGCCGTCGGTGCGCCGGGATCTCTGACGGTTGTGAAAACGCCAACCGATCTTTGGGCGGACGACCTCAGCACGGCCTGGGGCAACCTGGTTCACCCAGGAAAGCCCTGTCGCGATCCGCAATGGTCATCGACCTGGGGCAACGAGTCGATTTGGACCGCGTTCGTCGGATCGGACGACACCGCTCAGACTCGTCACAGCAGTGATGTCAAAGGCGATGTGGTTGTCGCGAAGGCCGTCTGGCAGTCCATACCTGTCGCCGGCTTCTCCCATGATCCATTGGCTTATTTGCCGCACGATCTTGTCCAGGGTGCGGACTACCAGATCGAAATCATAGGGCCCACCGCCCTGGATCTTGCCGCCGCCGCCGAACAGGTCACTGGAACCCAGCCAACGCTGTGTCTCGACGAGGTCGAGGTCGCTGCATTGACCCCTCGCCTTCTTCGTCTTGCCCGTAGACCGGCGCAGAGCGCCGATGACTATATTGGCAAGCTGCGCGACATTCTGGCTCGAGAACAGGTCTATGCCACGGCCTCGGCCAAGGCGCTCCCCCTGGCGCGCGCCCACAATGCGCCACGTCTGGACACAGTGCATGGGATGGCTGCGGCGGTCGCCTGGGGACAGTCGCTCAACCTCGCACTCACCGCATACCGTGCTGGCGACCTTCCGTGGGCTGATGTTGATGCGGGATGCTTGCTCAGCGGACCCAGCGGCACCGGCAAAACGCGATTTGCCCGGGCGCTGGCAGCGACATGTCAGGTCCCGCTTTTGACGGGATCTTACGCCACCTGGCTCGCAACAGGCCGGGCGCACCAAGGCGAGTTGCTCAGAGCGATGCGCGATTCTTTTGCCGAAGCAAAAAAACAGAAACCAGCGATCCTGTTCATCGATGAAATCGACTCATTCCCCAACCGTTCGACGCTGCGCCACAACCATTCCGACTGGGAAATTCAAGTCGTAAACGCACTTTTGTCTGAATTAGATGGCGTCGAAGGGCGAGAGGGCGTCGTCATCCTCGCAGCCTGCAACCACCCAGAGCTTTTAGACTCGGCGCTGGTCCGTAGTGGAAGACTTGATCGCCATATTCGCGTCGGATTGCCGGACCGCGACGCGCTTGAGAGGATCCTGCGAGAGCACCTGGGCGAAGCGTTGCCGGCGACAAACCTCCATGCAGCATCGGTGGCAGCGGTTGGGATGACTGGCGCGGATTGTGAGCGTATCGTCAGGGGTGCGCGCCGGCGGGCTCGCGAAGCGGGGCGGCCGATGACCATCGACGACCTCATGATGGAAATCATCGGCGCTGACAGCAGAAGCGAGTCAGAGCTTCGCCGGGTCGCGATCCATGAAGCCGCTCACGCAGTCGCATTTTGCTTACTTCGGCCTGGAAATTTGCTGGGGATCACGCTCCGCGCGAGCGGGTCTCAAGGCGCCGGTACCTATTCACAAAACCCAGACGCCCTATCGCTGGCTGGCGATATCCGGAACCGGTTGGTCTGTATCCTCGCCGGCCGAGCCGGTGAGGAAGTGCTCCTAGGAGCGCCCTCCTCCGGCTCAGGCGGCAGTCCGAACAGTGATCTAGCCGGGGCAACGAAGTTGGCAACTGAGGCAGTGGCGTCACTTGGACTCGGCGAGACTGCGACGATGAAACTCGTCTGGCGGGGACAACCGGACCCCACCACCTTGCCAAGAATGCTGGCAAACGACGCCGCGCTCACCGCCGCTGTGGGTGCGTCATTGACTGCGGCCTATGACGACGCGCTGGACCTGGTGCGCGACCGCCGCGTCGTTATCGACAAGCTGGCAACCAGGCTTGTTGAGCGGCAGGCGCTTGATGCTGCCGAAGTGGCCGAGATCGTATTCCCGAAAGCGACGCTTGATGTCCCACCGGTATGACGAGCTTCGACCGCCGGGGCTCTTAGGTGATGCCGTTGGCGGCTTGGTGCTCATCAGTGCCGAATCCTACGCCTCACCGAGGGTCGGACGGGAAACGGCAGCTTTCCCGCACGCATCGCTGCGATCTTTTGCCGTCGATCCGTCGATCGCTGCCTATGACAAACAGCCCCTGGGTCCGCGCGGGTAGCCCGCGGTGATCGCGATTTCCTCTGAGAGCGCCATCCCTGAGGCGGGCGATGCAGCAATCGTCGCGCGGTAATTGTCGCCAATGTCAGAACTCAGCTCGTGCGGCGCCAGCGGCACGGCTATACTGTCAAGCCAGATGGAATTGACGCGGGCACCGCGCTCCCCCCACGTTAACATCGCGGCCCCACCAAGATGGGCGCAGAACCGAACGGCGGCGCTTGGCCGACAGCGGTCGGGCTTCTTACGGGGCAGCAATAGGCCGAAGTAGTCGTTCACGGATCGCAGTGCGTCTTAGGCTCAAGGGATGCGGCCAACGCTTGCTGGCCTATCTGGTGCTGAATTGCATCGAGGTTTTCTCCACCCCTGCCGCGTGGGTAAGCGCATATGTCACACCGCGAACCAGGGCAGCGCCCGTCAATATCGAGGCGCTAACTAGGACGACCGCCAAGATCCGCATGAGATGCCTCATCCGACAAGCCGCAGACGCGGCGTGGGCCTGGCTCGGGAAAGTTCATCCTCCTGCGCCATGACATCAGCCAAGGCAGAGCGCAGGGCAGACCGGGTCGCTTCGCTGGCCGGTGTCAGCGGGGCGCGAACTGTCTCGGCGCACAGGCTGAGCGATGCCAGGGCAGCCTTCAGCGGGATCGGGTTGCTTTCGTGGAACAATGCGGCATGCAGCGGCGCCAGAAGATGGCTTAGCGCAGAGACGCTGTCGAGATCGCCTTCGGTCCAGCTCTGGTGCAGCTGGGCGCACAGAGCCGGTGTGACATTGGCGGTCACCGAGATGCAGCCATCGCCACCCATCTTCCGATGGCCGGCGGCCAGTGCGTCCTCGCCGGTCAGCTGACAAAGGCCCGGGCCGCACAGAGCGCGCAGCCGTGCCGGCCGGGCGAGGTCGCCCGTAGCGTCCTTCAGGGCGACGATAATCCCCAGGGCGTGCAGCGCTGCCACTGTTGCATCCGCGATGGCCACGCCGGTTCGCGAAGGCACGTCATACAGCACCACTGGCAGATCGGCTGTCGTGGCCACCTTGCGGACATGGCAGACAATCCCTGCCTGGGTCGGCTTCACATAGGGCGGCGGCGCCAGCAGCAGCGCATCCGCGCCGCCGCGCGCGGCGGCCACGGCAAGTCCGCATGCGACCTCGGTCGCCGAAGCGGTGCACCCCGCAATCAAAGGTACTCGGCCATGGGTGACAGCTGCCACCAACCGAACCAGCCTGGCATGCTCGGACAGTGACAACATTGCAGCCTCGCCTGTGCTGCCGGACACGACCAGTGCGGTCGTGCCGCGCGCAATCTGACGCTCGATCATTCGCACCACGGCTGGCTCGTCGACCCGGCCGTCGCGGAACGGTGTTGCCAGGGCCGTTATTGAGCCGCCGAGCCGTGGCGGGGTCATCTCACGCATTGCCGGCCAGCCTGGCGTGAAGCCCGAACATAGGCAAATCGGCTGAAATGAGCGCGCCTCGGAGATCGCCCCGAACATCCCCATGCGTACGGATCGAACTGAAGCCTGAGGCGCGCAGCAGGCGGGCGATGTCGCGGGTCAGGTGGTCGTCCTTCGTTTGCAGAACGATGCGCCCGCACGGCAACAGGCAGCGCCGGGCGGCGAGAATGGCCGTGCTGGCCGAGGCGACGTCGCGGATGGCGGGGATCATCACGATTTCGGCCGGTTCCACGGGCACGCCTGCATCAGCTGGCATCTCGACCGCCGCTGCGCAACCGCGCCCTATCAGGCCACACAGCAAGTCAAGTCCCTGTGTGCCGCCATGACACAGCACCAGCGTATGGGCGCCAGCAACCGGCTCGGCGATATCGAGCATCGCCTGGCTGGCTGGCTGAGGGGCATGGTCGACGCGAAGGCTGTCACGAAGGTTGTTCACTGGGTGCGCCCCAGCGAAGGCCGGCGCGTAATGCGCGTGAAACGGGCCAGTCTGGCACGGTTCTCCGGGCTTACGATGCCGATGACCAAAGCGGCGATCGCTAGGTCGGCCGCAATGAACAAGGCGCTCATTATGATGCTTCTCCGTCATGTGGACAGGATAGATGATCGGTGTTTGGCCATAGTGATGCGATGGGATGCCGCAGCACCCCGCGTAGGAATCCCATAAGAGGACCCGAGGGACAGCTCTGGCTATTGGATATGAGAGCTGTCGGCGCGTTGCAGTGTCGCCAGGCGCTGCTGCAGACGTGCAACATCATCAGCCGGCAGCACCGCAGTGCAGCCGATGACGATCCGTTCGCCTCGTGCGATCAGGCTGTCGCGCACCACGTGGCTGTCCGCTGTGACAGCCACGTCCTGCAAGAGCCGCATGAACCGCAGCCTCACCGCTGCGTCGCAGGTGGCATACTGGATTGATCCTATTTTGCTCAGAACAGGCAACTTGTGGAACTAAGTGGGAACTCGACGGAGTTTTCTGTTGCTTCGGCAACTCGCATTCCGACCGCGGGCATTGCCAGTGAGAAGGACGCTGCCGCTGCCGCTGAGGCAGTCACGACCAAGCTCAACCACATGAACAACTTGACGCCTGTCAGGGAGCTCTTCACCGAGATCATCGAGCCGCACTGACAGCAACAAGGGTGTGTTCGACCTGATCAAGGTGGTCCGCTCCGTGGTTCAGCAGACACGCCAGCATTTCCGGGACATTGTGCCGAAGGTGATCGCTGGGAAATACGCCCGCAAGCTATCCAAGACCGAGTGGGCAACCCAGTTGCACATGGCCAAGACGGACCTGGCTGCGCTGATCGGATAGCCCTTGCCTGCCGGTGCCACCCGGTCCTCGATGCGGACCTCGTGCCGCCAGGGACACTTGAGCCGCGGCGTAGGTCCACATCCTTCGAGAGAGGCAACGAAGGATTCCTTCCCTCAGATCTCGACTTGGCTGCCAAGCTCGATCACACGCCCAGGTGGCAGGCGGAAATATTCCGCTGCGGAACCGGATAGCCGCACCATTGCGGCAAACAATGTTTCTCGCCATAGCGGCATGCCGGGGCGGGCGGCTGGCACCAATATTTGCCGCCCAAGCACATAGCTGGTGCGCATCGGATTTTCGCTCCATTCTGGCGGCAGCGATGTTAGCGCCCCCGGTACATCCGGCTCGTCGAGAAAGCCAAACGTCAAGGCCGCGCGACCGATGCCGGGTCCGATATCCGCGAAGCTGAGCCGCCTTTCGAGAGCGACATGCGGCAACAGAGCTGTCTGTATGGTCAGCAGCACAATACGTTTGTGCAAAACGTGGTGGTGCTTGAGGCTGTGGAGCAAAGCAGTGGGCACACCCGCCGAGTCGCGTGTGAAGTAGACGGCAAGCCCAGGCACGCGCAGCACGCCCGAGGTGGTCCGCAAGAAGCTTTCGATAGGCATCGCATCGCGTGCCAGGCTGGCGGCCAGCAGCGCTCTGCCCCGTGCCCACGTCGTGAACAGCAGCATCAGCATTGCCGCGATGACCAACGGAAGCCACGCGCCATCCATGATCTTGGTAGCGGAAGCGCCAAACAAGGCTACGTCGAATGCAAGCAACACGGCGTAGAGCGCGAAGGCCCAGACGGCCCTCCAGCGCCAAATTCGAAAGATCACGAAACCCATCATCAGGGTCGTCATCACCATTGTCGACGTCACCGCGAAACCGAAGGCGGCCGCCAACGCAGTTGACGACCGGAATCCGAGCACGAGACCGATCACCGCTACGCACAGCAGCGCGTTGACGGCCGGGGCGAAGATTTGCCCGCGTTCTTCCGCGGACGTGTGGACGATCATGAGGCGAGGGAGGTATCCGAGCTGGATTGCCTGCATGGTGATCGAAAAGGCGCCGGTGATGGCAGATTGGCTCGCAATCACCGTCGCGGCGGTGGCAAGCGCCAGCAACGGCCACAATGCCCAGTCGGGAGCGAGCAGGAAAAAGGCCTGCTCAATAGCAGCGGGATTATCGAGCACCAGTGCGGCCTGGCCAGCGTAGCAGAGCAGCAAGGCCGGTAGGACCACGATCATCCAGGCGCGGGTAATTGGGCGCCGGCCAAAATGCCCCATGTCGGCATAGAGCGCCTCGGCGCCGGTTATGGTTAGGACGACCGTGCCGAGAGTCAGGAAGGCGCGCAGCGGGTCCGCGGCGATCAGCGCATATGCGAATGTCGGGCTCACGGCGGCCAGAACGGCTGGACGTCCCGCAACGTTCAGCGCCCCGAGCACGCCAATGACGACGAACCAGATCAGCATGACCGGCCCGAAGAAACGGCCCATCACCCCAGTGCCACGGTACTGGATTGCGAAGAGCGCAAGAGTGATGACCAGGGTCATTGGCAGCACTGCAACGCCGAACCGCTCATTGACCAATGTCACGCCTTCGACGGCTGAGAGTATCGAAATCGCCGGCGTTATTATGGCGTCGCCGTAAAATAGGGCCGTCGCCAACAACGCGCCGAGCGCGATGGCAGGTAGCGCGCGTGAAGTCGGAGCAACCCTTTGGATCAGGGCGAGCAGTGCGAAGGAGCCACCTTCACCGCGGTTGTCTGCGCGCATTGTGATCAGCACGTATTTGACTGTGACCACCAAAATCAACGCCCAGACGATCAGCGAGAGCACCCCGAGTATGTGCACTTGATCGATCGGCAATCGGTGCGGGCCGATGAAGCTTTCCCGAAACGCATAGAGCGGGCTCGTGCCAATGTCGCCAAATACGACGCCCAACGCGCCAAGGGCGAGGCGGGTGTTCGCGGCTGCAGCAGACGGAGCTGGCAGCGTCATGGGCAAAGCTTCATGCGGCTTCTACCATCCTAATCGACATTGCCCAGATGCCCGGCTCATCCGTTCACCCCTGTTGAACGGTAACAACGGCTAACCTTGCCTGGCAAGTTCGACAGCACCGCGGCCGGCCCGCAATCCTCGTGACCGGAACAGACCGCCTGTGTGGGCATATTTGGCACCCTGCCAGTTGCAATAGGGACGCACCTCTCCTGTTGACAGCCCGGTCGTCCTCTCTTGCATCACCCCTCAACATCGCGCCGGCGGCACTCGGGCATCGCCGCACCGCTCAAGTCGCAAAGGCCGAGCGCGTCGCCCAAGTCGCGGTAAGCAAGCAAAGCGGAGTCTGGGGTGATGCGGGTTCCATAGAATTCCTGTTCGCACCTAGCCTGTCAGTTGGGACCATTGGTCAGCTGGAGTTCCGCCTGACGATGTTCGAGGCGTGCACTGTCATCGGGTGGCAACACCGCTCTGCAGCCGACGACGATCCGTTCGCCTCGTGCGATCAGGCTGTCGCGCACCCCGTCGCTGTCGACCGTCATCGCCACGTCTTGCAACAGCCTCAGAAGCCGCAGACTGACCGCAGCATCACCGGTCGCATAGGCTCGGATTTGTTCGATGGCAGTGTCAAGCAGACCCTCCAGGTCGATCCACGGAACCACCACTCGCAGCACATGGGGCGGGCTGTACAGGTGGGATTCGGGCGGAAACCGCTTCAGCCAGCGGATCAGAATGCGGCTGAGCTGGTCAATGCAGCTGATCGCCGTGCTGGGGTCGTTCACCGCCGGCGAAATGGCCCGCAGCGCGATGTCCACGATCTGGATCACGCCGAACTCCACATCCTGCTGCAAGGTGCGCATCGGCCCGATGTCGAACGCGCCGGTCAGTTCGACCGCGTGCGCGGGCTCGATCCGGTCCCTTCGCGACACCATCAGCAGCGGCACGCCGGCCGGCACGAAATGCCCCACCGGGCGCGTCACCCGCACCCGCAGCCGCCGGGCCTGCGCGAACCGCAGCAGCCGCTTCGTGTCGATGAACCGGATATAGCCGGACATTTCGCTGAACAGCGGAAACTCCGGCTCCTCCAGCGTGAAGGCCGGGGGCTGCGGCCGGTAGAACTGGCCGCGGTCATCCGGCATCAGCTCGTCGATCACCTCCTCCGTCTCGCGCGCGATACGGTCGACGATATGGTTCACGCTGATCGACTGCGAGATGTGGTGGATGAAGAAAAGTAGCCAGCCCACGCAGACCACTGCCAGCGCCATGGCGCCGGTGACTGTGGCCACCGGTGCGAACGGATGCGGCAGCGCGCGGGCGGCCGGCAGAGCCGCCATGCAGTAGCAGAACGTGCCGAGAAAGATCCCCAGCGTCCACTGCGTGCCGCGGTCGCGCACGAAGCTGATGAGGATGCGTGGTGAGAACTGCATCGAGGCCAAGGTGAGCGTCATCAGCAGGATGGCGAACACGATGGACACGACCGTCATGATCGAGGTGGCGATGACGCTGAGGATGGATTGCGCCACCACGGGGTCCGCCCGTGAGGGAAACAACGTCTCCGGCACCCAGGCGGAGAGGAGCGGCATCGCCTCCTCTGCGGCCGACAACACGGCGCCGGCGGTGCCGAGCGCCAGGGCGATGACCATTGGACGGATCAGAAATCCGCCCCGCAGCGCATAGGCCACGGAGCGGACCCGCAGAGGCAGGCGCCTTAACACGTCATGTCAGTCGCGCCAGAGCCAGGGAGTAGCCGAGCTTCAGCAGCAGCAGTGCCGCTCCGTGGTCCCAGATGCACAGGCTGGTGGGGGACAGCCTGGCCCGGGTCAGTGTGGCCGTCACGGTCACCACCAGGGCGGAAAACCCGAACGCCACGCGCAGCAGCATCAGGTATTCCTTCAGCGGATCCGCGCTGGCCAGGGCGAATGGCAGGCAGATGACAGAGACTATCGCCACCTGCCGCAGGATGATCCCGACATGGTGCCGCGATTGATCATCAAGCCCTGGGTAGGTCTGGCCGGGTCCGGCCCGGTTGTGCATCGGCCGGCACCGTCACGGCTTGATCTGCAGGAACGGCACGGGGGAGCCAGTGCTGCCCAGCATGGTCTGCGGCGATTGGCCGTTCCACAGCTTCATCGTGTCGGCGGCCATCACCTGCCCGTAGCCCTGCACGCCGCCGGCGGCTTCGACGCGCAGGCGGATAGCGTTGGCGTCGGCCTGGGCCTGGATTTCGGTGGCATGCGCGCGGGCGGCGGCGTTGAGCAGCGTGCTCTGGCTCTCGCCGCGGGCGTGTTCGATGGCGGCATCGGCCTGGC
>CAIJTR010000173.1 GCA_903823665.1 uncultured Rhodospirillales bacterium
AGCTTGTCGCCGGTACCGTTAAGGCCGACGACGAGGCCGTAGCCGACGAGCTGGTTTTCCCGGATGCCCTCAACGTCAGCGATATCCTTGATGCGGACCTGTGCCGTTGCCACGCCCGCGAGCGCGAGCAGGAGCAGCATGCCCAAAGCGGACGTTATTCCTCGTTTAAGTATGAGTGCGAGTGTCTCTTGTGCGACCATGAGGCGAGGTTAGGCGGCAGAGGTTAGCAATTCGCTAAGACTTCGCTGCGATGATCGGCGCTCTGGCGAGAAAGGGGGCGCGATGGCGATTTTGCCGGCGGGGCGTGTGGGTGCGCAGGCTGTTCGGGCGGGACCGGCACGGCCAGCGAGCACCGGATTCTCGGTGCCGGGGGAGGTTGCGGCATTGCCTCGGGGGCTGTCTGAGGCGTCAGCGGTCGCAGGCCTTTCGGGGTTTTTGTCGTTGCAGGAGGTGGAACAGCCGACGGAGCGCAATCAAAGGGCACGGCGGGCTGGTCAATCGATGCTGGATGCGTTGGCCCGGCTGCAGCGCGGGCTGCTGGATGGGGAGGTCTCGGCGCAAGGGCTCTCACAGCTTGCGGATTTGGCGCGCGATATGCCGGTGGCGGATGATCCGGCGCTGCGCGAAGTTGTGGAAGCGATTTCAGTGCGGGTGCATGTGGAGTTGGCGCGGCATGCGGTGGCTTTGGCCAGATTTGCAACCTGATCGGTAACATGATCATGGCATGAATATGGCCCCTTGGCGGACCGGAGGACGATGGTTATAAGCCGCTTCAATTGGCGGTCTGAACTCCTTGTGGTTGCGCGCTTCCGGCCTATTCCTTTGTGGGAAAAGCTTGGCGCGGTCCACGTTGGGTCGGCCTAAGCCTCGGCTGCAACGAAGCAGGATTGACCGACCATGATGGTGTCTTTGCCGCCCGATTACCGGCCCTCTGACAGCGAAGAGTTTATGAACCCGCTTCAGTTGGAATATTTCCGGCAGAAACTGCTACGCTGGCGTGCGGATTTGCTGCGTGAGGCGGATGGCACATTGGCCAGCCTCAGTGAGGGCGGCATTATGGAAGCCGACATCACCGACCGTGCGAGCGTGGAGACCGACCGGGCGCTGGAACTGCGCACGCGGGACCGGGCGCGCAAACTGATCTCCAAAATCGATCAGGCTCTGCTGCGCGTGGAAGCCGGGACATATGGTTTTTGCGAAGAGACGGATGAGCCGATTGGCCTGCGCAGGCTGGAGGCACGGCCGATTGCCACGTTGTCGATCGAGGCGCAGGAGCGTCACGAGAAGATGGAGAAGGTCACCCGCGACGACTGACCGCATATCGATACGAAATGAGTAGTTTCCGGGGCTGTGATGGTGCCGTAGCCAATGGGAATATCGCTGAGCCTGTTTGAGGGGCCCAGCTTTATGACCCAGGAGACTGCGATGCCTCGATCGTCGATGGCAGAGATGCCGGTTTTAGTGTTGTTGGTTTGTATCTCGATATTGCTGGTTGGCGGGTTGATGCTGATGTTGCCGGTGATTAGCCAGCCTCGGCATGTCGCGAGCAATCATGTTCATGCGATCACGGTGGCGCATCCGGCACCCTGAGTTGCAACTCGCTTCCAAGTGAGCCGAGGAATGCCGTTGATTGTGCGGTGACGGCGGAGCGGCGGTTCGGGTCCATGGCGGAGAGTGTGCGGTAGGGCATGCCCATGCGGGGATTGGCCGACAGCCTGGCCTGATTTTCGATCAGGAAGTTCCAATAGAGATAGTTGAACGGGCAGGCTTTGGGCCCGAGCTTGACCTTTGGGTCGTAGTGGCAGCCTTTGCAGTAATCGGACATGCGGTCGATATAGGCGCCGGACGCGGCGTAGGGCTTGGACGCGAGCACGCCGCCATCGGCGAACAGGGCCATGCCGTGGGTGTTCGGCAGTTCCACCCATTCATAGGCGTCGGCGTAGACGGCGAGATACCATGCCTCGACCTGGCGGGGCTCGAGTCCGGCCAAAAGTGCGAAATTGCCGGTGATCATCAGGCGCTGGATGTGGTGGGCGTAGGCGTGCGCTCGGGTCTCGGCGACGACCTGGGCTATGCAGTTGAGATCGGTTTTGCCAGTCCAGAAGAAGGCGGGCAGCGGGCGATGGGCTTGCAGCGCGTTGGTCTCGGCGTAATCCGGCATTTTTAGCCAATAGATGCCGCGGACATATTCGCGCCAGCCGAGGATTTGGCGGATGAAACCCTCGACGGCGTTGAGCGGGGCGGCCCCTGCGTGAAAGGCGGCTTCGGCGGCTGCGCACATCTCGCGGGCGGTGAGCAGGCCCACGTTGAGATAGGGCGAGAGCACGGCGTGGTAGAGGAAGGGTGCCCCGGTCTTCATCGCGTCCTGATAGTCGCCAAACGAGGGCAGGCAGTCGGTGATGAAGTGGTCGAGCGCGCGCAGGGCGTCGGGGCGGGTGACGGCCCAGCCAAAGGCGTCGAGCGTGCCGAAATGGCCGGCAAAGCGACGTTCGACCATGGCGATCACGTCGGTGGTGATCGCGTCCGGCGTGAAGCGCAGGCGGGCGGGGGCCTCGCGGTTTTTCGGCCAGGATTGGCGGTTTTCAGCGTCGAAGTTCCAGGCCCCGCCGATGGGGTCGTCGCCGTCCATGAGGAGGCCGGATTCGCGGCGCATCTCGCGGTAGAAGAATTCCATGCGCAGCGATTTGCGGCCGGCGGCCCAGCGGGTGAAGCGGGGTTCGGCGCAGAAGAAGCGGTTGTCCTCGCGCAGTTCGACGGGGAGGCCGAAATCGGCCTGCCAGCCGCGCATGGCTTCCAGCACGCGCCATTCGCTGGGGCGTGTGGCGACGACGCGGCTGGGCTTGTGACGGGCGATGGC
Source organism: uncultured Rhodospirillales bacterium (assembly GCA_903823665.1). Classification (GTDB taxonomy): domain Bacteria; phylum Pseudomonadota; class Alphaproteobacteria; order Acetobacterales; family Acetobacteraceae; genus CAIQQQ01. Next base: position 2,858 of record CAIJTR010000173.1, read on the forward strand.
GCGCGCGACCTCGCCGGTGAAGCTGCCGGTGTTGCCGTCATCCTCCAGGCGCACGTAATCGACGGTAAGGCCGCGTGCGGTCAGGCTTTGCGCGAAATGACGCATGGCGGAGAGGATGAAGACGAGCTTTTGCTTGTGGTGGGAGACGTAGGTCGTCTCGTCCGCGACCTCGACCATCAGGATGATATCGGCTGCGAGATCGTCATCGTCGAGCGCTGCGATGGTGTTGGTGAGTTGGTCACCGAGGATGAGGCGAAGAGTTTTCATTTGACCTCAGAGTTTGGGGCGAGGCCGGGTTTGGCAATGCCGCGTGTTGCTTGCGCTTGCGGCGGGCGGGGCAATATCTGGCGCATGAGCATCACCACGACGACCACCTCTGACGATCTTGTGCGGCTGTGCGGCGACGTGCCGGGGCTGATGGGCGATATTCGGTCTGATCACGCGGGCGAAACCGGGGCGGTGATGATCTATCGCGGCATTCTGGCGGGATCGAGCGATCCGGCGGTGCGGCGATTCGCCGAGGCACATATGGCGACCGAGCAGGGGCATTTGGAGTTGCTGGAGACGCTGTTGCCGCCGCGTGAGCGCAGCGTGTTGCTGCCGATCTGGCGGGTGGCGGGGTGGCTGACCGGGTTTTTGCCGACATTGGGTGGCTCGCGCGCGGTGTATGCGACGATTGATGCCGTCGAGACGTTTGTCGATCACCATTACGAGGAACAAATTCGAAAACTGCCGATGGACGGGCCGGGCGGGGCGCTGCGGGCGGCGTTGTGCGTGTGCCAGGAGGATGAGGTGCATCATCGCGATGAGGCGCGGGAGCAGCAGGTGGCAGCCCATGGCGCGCTGTTGCGGGTGTGGGTTTGGATGGTGGGAAGTGGGAGCAAGGCTGCGGTTTCTGCGGCGCGGAGGGTTTGAGCCGCGTGGCGGATTTGCAGGTTTATTTCGATGGCGGCTGCCCGGTTTGCTCGCGTGAGATTGCGTTTTATCGGGCAAGGCCCGGGGCGGAGCGGTTTGACTGGGTGGATGTGACGCGGGCGGATTCGGCACTTGGGCCTGGGCTGACCCCGCAGCTGGCACTGGCGCGAATGCATGTGCGGACCTCCGCGGGCGTGTTGCTGAGCGGGGCTGAGGCGTTTGCGGCGATGTGGCGGCTGATGCCCGGCTTGAAATGGCTCGGCTGGCTGCTGGTGATGCCGCCGTTCGGGATGATTGCGGAGTGGGGATATCGCTTGTTTCTGGTGAGCCGGAAGCTTTGGCGATGAGGGCGGTGGTGATCGGGGCCACTGGCGTTATCGGGGCGGCGCTGGCGGATGTGTTGGCGGCGCGCGGCGAGGTGGTGCGGATTGGTCGCTCGACGTCGCCTGGGCTTGATTTGCTGGATGAGGCGAGCATTGCGGCGGCGGCACAGGCGGTGGGTCCTGGGCTGCATCTGGTGATCGACGCCACCGGGTTTTTGCACGATGCGCGGTTTCAGCCGGAGAAGTCGCTGCGCGCCCTCGATCCGGCGCATCTGGCGTATAGTTTTGCGATCAATGCGACGGGGCCTGCGCTGGTGATGAAGCATTTTCTGCCGTTGCTGGCGCGCGGGGAGCGGGCGGTGTTTGCCACGCTGTCGGCACGGGTGGGCAGTATTTCCGACAATCGGCTGGGCGGGTGGTATAGCTATAGGGCAGCGAAGGCGGCGTTGAACCAGCTGATGCGGACGGCTTCGGTGGAGTTGGCGCGGACGCAGAAACAGGCGATCTGCGTGGCGCTGCATCCTGGGACGGTGAACACCGGGCTGTCTGGGCCGTTTGCGAAGAATGGTCTGGATGTGCAGACGCCCGCGCAATCGGCGGCGCGGTTGATTGCGGTGCTGGATGGGCTGAGCCCGGAGCACACGGGGCTGTTGTTTGACCACATGGGCGAGATTGTGGGGTTTTAGCCGCGCGGGGTGGTTTATCGTGGGAAGGGTCCAGTTCCAAAGGGGAGCACACCCTCTGATGGGTTAATATTTCTTGCGGCCACTGATGGTATATGTCATAAAAAGTAACTCTTTTTCTGACATAGGAACCTGTCCCGATGACCGCCTCCCGCTCTCCCGCAACGCCTGATCCGATGGCGCTGCTCTGCCTCATCGGCGGAGCTGTGCGCGGGGCTGCGGAGTGGAATTTGTTGATGCAGTTGATGATCATTGCCAATCTCTGCCCTGCGATCCGGCACGCAATGCTGGCTTGGCTGGTGACGGAAGAGCGTTACGCAGGCTTGGAGTTTGAGGAGGAGCGCGGCGTTGTCGAGGATGGCTGGGGTGGGCCGGACGGGATTTATCGCGGCTTTATGACGCCCAAGGGCCGTGTGGTGCTGTGGCGGCATGTGACGCGGTTTGGCCTTGCCGTGATGATCCCGGTGGTGACGGCGGCGCTGATGTGTCCGCTGCAAAAACAGACGCTCGTTCGCGGTTGGAGCCGGAATTGGCTGTTAATGCCGCTTGCTTTTTTCCGCATTTTTTCGCCTGGTTTGGCTTTGCGGAGGAATTGCGCCTTATTCGTTACGATATCGTAATATAAATCGTTAGAACTCCAGAGCAAGCTGGCGTTTGGCGCGCGTGGCTTTTTCGGCGCGGATGGCGTGTTCTCGGATCGGGTGGTCGTCTCCGAGTTTGCGGGTGCGGCTGCCGTGGCGGAGGTAGACGGTTTCGGACATGGCGCGATAGCCGGGTTCAGCGCGGATGTCGCTCAGGCGCGTGCGGGCCTGAGCGAGTGCGTGGATGGGGTCGGCGAGGGGGGCGGGATAGTCGGCTTCGGCGAGCCATGGCGTTTGCAGCGTGGCGAGCGGGAGGTGGGCGAGTTCCGGCACCCAGCGCCGGGTGAAGGCTCCGGTGGGGTCCTGGTCGAGGCCTTGTTTCACCGGGTTGTAGATGCGCGGCGTGTTGATGCCGGTTTGGCCGCTTTGCATCTGGATTTGCGGCCAGTGAATGCCGGGCTCGTAATCGGTGAACAGGCGGGCGAGGTGCAGGCCGGTGGCGCGCCAGTCGAGGCCGAGATGGTGGTAGGCGACGCTGGCCATCATGGCGCGCATGCGGAAATTGAGCCAGCCGGTGGCGATGAGCGAACGCATGCAGGCATCGACGAACGGGTAGCCGGTGCGGCCCTGCGCCCAGGCGATGAGGATGGGGTCGTCGTCGGGCGTGTGGTGGCGGGCGCGTTCATGGGCGGGGTGGATGGCGCGGTGCTCCATCTGTGGCTCTGATTCGAGCTTTTGGATGAAGTGGCAGTGCCAGTGCAGGCGCGAGATCAGGCTGGCGATGGCGGTTTGCGGGATGGCGGTGTCGAGATTGCGGGATTCGTAGCAGCGGTTCAGGGCCTCGCGGATGGAGATCGCCCCGGTGGAGAGCGGGACGGAGAGGCGGGAGCAGGCTTCGGCCCCGGCGATGGGGTTGGACATGGCGCGGCGGTAATTGGCTCCGCGGCCAGCGAGGAAGGTTTCAAGCAGGTCGAGGGCGGAGTGGCGGGTGCCGGATTGTGGCTGGTCGCAGCCATCGGGGGCGAGGCCGAGTTGGTCTGGTGTGGGGATTTCGCCGGGCGGGGCGTGGGTTCCGGCGGTGAGGTGGGCGGGTTCGGGTAGGATTGGCGCGCGCAGGATGGCGGCGGAGCGGCGGCCCCATTCGTCTCGGTCGCGCAGGCCTCGGATGACGCCGAATTGTGGGTATTCGGTGAGGGTGATGCCGTTGTCGCGGCAAAATTTCTGCACGGCGCGGTCACGGGTGAAGGTCCAGGCGTTGCCGGTTTCCTCATGGGTGAGGATGCGGGTGAGGCCCACGGCTTGGTGGATGCGGGCGAGCCATTCGACGACGGAGCCGGTGCGGATGATGAGGGGCGCGCCGAGTTGGGTGAGGCGTTCGGAGAGTTCCGTGAGGGCGGCGCGGATGGCGACATATTGGCGGCGTGAGGTATCCGGCTGCGCCCAGTATTCGGGCTCGACGATGTAGAGCGGGATGAGCGGGCCGGTGGCGGCGGCTTCGGCGAGGGGGCGGTGGTCGGTGGTGCGCAGATCGCGTTTGAACCAGACGAGCTGCATGGCGACGGCTACACCTGGGCGAGGGCCGCGCGCGCCAAAGCAATGCCGCTGTCGAAGGCTGCTTCCACGCGTCCGCCGAGGCACCAATCGCCGCAGGCCCCAAGGCGGGCTTCGGCATCCCACAGGCAGGGCTGGCCCACGGGGGTTTCGACGAGAGCGTAGCGCCAGCGATGGGCCAGCAGCATGTCGGGGGCGGGGGCACCGGTTTCGTCACGGAAGATGTCGATGAGGGCTGAGGCGGCGAATTCCGGATCATGCTCCAGATGCGCGCGGCTCCATTCGGCGCTGGCGTGCAGCATCCAGTGATCGGCCGCGGGTTTGGTGCCGGGGCGAGAGTTTTCGCGGGCGGCCCAGGCGATGGGGGAGGTGGCACTTTGGCGGACATCCTCACCGGAGACGGGCTCGGCAAAGCGCGCCATGACGGCCCAGCAGGGGGCCATGACGGCGGATTTGGCGGGCTCGGCGAAGGGGTGGGCGGCGGTGGCGAGCAGGCTTGCGGCCTGGTGGCCAGGGAGGGCGAGGAGCACGGCGTCGAACGGTTCGGACAGCTCCCCACCGGAATCGGCGGTGGCACCGGGGCGGATATCGGCGGCATCGAGATGGCGGATCTGCCAGCCGGACTCTGCGCGATGGAGGAAGGCCGCGTGGCGCTCGGTGTTCGTTTGGGTGCCGAGTTTTGCGGCGTGGTCGGCCATCGCGGCGGGGAGGGCGGACATGCCGGGGATGAAGGAAATGCGGCCTTCATGGCCGGCGGCGGGCCAGGGGGCGGCGGTGCCGGAGGTGGTGAGTTCGGTAAGCAGGGCTGCGAAATCTGGCCCTCGGGCGGCGGCGAATTGCGCCCCGTGATTGAAGGACAGGCCCTCGACGCGGCGGGTGGCGACGCGGCCGCCGGGCCTGCGGGATTTCTCGAACAGGGTGACGGCGATGCCGGCCTGGGCGAGCGAGGTGGCGCAGGCGAGACCGGCGATGCCGGCCCCAATGATGGCGGCGGTGCGGAGGGTGGTGCTCATGCCGAAAGATGGGCCAGCACGGCCGCGGTGGCAATGATCTGGGCGACGTTGAGGATGACGGAGAGGCGGTGGGCACGGTCGAATTTTGGTTTGGCCGCTTTGTCTCCGGCCTGTGCTGCGTCGCTGAGTTTGTTGATGTGCGGCATTAGCCACTGGCGGAGCCATAGGGTGAGGAGTGCGACGGCCGCCATCACCACGGCGTCCCACTGCATCGCCAATGCGAGGGCTGCGATGGCGGAGGTGATCAGGACGTAGAGGTAATACACGGGGAACACAGTGCGGATGAAGCGGCCTGCGTGTTCAGGCGGCAGTTTGGTGAACACCAACGGCGCGATCACCGAGGCGAAGAAGATCATGCCGCCCAGAAGCAGAGCGAGTGCGAAGATAGCGATGATGTGTGTCATGCACCGGAGATGGCCGCGATGGCGAAATCAGCAATCCGTGCCGGAGGAAGAATGGTGCCCGGGGGCGGAATCGAACCACCGACACTGCGATTTTCAGTCGCATGCTCTACCAACTGAGCTACCCGGGCATCGTCATCGCGGTGTCGCGTTGGATGCGACATCGGAGGCGGGTGGATAGCTCACTGGGACGGGTTGATCAACCCATCAGATCATCATCATCCAAACCTTGTGGATCGGGCGGGCTGGCGGGAATGCGATAATCTTCGGTGAACCAGCGGCCGAGATCGATATCAGCACAGCGCTTGGAGCAGAACGGGCGGAATTGCTCGACTGCCGGACGCGGGCAGAGGACGCATTTGGGTTCAGCCACGCGCAAGCTCCTGGAGCCGCCAGCCCGGTGCGGGCAGGCTTCGATCTTCGGTGATGATGAGATCACGACCTGTGCGTTGCGCAAGGGCTGCGAGGGCGGTGGCGTCGGCGTGCAGGGCGGCGGCGATGGTGGGTGTGGCATGCAGGGTGGGGTTTGCGGCGGGGTTGGTGCTGCGTTCGCGGAGCACGGCGCGCAGGGCGGTGAGGGCGGCGGCGTGCGGGCCTGCGAGGAGTTCGTGCAGTGGTGGGTGGATTCGCGGGCGCAGGATTTCGGCGAGTCCGAGAGCGGAGAAGCCGAGGAAGCGGGGGGCGAGGGGGTCGGAGGCGAGGGCCTGGGTGAAGGCGGGGGCGAGGCTGGCGCGTTTGCGCAGTGCCATGCCGCCGAGATCTACCAGGATTGCTCCGGACAGGTTGCGCAGGCGGATCTGGCGGCAGAGTTCGGGCAGCATTGTGTGATTGGCGCGGCTTTGGGCTATGGATTTGCTGCTGCGTTCGGCGGTGGCGCTGCCGAGATCGATATCGATGGCGACCAGGGCTGGAGTGGGATATACACTCATGCTTCCGCCATTGGGCAGACCGGCGACGGGCTCGGCAAGGGATGCGATTTCCGCTTCGATTTCGCCGGTGAATGCGCGGGGGGTGATGCGGGTGGCGCGGCCTCTGGCGGCTTCCACATCATCCATCAGCACCATCGCTTGGGAATGCAGTGCGATCAGACGATCAAGCGCATCGGGGCCTTGGCGGAGCTTGGCAGGTGGGCCTTGGCCGATGAGGGCTTGGTCGGATTCGGAGAGTCTGGCGGACAGGCGCGGGCCTTTGCCTGCCTGGGCCGTGCGGGTGATGCGGATGCCGATGAGGGTGCCGTCGCCAGCACCGCCACCTTCGCTGTCGGGCAGAAAGCCCTCGGCATTGGCCAGCGCCACGAAGCTGCCGGCCATGGCGGGCACTCGGGCGATGATGCGGCCACGGTGCAGGGCTCCCACGTCGTCAGGGCCGCTGTCACGTGAGATGGCATAATCGATCAGCCGCCCGTCCCATGCCACCACACGAAGCTCGCCGGGGCTCCAACTGGCGTGGAGGGTGAGCATGGTCAGGGCAGCGGATAGCCGAGGCCGCGCAGGAGTTGGGCGGTCTCGAACAAGGGCAGGCCCACGACGGAGGAGTAGCTGCCGCAGAGCTGGCGGATATGGGCGGCGGCGTGGCCTTGGACGGCGTAGCCTCCGGCCTTGCCCTGCCATTCGCCGGTGGCAAGGTAGGCGCGGATTTGGCCGGGCGACATGCGGTGGAAGATCACCGCCGTTTCGCACACACGCTCCGCCAGCCTGCCGTCGGGGGCGCGCAGGACGACGCAGGTCAGGACGCGGTGGCGCCGGCCGGATAGGAGTTCGAGGCAGGCGCGGGCTTCGGCTTCGGTTTCGGTCTTGGGCTGGATGCGCTGGCCGACGGCGACCACGGTGTCAGCAGCGAGGACGAACCCTTCGGTGGAGACGGCGGCGTTTTTGCCACGCGCCATGCGTTGCACATACAGGCGCGGATTTTCCAGGCGCTCCCAGCTTTCGTCGATGTCTGGGGCGATGATCTCGTCGGGGGTGAGGCCAATCTGGGCCAGAAGTGCCAGCCTTCGGGGGCTGGCGGAGGCGAGGACGAGCCTCCCACGGGCAGCGCCCGCTGCTTCGCTCATGCAGGTATTACTTGAAACGGAACGTGATGCGGCCCTTGCTGAGATCATACGGCGTCATTTCAACGTTGACGCGGTCACCGGCGAGCACGCGGATGCGGTTTTTGCGCATCTTGCCGCTGGTATGGGCGAGGATGGAATGTTCGTTGTCGAGTTTCACACGGAACATGGCATTGGGGAGCAACTCCATCACGGTTCCGCTGAATTCGATCATATCTTCTTTTGACATCTAGCCTCTTTGACTGGTGTTGAGTTTCGCGCGGAACATGGGCGCAGGGGGTGGTGGCGTCAAGCAAACCCTCATGCAACCGGCGGATTTCCAAGCCTTATGGCGATGGAACGGGCATGCGCCTGGAGGCCTTCGGCTTCGGCGAGCGCCACGGCGGCGGGGCCAACCTGATCGAGTGCGGCTTTGTCGGCAGCGATCCAGGTGGTGCGCTTGAGGAAATCGAACACCGAAAGGCCGGAGGCGAAGCGGGCGGTGCGGCCGGTGGGGAGGACGTGGTTGGGTCCGCCCACGTAGTCGCCGACAGCTTCGGGGCAGAATCGGCCGAGGAAGGCGGCACCGGCGTGACGGATGGTGGCGAACAGGGCTTCGGGCTCGGCCGTCATGATTTGCAGATGTTCGGCGGCGATTCGGTTGGCGAGGCTGGCTGCTTCCGTCATGTCGCGGACGACGATGACGGCACCGTGGTCCGCCCAGCTGGCCCCGGCGATGGCGGCGCGGGGCAGAGTTGGGATTTCGGCGGCGACGGCGGCTGCGACGGCAGCTCCGAAGGTTGCATCGTTGGTGATGAGGACGGCCTGCGCCAGTTCGTCATGCTCGGCCTGGGCGAGCAGATCGACGGCGACGTGGCGGGGGTTGTTGGTGGCGTCGGCGATGATGAGGACTTCGGACGGGCCTGCGATGCTATCGATGCCGACGCGGCCGAATACCTGGCGCTTGGCTTCGGCGACATAGGCGTTGCCGGGGCCTACGATGCGGTCAACCGGGGCGATGGTGGCGGTGCCGTAAGCCATGGCGGCGACGGCCTGGGCTCCACCGACGCGGTAGATCTCAGATACGCCAGCGCGGCGGGCGGCGGCGAGGACGAGGTTGTTCATCACGCCGTCCGGCGTCGGCACGCACATGGCAACGCGCGGCACACCGGCGGCGCGGGCGGGCAGGGCGTTCATCAGGACGGAGGACGGGTAGGCCGCTTTCCCGCCTGGGACGTAGAGGCCGACGGCATCGAGTGGAGTCCAGCGCATGCCGAGCGTGAGCCCGGCCGTGTCGGTCATGCGCAGATCGGCGGGGAGTTGCGCCTGATGGAAGGCTTCGATGCGGGTGGCTGCGAGGTCGAGCGCTGCCAGCAGATCGGCGGGGACAGCCGCCACGGCGGCGTCGATCTCGGCATCGGTGACGCGCAGATGATCGGGCGTGAGGGTCAGCCGGTCGAAGCGGGCGGTGTAGTCGCACAGGGCTTTGTCACCCTGCGCACGGATTTCGGCGATGATGGCGGCCACGGGGGCGTGGACATCCTGGGCGGTGTCGCGGGCGGCGAGGAGGGCCTCGAACGCCGCTTCAAACCCGGCGTCGGTGGTGGAGAGTGTTTTCAAACCTGTGCCAGTGCAGAACGAAAGCGCGCGATCCAGGCTCCGATGGCTTCGGGCCGGGTTTTGAGCGCGGTGCGGTTGACGATGAGGCGGCTGGTGACCTGGGTGATCACCTCCGTCTCGACCAGCCCGTTGGCCCGCAGAGTGGAGCCAGTGGCGACGAGATCGACGATCTGGCGGGTGAGGCCGAGGCCGGGGGCGAGTTCCATGGCTCCGTTCAGATGCACCACATCAGCGTGGATGCCTCGCGCTGCATAATGACGACGGGCGATGTTGGGGTATTTCGTGGCAACGCGGATGCGCGACCAGGTGGACGGATCGTCCTTGCCGGCGGTAACGGCGGGTTCGGCGACGGAGATGCGGCAAGCTCCGATGCCGAGGTCGAGCGGGGCGTAGATTTCGGGGTAGTCGAACTCCATCAGCACGTCGGAGCCGCAAATGCCGATTTGGGCACCACCGAAGGCCACGAAGGTTGCGACGTCGAAGCTGCGCACGCGCACCACGTCCAACTCCGGATCGTTCGTGGTGAAGCGCAGCTTGCGGCTGTCCTCGTTGGCGTAATCCGGGTCTGGTTTGATGCCGGTGGCTTCGAGCAGTGGGTGGCATTCGTCGAGGATGCGGCCTTTCGGCAGGGCCAGCACGAGCGGTCCCAATCCTTCAGCTTCCAACTGCGCCGCCGTGAACATCGCCGTCATCGCATCTCTCCCGATGCGGCGTGCTCTACACGGTTGTGGTGTTCAGGCGAAACCCTCAACCGGGCATCCGTTCTATGTCGGCACCGCAGGCCGCCAGTTTGCGCTCGACATGCTCGAAGCCACGATCAAGATGGTAGATGCGGTTCACAATCGTCTCGCCACGCGCCACCAGACCGGCGAGCACGAGGGAAACGGAGGCGCGCAGATCGGTCGCCATCACTGGGGCGCCAGACAGGAACGGCACGCCGCGTACGATGGCGGATTTGCCGTGGACGTTGATGCTGGCCCCCATGCGGTTGAGTTCCGGCACGTGCATGAAGCGGTTTTCGAAGATCGTCTCGGTGACCATCGACGCTCCGGTGGCGACCGACATCAGAACCATGTATTGTGCCTGCATGTCGGTGGGAAAACCGGGATAAGGCTCGGTGATGGCATCGACGCCGTGCAGCCCGTTCAGGCGGCGAACGCTCAAGCCCGTCGGTGTTTCACTGATTTCAACACCAGCCTCCGCGAGGGTGGAGACGACGGCCCCCAGATGATCGAGCCGGCCGCCGGTCAGGTGAAGCGAGCCACCGGTGATGGCGGCGGCGCAGGCGAAGGTGCCCGTTTCGATGCGGTCAGCAATCACCTCATGCGTGGCACCGTGCAGGCTGGGTACGCCGTCAATGGTCAGCCTGTCCGTGCCGATGCCGGAGATTTGGGCACCCATGGCAACGAGGCAGTCGCAAAGGTCAGTGATTTCGGGCTCACGCGCTGCGTTGGCGAGGATGGTGCGGCCGTCGGCGACGGAGGCGGCCATGACGAGGTTTTCGGTGGCACCGACGGAGGGCATGGGGAAGACGATGGTGGCACCCTTTAGGCGGCCTGCGACCTTGGCGTTGATGTAGCCGCCGTCGAGTTCAATGACCGCCCCCATCTGCTCAAGGCCCTTCAGATGCAGATCGACCGGGCGGGTGCCGATGGCGCAGCCGCCGGGGAGCGAGACGCGGGCTTCCCCGGTGCGGGCCAGAAGGGGGCCGAGCACGAGTATGGAGGCGCGCATTTTGCGCACGATGTCATACGGTGCTTCGGTGTTGGTAATTGGGCCGCCGAGTGAGAGCGTGTGGCCGTCATTGGTGGTCTTTTCCACCGCAATGCCGTGCTGGGCGAGCAGTTCGCCCATGGTGCTGGTGTCCGCCAGGATGGGGACGCGGGTCAGCACCAGCCGCTCATCGGTGAGCAGGCCAGCGGCCATGAGGGGCAGGGAGGCGTTCTTGGCCCCGCTGATGATAATCTCGCCGCTGAGTGGGCGGCCGCCACGGATGCGAATGCGGTCCATAATATTTATCTCCTCATCCCATCCGCGGCAGGGACACGCCGCGCTGGCCCATGTATTTGCCGGCCTTATCGGCATAGCTCGTCTCACACGGCTGATCGCCGCGCAGGAACAGAAACTGGCAGATGCCCTCAAACGCGTAGATTTTTGCAGGCAACGGCGTGGTGTTGCTGATCTCGATGGTCACCTGGCCGATCCATTCCGGCTCCAGCGGCGTCACATTGACGATGATGCCGCAGCGCGCGTAGGTCGATTTGCCCAGACAAATGACCAGGACATCGCGCGGGATTTTGAACACCTCGATGGTGTGCGCCAATGCGAAAGAGTTCGGTGGGATGATGCAGACCGGCACCTTGCGATCGACAAAGCTGTCTCCGCTGAAGGCTTTCGGATCAATCACTGCACTGTCGACATTGGTGAAAATTTTGAATTCGTCGGACACGCGGGCGTCGTAGCCGTAGCTGGACAGGCCGTAGCTGATCACGCCGTCACGCTTCTGGCTCTCGACGAACGGCGTGATCATGCCGTGCTCGGTGGCCATTTTGCGGATCCAGATATCGGACATCACAGACATACGGGCGGCTTCCTGCCTTGGGCGAAGGGGCGGTCTAGCCTATGGCGGGGGCGTGTCGCAATGTGATGCTTGGCGGTGGGATCAATCGTCGTCGAACAGGATGCGGTTGGCGGCTCCCTTCAAATCCTCATATTGCCCGACGCGCAGCGACCAAAGGAACGCAACGAGGCCGAGCGTTGCCATGATCAGGCTGGCGGCGATCAGCAACAGGACGACGTTCATTTGTCCATACGCCTTTGCAAACGCAGGCTGTTGCCCATTACCAGCAGCGACGACAGCGACATTGCAGCGGCGGCCAGCCATGGGGTGACGAAACCGCAGGCGGCAAGCGGCAGGGTTAGGACGTTGTAGCCGAGGGCGAGGGAGAGGTTTTGGCGCATCACGCTTTGGGTGCGTCGGGCGGTGTGGATTGCTACCAAAACCGGGGCGAGTGCGGTGCCCTGGAAGATGAGATCGGCGACGTTCTGGCTGATTTCGGCGGCGGTAGAGGGGGACATTGAGACGTCTGCGGCGGCGAGGCTCGGGCCGTCGTTCAGCCCGTCACCGACCATGAGCACGTGGTGGCCGCGGGCGCGCATTTCCTCGATCAGGGCCATTTTGGTGGCAGGCAGGCAGCCTGCGTGCCATTGCGTGATGCCGATGGCCTCTGCTGCGAGACGGACGGGTTCGATGCGGTCCCCGGAGAGGAGATGCACGTCCAGCCCCATTGCCTGTAGCGCCGTGACGGTATTGGCGGCGTCGTGGCGATAGGCTTCGGCGAAGGTGAAACGGACCGGCGCGCGGTTGGGTTCACTGAGCCAGAGTTCCGCAAACGCGTCGTCACTTGTGGCGGCACCGGTGAAGGCGGCGCTGCCGAGGCGGGTTTCACCTAAGGGTGTCATGAGGCTCAAGCCCTGGCCGGGATGCTCGGTCACGTTGGCAGGCGGCTGGACGGGACCGGCGCTGATGACAAGGGCGCGGGCGAGGGGGTGGCGGCTGGAGGCGGCGAGGGCTCCGCCCATGCTGAGCGATGCTGGGTCTGGGATGCCGGTGAGTGCCAGTTCGGGCTCGCTCAGCGTGCCGGTTTTGTCGAACACGACGGTATCGATGGAGGCAAGACGTTCGAGGGCGGTGCCGGATTTCAGCAGGATGCCGCGGTCGAACAGCGCGCCGGTGGCGATGACCTGGGCAGCGGGGACGGCCAGCGCCAACGCGCAGGGGCAGGTGATGATCAGCACGGCGCAGGCGATGAGCAGGGATTGCTCGACAGTGGCGTGCATGACCAGCAGCCACCAGAGGAACGTCAGCAAGGCGCAGAAATGGACCGCTGGCGCGTAGCGGCGGGCGACGCGGTCGGCAAGGACGACAAAGCGGCCGCGGCGGCCCTCGGCAGCTTCGATCAGTCTTGCCATTTCGGCCACCAACGTGCCGGAGCCGGTGGCGGTGACGCGAATGGTGATGGGCGCAGCGAGGTTGATGGTGCCGGCATAGACCTGCGTGCCTGGACCGGCGCGTTGTGGGACCGATTCGCCGGTGACCAGTCGTGTGTCGAGTGAGGCCTGGCCTTGCGTGATGACGCCATCGACGCCGATGCGTTCGCCCATACTGGTGACGATGTGTTCGCCAGGTGTCGTGGCGGCACCTGGGCGGCGCTTCACGCTGCCGTCTGGCTGGAGCACTGCGACATCGGCATCGCGCAGGGCGAGCAGGCGTTCGGCGGAGGCGCGGGCGAGGCCTCGGGCGCGGTGATCCAGCACGCGGCCGATCAGCAAGAAGAACAGCAGCGTGATGGCTGAGTCGAAATAGGTGTGAGTGCCGCCGCGCAGGGTCTCAATCATGCTCATCGTCGTGATGACAATAACGCCGATGCTGATTGGCACGTCCATGTTCGTGCGGCCATGGCGGAGGGCGGCAAGGGCAGGGCGGAAGAACGGCATTCCCGTATAGGCGATAGCGGGCATGGCGAGCAGGGCGGACACCCAGTGCATCAACGTGCGGGTGGCTGGGCCCATGCCGTCATCGAGGCCGAACCAGATGCCGATGGAGAGCAGCATGACATTGCCCGCAGCGAACCCGGCGACGGCGAGGGCTTTGATCAGGCTGCGCTCGATTGCGTCTGACGCCTGTTGCTGGCGATCGAACTGGAACGGCACCAGACGGTAGCCGAGCGCCTCAACGGTATCGATGATGGCATCGGCGGTCTCGGCAGGCCCGCGCCAGATCGTGTGCAGGCGGCAGGTGGTCATGTTGACGCGGGCGCGTTCAATGCCAGGCAGGCGGGCGAGCACCTGTTCGATGAGCCATACGCAGGCCCCGCATTGCACGCCATCGACGATCATTGTCATTTCATGCATGCCGTCTGGCCGTGTGACGACGGCGGATTGCACGTCGAATCGGTCGGCGGGTTCCGGCTTGGGGGGGCGCAGCTTTGGGTCGAGCAGACGGCGTTGGTAGTAGTCGCCGAGGCCGAGACCGCTGATGGTGCGATAGGCGGCCGTGCAGCCGATGCAGCAGAACTCTTCGCCGGATGCGCAGGGTTCGCCGCAATGGCGGCAGCGAGGAAGGGTGTCGGCTACGGTCAGGGTGGCCGTTTCGCTCATTTCACGATCACACGTCGCGTGGCGGAGAAGGCGTGGCCGCCGGTCTCGATGCGCAGCATCAGATCCCAGTTGCCGGGCAGTGTCAGCCCGTCCTGCGCGCGGTAGATGCCGCCTTGTTCCGCCATGAAGGTTGGGTGCGTGGTCTCGGTGGGGCCAAGCGGGCGCCGGGCGGTGGCGGTGATGGTGGCCCCTTCGAGCGGCCTGCCGGTGCGATCGACAAGCACAATCACCGGCCGCCCTGCTTCGGCGCGTGCGTCGATCTTCCAGCCGAGCACGGCCTGCGCATGTGCGGCTTCGAGGACCTGATTGTAATTGTTGCTGGCGTCGAAATCGTTTTCGACCGCCTTGCCCGGAAAGCTTTCGAGCGCCTGCCAGATGAGCACGCCATTGACCGCGAAGACGGCGGCCATCGACAGAAACAGCGCCTGTGGGAACCATTGCCAGGCGGAGGCTCGGGGCTTGGATTGGTTCGTCATGGTGTCCGGTTCTTCCAATGTCATCGCGGCGCACCCGCCGACCTGGCCGGGCCCACGAAGGCGACGTTGTTGGCTGTGGTCTCGCCGGTTTGGGTATTGCGCAGGCGGAAGGTGAGCGGCTTCGAGCCGCTCTGATCCGGTGCCACGACGAGGACGCGCAACGTGCCCACGTCGTCTGCTGGCACTTTGACGCGCAGTGTGGCGGCGCGGTCCTGATGGGTTTCGGAGAGGGCGATAGTGGCACCGCCCAGGCCCTCGGGCGCGAGGTCGAAGTCTGTGTCTGCCTGCGTCTTGTTGGAGATTTTGATGGTGTAGCCGTCACGTACCGATCCGTCTGGCAGGCGGACGAACAACGGGGCGCGGTCTTGCTGCACCGACAGGCCGATGGTGGGACGCTGGCTGAGCGCGATGCCCATTACGACCACGGCGATCAGCATGGCAGAGGCGTAGATGATGGTTCGAGGACGAAGCAGGCGGACGGGCACAATGTGGCCTTGCGCCTTGGCAGCCTGACGGTTGAGATTGTCCCAGGTGATCAGCCAAAGCGGGCGGGCGACGCGGGTCATCACCTCGTTGCACGCATCAACGCACAGGCCACAGCCTATGCAGGCGAGTTGCACGCCTTCGCGGATGTCGATGCCGGTGGGGCAGGCGGTGACGCAGGCTCCACAATCAATGCAGTCACCGTGTGGCTCATGCGTGTCGGCCTTCAGATGCCCGCGCGGCTCGCCCCGCCATTTCTGGTAGGTGACGATGAAGCTTTGCTCGTCGAACATTGCGGCCTGGAAGCGTGGCCACGGGCACATGAAGGTGCAGACCTGCTCCCGCGCCCAGCCGGCCAGAAGATAGGTGGAGGCGGTGAACAGAGCGGTGAAGCCGTAGACGCCCATTCCTGCCGTGCCGGTCCAGAATGCGCGCACGGTGGTGGGCGCATCGACGTAGTACATGATCCAGGCACCACCCGTCCAAAACGCGATGGCGACCCAGATGCTGTGCTTGGCGATCTTGCGCCAGAGCGTGTCGGCATTCATCGGCGCTGCATCACGCTTCATGCGTTCGTTGCGGTCGCCTTCGACGAGGCGTTCGACCCACATGAACAGGTCGGTCCAGACGGTTTGCGGACATGCGTAGCCACACCACACGCGACCGGCGAGGCTGGTGATGAGGAACAGGAACACGGCACCCAAGATCAGCAATCCGGTGAGGTAGTAGATGTCCTGCGGCCAGAATTCGAGGCCGAATATGTAGAAGCGGCGATGGGTGAAATCGAGCAGCAGCGCTTGATTGGGACGGCCGGGGCCACGGTCCCAGCGCAGCCAAGGCAGGATGTAGTAGACGGTGAGGCACAGGATCAGCACCGCCCATTTGAAGCGGCGAACGGGGCCGTGGACGGATTTCGGATAGACCCGAATGCGGTTGGCGTAGAGGTGATCTCCCTCCGCCTCCCGTTGCAGTTGGAGCTTACGCTCGGCTGGGCTGATGCGGCTCATGATGATACCTATTCACCGCCGCCGAGATCGTGGACGTAAAGGGCAAGGCTTTTGATCGTGGCGGCATCCAGTCGCGTATTCCAGTAGGGCATCACGCCCATATGCGGGTTGTTGATCTGGTTGATCACATCCTGCCGGGTGTGGCCGCCGAGATGAACCTCGCTGGCCAAACGCGGGGCTCCAAACTCTCGGCCGCCCTGGCCCTTGTCGCCGTGGCAGGCCGCACAGTTATTGGCAAAGATCTCGGCGCCCGCAGCAAGTTCTGCCGGCGTGGCGTCTTTGCGGGGCGTGCCGTAATACGTCATGACGAAATCAGCGACGTGCTGGATTTCTTCCGGTTTCAAGACTCCATCGATGCCGAAGCGCGGCATCTGGCTGTCCCGCGCCTCGGGATCGCCGCTGCGGATGCCGTGGATGAGGGTTTGCTGAATGTCCTCAAGCTTGCCGCCCCAGATCCAGGCACCGGTGGCGAGTGCTGGATAGCCGATGGCACCAGCGCCACCCGCGCCGTGGCAGGGTTGGCAGTTGTTGGCGAAGGTGATGCGTCCGGCGGTGTTAGCGGCTTCGGCGAGGCCTTTGTCTGCGCGGATGTCGGCGAAGGACATGGTACCGATTTTGTCCATCACGGCACTGCGTTGCACGGCTACGGCATGAACCTCGCGGTCCACATCGGCGCGATTGGTGTGGCCGAGAATGCCATGCCAGTAAGAGGGGCCATAGGGGATCGAGGGGTAGAGGAAGCACCACACGGCGGCCCAGGCGATGCAGGCAAGCCAAGTGTAGAGCCACCATTTCGGCAGCGGTGTGTTCAGTTCCTTGATGCCGTCCCACTCATGGCCGGTGGTTTCGGTGCCGGTGATGGGATCACGTTCGATTTGATCAGTCATACTCGCAATCCTTACCGATCGTCGTTGAGAGGGATTTGACCATTCCGCTCAATCTCGGCCTTGCGTGCGGGCCAATAGGTGGACACGAAGATCAGCACGAACACGCCGGTCATGAAGGCGATGCTGTAGTGCTGGAACCAGGCGACGAAGCCATCAAATGCGCTCATTGCTTCAAAGTCTCCGTGCTGGTGTCAGCAAAGTTCACCATTGTGCCAAGCACCTGCAGGTAGGCGATCAGCGCATCAAGCTCGGTCGGGCGACCGGCGGCACCTGGCACCATGTTGGCCTTAGGGTAACGCTTGAGCAGTGCTGTGGTGTCGGCACCGGGCGTGGACTGTGCGAGCAGATCGTCTTGCGCCGCGGCGATTTCCTCGTCGCTGTAGGGCACGCCCACCATGCGATTGGTGCGCAGGTGATCAGCGATGGTGTTGGCGTCGATGTAGGTGCTGGCCAGGAACTCGTAGCGCGGCATCAGACTTTCCGGCACCAGCGCCTGTGGGTTTTGCAAATGGGCGTAGTGCCAGTCGTTGGAGTATTTGCCACCGACGCGGGCCAAGTCTGGCCCGATGCGCTTGGAGCCCCACTGGAATGGGTGATCATACATGCTCTCAGCGGCGAGGCTGTAGTGGCCATACCGTTCCACCTCATCCCGCAGCGAGCGGATTTGCTGGCTGTGGCAGAGATAGCAGCCCTCGCGAACATAGATGTTGCGGCCAGCCAGTTCGAGCGGCGTGTAGGGACGCACGCCTTGGACGTGTTCCACCGTTGTCTCGATTGTGAACAGCGGCACGATCTCGATGATGCCGCCAATGCTCACGGTGAGCAGGGCCAGCAACAGCAGCAGCATGGCGTGGCGTTCGATCATGCTGTGCGTCAGTCTTCCACCGAACATGGCTTACTCTCCCGCCAGCGCGTAGCCGTGCGGCATCGAGATCGACGCCGGTTTGGGGCCGCGTATGGTCATGAACATGTTGAAGGCCATCATCAGCGCGCCGGTGAGGAAGCAGACGCCGCCGCCCATGCGGATGACAAAGAACGGGTGGGCTGCGATGACAGATTCGACGAACGAGTATTGCAGGAAGCCGTAGCTGTCATAGGCGCGCCACATCAGGCCTTCCATGATGCCGGCCACCCACATCGAGGTGATGTAAAGCACGATGCCGAGCGTTGCGATCCAGTAATGCCAGGCTATCAGCTTCACCGAATACATCTCAGGGCGCTTCCACAGCACGGGAATGAGGTAATACATCGCGCCAAAGCTTATGAACGCCACCCAGCCGAGCGAGCCGGAATGGACGTGGCCGATGCCCCAATCGGTGTAGTGGCTGAGCGAGTTGACGGAGGCGATGGACATCACCGGCCCCTCGAATGTCGCCATGCCATAGAAGCCCACGGCTGTGACGGAGAAGCGCAGGCCGGGATTTGTGCGCAGCTTGTCCCAGGCACCTGACAGCGTCATCAGCCCGTTGATCATCCCGCCCCAGGACGGCATCCACAGCATCACTGAGAAGGCAGTACCGAGAGTCTGCGTCCAGTCCGGCAGCGACGTGTAGAGGAGGTGGTGCGGGCCAGCCCAGATGTAGAGGAAGATCAGCGACCAAAAATGCACGATCGACAAGCGGTAGGAGTAGATTGGCCGGTCGGCGGCTTTGGGAATAAAGTAATACATCATTCCCAGGAAGCCAGCAGTGAGGAAGAAGCCAACGGCGTTGTGGCCATACCACCACTGGATCATCGCGTCCTGCACGCCGGAGAACAGCGAGTAGCTTTTCGAGCCGTAGAACGAGACGGGGACAGCAAGGTTGTTGACGATGTGCAGCATGGCCACGGTCAGAATGAAGGCCAGATAGAACCAATTCGCCACGTAGATATGCGGCTCGCGGCGCTTCATCAGCGTGCCCACGAATACCACAGCGAACAGCACCCAGACGAGCGTAAGCCAAAGGTCGATATGCCATTCTGGCTCGGCGTATTCACGGCTTTTGCTGAAGCCCATGACATAGCTGAGGGCTGCCATGACGATGAAGAACTGGTAGCCCCAGAAGATGAAGTCGGCGAGCACGCGGCCGCCGAATAGTCGCGCCCGGCAGGTGCGCTGGACGACGTGCATGGCGGTTCCGAACAGCACTGATCCACCGAACGCGAAGATGGCAGCTGAGGTGTGGACGGGGCGTAGCCTGCCAAAGTTGGTGAAGGAGTAGCCGAGGTTGAATTCCGGCCAGGACAACTCCAGGGCCAGATAGACGCCCACGGTGAAGGCGATCACGGCCCAGAACATCGCGGCGATCATGAATTTGCGGACGACTTCCTCATTGTATTCAACGGGAGGGTAGACACCGTTGACCATGACAGGACTAGCCACGAGGCTGCCCTCCGCGATGTGCTGCGGCGTGCGCGCCGGCGAGATCTGCGTCGTCGTAATGGCGCTTGATCTGGGCGAAGCCAAAGGCGGTGGAAAACAGGGTGAGCGACAGGCCGAAGACATACATTTCGGCATCGAGCGCGCGCGCCCAGATGAGCAGGCCGAGGAGGCCCAGTGGGATCATCATCCAACTGACAATGCGGTCAGCGGTCTCATTGTTCATGCTCACAGCTCCTGCGGATAGGTCCGTCATGGGTAGTGGTCTGGCATGGTTACGCGGTGGTCACTTTGATCCAGATCAATGCGGTGGTGTTGAGTTTCGCCAGATGAGTGCTCCAGGTTTGGAGGGGCGATGGAAGCGCATCTGCAGAGCATGATTGCGCTGTGCGGCTCTGGCGGTGGAGCGGGCATGCTGGTGGCGATGCTGTTGGCGGGGCTGGTGGGCAGCGTGGCGCATTGCGTGCCGATGTGCGGGCCCTTTGTGCTGGCGCAGGTGTCCAGCCGATTGCAGGCGGTGAGTGCCGCGCGGATGTGCGAGCGGCATCGGGTGAGCAGCGGGTTGTTGCTGCCATATCACTTCGGACGATTGGTGACTTATTCGCTGCTGGGCGCGCTGGCTGCCGGATCGGGGGCAATGCTTGGCGTTATTCCTGGCCTTCGACTGCTGCCATCCGGTTTTTTACTGATAGGGGCGTGCATCTTTGCATTTGCTGCGATGCGCCGGATTTGGCCGCGTGGGCTGGTGGGACGGCTGCGTTTGCCACGTGTGGTGGTGCCGTGGGCTGGTCTGGTGGCGTCATACTCAGCGCGGATTGATGCGACGCAGCCGGTGGGTGCGTTTCTGCTTGGCATCCTGCTGGGGTTTTTGCCGTGCGGCCTGCTCTATTCGGCGCTGGCGGTTGCGGGAACCGCAGGCTCGGGCGGCCTGGGTGCGCTGGCGATGCTGGCATTTGGTTTGGGCACGGTGCCAAGCCTGTCCATTCTTGGCATCGCTGGGCAACTCGGTGTGCGGCGCTGGACGTCGATGCTGGCACGGCTGGGGCCGCCGATGTTGCTGCTCAGCGCTGCGATGCTATTGATGATGGCGTGGCAGATATCTTGATCAGGATGTCAAGCAAGGGAGGGCGACGCCATCGCACCCTCGGCGAGGTTTTCGAGCCAGGCGCGATCAAGCAGAATTACCTCGTCGTTGCTCAACGTTTGGATGCGTTTTTCGGCTTTGAATTTGCTGAAGGTGCGGCTGACGGTTTCGATGGTGAGGCCAAGATAATCAGCAATCTCGCCGCGTGTCATGGGCAACGCCACGCGGTCGCCGTGGGCGCAGGGGTTGGTGATGGCACCCCAGCTGACGAGAAAGCTGGCGAGGCGCTCCTGTGCGGACTTGCGGCCGAGCAGAAGCATTTGCTCTTGTGCGGCGGCGAGTTCGTCGCAGGCAATTTCTAGCAGCAGCGCTTCCAGCCTCGGGAAATCATCCATCAGCGTGCGCAGCTTGGTGCGGGAGAAGCGGCACATGCGTACCGGCTCGATGGCGATGGCGCTGGATGCGTAGGCTTTAGAGACTGCTAGGCCGAGGAGATACCCGGCACCGGCAAAGCCCACGACCTGTTGGCGACCGTCATGCATCAGCTTGAACAGCTTGACCGTACCGTGGGTGACATTGAAGAAATCGATGGCCGGATCGCCTTCCATCATGAAGGTTTCACCCTTCTTGACATCAACGATGACTGCTGCGGCGGACAGCTTTGCCAAGCCAGCGTCGTCGATGGCACGACACACGCTTTTCTGCCGAACATCGCATTTATGGCAATGCTCGCGTCGCGCTTCTTCGACAAGGATCACGGGCCGTGCGCCCATTTTCGTGCTCCTTCGCTGACCGCGCCAGCATGCGCCGTGATTTCAAGTTGGTCGCCAATGAGTGTGTGGTTTCGGTAAAATTTTTGATCGTTTCACAGACCACCACAACACGTGAGGTGGGTGTGTCATTGCGCCAGATCAATGCCGGTGGTTCCGAAAGTATGAATATTACGCGTATGACCCATGCAGGTGCCCCTTCAGGGTTGGTTGTGGAGCCGCTACAGCGCAATCAACCGCGTAGCGTATTTGTACTCATGCGCTTTGCGTTGCCTGCCTTGTCACTGCAGAAATGGCTGCGTTTTGGGCGACCCCTGACGGTGGGCGCAGGCCTGCCTAACCGTAGCGTGCTGGTCGTTCGGCTTGCGTCTCATCGTCATCCGCTTGGCGCTGTCTGTTTCAGGCGGCATATGGAATTAAACCACCCCGGCGTGCTGGTCGGCGTTCTTCCGAGCACCGGCCACATACTGGTGGGGGCGACGTTTGTCCGGCCGCTTTGACGCAGCCGACCCAGCTTACTTGGCAACGACGTGCATCATGGTGATGCCTCGCAGCAAATCGGAGCGACTGACGATACCGATCAGTTTGCCTGCATCAACGATCGGCAGGCGTTTGACGCCGTGAGCCGTCATTCGTTCGGCAAGCTCCTCCAGCGTGGCGTTGGGGCCGGCGGTGATAACGTGACGGGCCATGAGGTCCGAGGCCGGCGTGGTATCCTGGCGCAGGTAATCCAGGAACTCGGTCGAAAGGTCCTCGCCTTCTGAGAGCAGGTCAAGCCAGCGGCTGCGGACCCTCTGAACTGATTCGCGGAAGGGGCGCATGACATCGGCCTCGCTGATAATGCCAGCGAGTGTGCCATTCGGCTCACAAACCGGTATCGCGCTGATTCTCTTGCGTATGAGCAATTCGGCCACCTGATAGAGGTTGGCCTTCGGGTCGGTGGTGACGACGGGTGATGTCATCAACTCCCTGGCGGTGATGGACATTGTGCGATCCTCCCTACGTTTGTGGTTGAGCTAGAAGCGGAAGCCGGTAGCGCCACCAATCGCAGGAGAGCGACACCGTCATGCCCCCGCCGATATAAAGGCTGAAGCGTCGATATGGCCGCCGGTGACTGAGACGGAGCTGGATGAGTGCTGACGAATGACGCCTATGGCATGAGCATGCATCATGGAATCGCTTGCAGTTTTGCCATTCGGATCGTGTGCCGGGGCGTTTCCACGGTTTATGCACGGGCATTGCTCGCGATGCCGAAAATGGCAATCAAAACGGACAATTTATTGGCGTTCATATCAATATTCCCGGGTGGAGCTGCTTATGGCCCAGGAAATATGGTCGCTATTGTTCTCTGTGACTTTGACGCAGATCAATGGCGGGCAAAACCTTAACGGCCCCTGTCTGGGATGCGCTCCAGACAGCGACCGTGCCGGTCTGCGATCAGCTATGCGCGATAAGGATTCCGTTCGCGCCGTCGGATGCAATGTGGAAGCTCGACTGGCTGAAATTGCCCGCAACGTTGAAGGACGCCGTCAAAGCCGTTCCAACCACAGTGCTGTGACCGGCCAGCGTGACGACGGTGTTGGCACCAGACTGCGTCACAGCCATTCCCAGACCTGCAAAGGCGAGGTCTGTGATTTGGATCATGTCGTTGGTCATCAAGTTGGAGAACGTGTCGCCTGCCACGGCCGCCGCGGCACCGGTGAACAGGTCGAGACCGCCGGTCTGGCTGGTCAGTGTCTGCGTGCCGGCGGCAGCCGGTCGACGACGATGACATCTGGCTCTGCCTCGGTGGCGTTGACCAATCCGTCCGGGCCGGTCGGGCAATGATCAACGTGATAGTCACGAATGCGGAAATATTCCGTAATTTCTTCAACGGTTTCCTGATCGTCTTCGACAAGCAGCAGTCGGCTCATGGTTCCCAATTCAAAAAGGTATTCAAGCGTCTTGTTCCGCATAGCCTACATTTTGCTGCGGTGCGGGGGTGGCTCAGTAATTAACGACGGGTGGGGACCA
>CAIJTR010000174.1 GCA_903823665.1 uncultured Rhodospirillales bacterium
AGAATGAGGGCGGCGCAGGCGAGGCCCACGGAGTAGCCGCGCGGCACACCGTAAAGCTCGCCCACACCGGCCACGCCCGACATTTCCGTAAGCAGCGCGCCGACGGTGGCGATGGCGAGGCCCGCGACGGAGAACCACGCCCAGAAGCGGCCGAACGTGTCTCGGATCAGTTCGCCGTGGCCGCGCCCGGTGAAGATGCCGAGGCGGACGGTGAGTTCCTGCACCATGTAGAGAATGGGCATCAGCACGAACTGAATGGCGAGCAGCCGGTAGCCCCATTGCACGCCGCTTTGCCCGGCGGTGATGACGCTGCCGACATCGGTGTCGGCCAGCATCACCACCAGCCCCGGCCCGAAGACGGCAAGCGCGCGGCTGCCTCGGCTGAGACGCGAAGCCGATGGCTGGGTGGTGGAGCTGTTCACGGCGACCTCAGTGTAATTCTGCAATTAGGAATTATTCGCAACTGGTGGCGTTGGCAAGGGGTTTCGTGGTGGCCGGACGTGGCGCGCGCGGCGGTTAGATTTCGGCGTAGGTGGCTTCGTAGGAGATGGGGAAGTTCACCGAGCGGGCGATGAAGCAGAATTCGCTCACTTTGTGGTGCAGCGCGTCGGCCTGTGCCAGATCGGCCCCGCGTTCGACGGTGATGCGCGGGCGCAGGGTGGCGGACAGGAACCTCCCCTCCCCGCGCGGCCCGGCCTCACCGATGCCGATGGGAGTGTCCTCATAGCCGCGCACGATGATGCCGACGGTGCTGGCGAGGTGCAGATACCAAAGCATGTGACAGCCCGCGAGGCTGGCGAGCAGCATGTCCTCGGGGTTTGGCTTGGTGGGGTCGCCCCCGAGCATCGGGTCGTTCGAGCAGTGGATGGGGAGTTTGGTTGGGGTGGCGATGCTCCAACTGCGGTCATAGCCACGGTAGCGCCTGGTGCCCTCACCCCGGTCGCCGGTCCAGGCGATCTGGGCGGTGAAGGTGGGGGGTGGGGGCATGGGTGCACTTGACTCAGAGGCAGGCAAGGGTTGGCAGAAAGGGAATATACCGCAACACTTGGCGTGTTATTTGTGCATGTTTTTAATAAGGGCCGACAGTTGGTTGACGCCACCCCAACTTGGCGTATCTGCCAGGAGTACCATCCCATGAGAATTTAACATAAACCAAAAAACCATTTCTATTTTGCCCGTCCCTCAGCATAAAACTTGAACAACTCTACAAGCCTTCTGTGGTAACTTAGGATAATCTTTGCTGTAACAACCCAATTTTTATCAGAATATTCGTAAATTACATCAATTTTTTCAAGCTCGATAGAATTCGCTAAATTTTCAACTAATTCTTTTATGATATTCTGAAGAACAACTGTGCCGCGCACATCTGAAGAGGATGTGGCCAGAAGCTTATTTTTACTCAAAAATTGATAAAGAGACCCATAGAATTCCTTAGATTTAGAATATTTTGACTTAATGGCATTCAGCGCCTTTTGAACTTCAACAAAAGTCGACCCACTGCCCTCCAATGTAATATGGCCGGGTGAGGCATACGCAATCTCACGAACATTTAGCCGATCTACTTTTTCGATACTAAAATAGAGATCCTCATAAAAGTTCACATAGCTAAATCCGCCGCGCCAGGGGTGCACGTTAAACGTTTCCTCCAAACGGCTTTTCTGCTCCGTTATCGGCCGAACAGGAAGCTCTGAAAGAGTATTAACAGCGTGCAAGAAGGAATAAACTCCAGACATTTTCTCACCGAAGCTTGAAAACTCCGGGAATTCCCAGTTTCCGTCAATATCGACAACATACTCATCAGTGCTCGTTCTCGACGGAGACACTCCGAGAGTGCTGTGCGATATAGTTTCCGTGTGATCCCTCGCAAAAAAACCCTTATCTGGTAAATCCTTTTCCTTTAGCACAATTTCTGTCATCAAAAATTCGCCAACGCCGCATTTTGCATAATCAAATGTCATATAATTTTTCAATTTTGAATACAAAAAAAGATACCGGAGATCAACGTGACCGTCGAAATACCGAAGCAGCTCATCGATCGTGACCTGAGAGCAAAGGAAAGGGTACTCTGCATCGGAGGCATCGATAGCGACCGCGATCCAATGACTTTTCCGGCTTCCTTTTAGAGTAATTACTTGCGGACCATCCATGTAAACCAACGTCTGATCTACAGACGCCCTCCGACGCTTAAGGGCGGGGACAAGCGACGTGTTCATAGCGGCGCACAACAAATTAAATTGCCTAGCGGATCAAACGATGCAAACATCCATAGATCTAGATGACCCCCTCTGCCAGTTTTAACGACACCAGAGTTTTCGTCTATTTCAAATGTAACAAAGTATTTGAAACGCTCCCTGATCCTGGGAAGCTTATTGAGCGCAGGAAGCGAAGAAAATACAGAGCATGAAGCCCAACGACAAGCATCCACTTGCGGATTTCTAGGCTGCCCTAAAAGATTGTGTGACCGAAAATCATCGATGGTGGGCGGGTCGGCCAAAACGAATCTCACCACGCACTGTCGTGATGGCGGGGTTGCGTCGCTTGGCGGGCATGTGTCAGGTGGATCCATTGTTGGCAAGATTTCTTTGAATTCTGGCAATTTGGCCATACAGCTACAATCCCAAACTAGCATATCTCGAAGTGACTAATCGATTGCCAAACTTTTTTGTAAACCGACAACCAAAAATTTTCTCGTCCGTCTTGGCAGAAGCGATCAAGGCTGACAACCGCAGATAGGAAGCACTAACGAAATTACCCGTCCACGAAATTGGTGCGGCGCTCAAGCGCGACGCACCCTACGGGGTTTTGCGGATGTCAATTTCACTTGCATTTTCTGGCTGGTTGTGTTTAATTAAATAACACTCATTCAAACACAGGAGCCCCGCCCCGATGACTGTTTCTCGCTCTCCCGCAACGCCTGATCCGTTGGTGCTGCTTTGCATCATGGGGCGGGCTGTGCGTGGGGCGGAGGGGTTGGCTGTGTTGATGCAGTTGATGGTGATCTGCTCGCTGTGTCCGATGCTCCGGCACGCGATGTTGGCGTGGCTGATGACCGAGGAGCGTTATGCGCATCTGGAGTTTGAGCAGGACGCAAGCCTTGTCACGGATGATCGGGGCGGGCTGGATGGGCTGTATCACGGGTTCATGACGCCGAAGGGCCGCGTGGTGCTGTGGCGGCATGTGACTCGGTTTGGGCTGGCTGTGATGATCCCGGTGGTGACGGGGCAGTATGTTCGCCCGCCCGCGCCGGTGGTGCCCGCTCCTCTGTGGAGCCGGGCTTCGGTGGTAGCGCCACTCTCGTTTTTTACGCTTTTTTCACGCGATTCGGCCTTCATACCGAACTGCGACCATTTCGTTACGATATCGTAATAAGCGGCAGGTTGGTGAGCAGGTTTTGCGGCTTCAGGCGGATCAGGCGGTCTTCGTTCATGGCGAGCATCAGCGTGATGGGCGCGCCCTGTAGGTCGGGGCGGATGCGGGCGTCGGGGGCGAGGCGGAGGCGGTAGAGGGCGAGGAGGTTTTTGGCGTCTGGCGTGTCGTCCCCCTGCCAGAGCGCGTTGCCGATGCGGGTGGCGTCGCTGTCCAGGCCGACGAACCAGCGCCAGTCGGGCTCGGAGAGCTCGGTGAGGGTTTCGATCTCGGCGGATAGGCCGAGCATGTGGTGGAGCCAGATTTTGATGGCGCGGCCTAGGGCCTCACGTCCGCTGCGGTTGCCGCCGAGGTTGAGCGCCATGTCGAATGCGTCACTGCGGGCGCGGTATTCGTGGGCGTTTTCGGGCGTGAGGACGGCGAGTTCGGCGACCGCGGGTGGGGCGAGCATGGCAAGCAATGGGGAGCCTCGGCGGGCGGCTTCGTGGCCCTCGATGGCTTCGGCGTCGGCGAGCAGCATGGTGCCGGCATGGGCGGTGGCGCGCTGCGGGCGGAAGAAGAGTTCGGCGGCGCGCAGGGTGAAGGGGTCGGGGCACGCATCGAGGGCGTTGCGCAGGATGACGTGGACGAGCTGCGTCATGAACAGCGGCGGCACGGTGGTGGAGGGCGCGGTTGCGAGGGTGAGGTAGGCGGCTTCGATGCTGGGGGCGTCTAGCAGGGCCTGGCGGAAATGGAGGAAAGCGGTCCAGTTCTCGACCGCGTCTGGGTCCGCGAGGCCCTGCGGATCGGCGGCGGTGCGGGGGTGGCGAGCAGGTGGGCGTGCAGGGCGCGTTCGGCGTCACACGCTTCCTCGGGCGGCATCAGCTCGGGGCGGGCGAGGAAGGCGCGGAGGAATTCGTCGGTGAGGCGGAGGCGGCCGTCCTCGGTGTGGTCGAGCAGGAGGTGGCCGGAGGAGACCCATAATTCGGCGCTCACTCGCTGTTGCCCAGCAGGGTGGTGAGGTCGATGTGGTCGGGGTCTTCCTCGTCGGTCTGGATGAGGGCGAAGACGGGGGGTCCGCCGGCCGTGCGGGGTTGGAGGGTGCGGAAACGTTCCTGCAGGCCCTCGGGCGTGGTGGTGCGCTGGACGGCGATGACGGTGCCGAGCGGGAGGTCGCAGAGGGAGGCGGCGAAATTCACTTCGTCCTGTGCGGCGGCGAGGGCTGCTTCGTCATCGGGGGCTCCGAAATGGGCGCGGAGCTGGGTGGCGAGTTGGGCTGCGACGGTGTCGAAATCTCCTTCGGCCACTTCGGCAAGCGTGGACCAGCCGAGGCTTTCGATGCCGAGGAAGCCGGAGCGCATGGCAACGCGGGCCTTGTGGGAGAGCGTGGCCGGGTCGAGATCGGCGAAGACGAAGGCACCGGAGACGGCCCATTCCCCGGGCTCGGCGGCGCGGTCGAAGACGAAGCGGTCGGATGGGTCGAGGCGGAGAGTGCGGGGGAGCTTCACGCGGTGGGTCCGTGGGCGATTTCTTCGCCGTCGAGCCAGGAGGGGGATTGCAGAGCGAGGGCGAGGTCGCCTTTGGCGGATTTGCCGTAGCGGCGGAAACTGGCGAGCGCCGCCTTTTTGCCGCCCTGCTGCCATTCGTCGAGGGCGAGCATGAGGTGGCGGGCGAAGGATTCGATGAAGGGTCCGTTTTCGAAATCATCGAACCCGTCATCGATGAGGGCGGCGGGGGGCGTGGCACCGGGCGGCTCGTCCGCGAGGGTTCGCAAGGTAAAGCCGAAGACGAGCCAGGCGGGCACGTCACGCGGCGTGCAGTCAGCGGGCCAGGCGAGACGTCCGCCGCCGATGAGGCCGCCGTCGAACAGCACCTGGTCCGGCCAGACGAGGGTGAGCGGTTTTTCTGGTGGGCTGATGGCGTTGAGGGCGTCGGCCAGGGCGGCCATACCGGCGAGGATGACGTGCTGGGCTTCGGCGAGTTTTTCCTCTGGTTCGAGGATGACGGCGCAGTCGCACTGGCCCATGCGGCGGACCCAGACGAGCAGGCCCGCCCCTGCCCCGGCCTCAGCCTCGGCGATGGCTCGGGTGAATGCGTCACCGGCTTCGCGCAGGGCGACTTCGGTGTAAGGCGGCGGCAGGTCGAGGTTTTGGTGGCGCACGCAAGGGACTCCCATCGGATCGTTCGGACTGTATAGAAGGTGACGGGTCAAAGGACGAGTTGATGGCAACGGCTGACGTGGATCGGATTGTGTTTGCCTGCTCATGTGCCGACACGATGACGCTGGATGGCCGGGCGCTGGGGTGTGCCGGCGGGGAGCTGCGGATGGGAACGCAGCTGTGTCGTGCCGGGATTGGGGCGGTGCAGGCGGCTTTGGCGGAGGGCCGGCCGATCACCATTGGCTGCACGCAGGAGGCACCGCTGTTTCAGGAGATGGCGGACGAGGCTGGGTGCACGCTGCAATTCGCCAATATTCGCGAGACGGCGGGCTGGTCGGACGCTGTGGGGACGGGGCCGAAGATGGCGGCGCTGCTCGCGGGGGCTGCGGTTGCGATGCCGGCGTCGAAGCTGGTGTCGCTGACCAGCGAGGGCGTGGCGCTGATTTATGGGCGCGATGAGGCGGCGATTGACTTGGGCCAGCGGCTGGCTGATGTGCTGGACGTGACGGTGCTGCTGTCTCGGCCTGGGGATGTGACGCCGCCTTCGCGCGATGATTTCCCAGTGCTGGCGGGGACGATCCGCTCAGCGCGCGGCGTGCTGGGCGGGTTTGAGCTGGTGGTGGATGGCAATGCGGCCTCCCTGCCGTTCTCACGCAACAAGCTGCTCTGGGGTGCGGCGAAGGATGGCGCGGTGTCGCGGTGTGACATTGTCATCGACATCAGTGGTGGCATGCCGCTGTTTCCGGCGCATGAGTTGCGGGAAGGGTATTTGCGGGCCGATCCCGCTCGGCCGGAGACGATCGAAAAGCTGATCCATGCGGCGTCGGCGCTGGTCGGGACGTTCGACAAGCCGGTTTATGTCGATTTCACCGAGAGCCTGTGCGCGCATAGCCGGAGCAAGCGTGTGGGCTGCTCTCGGTGTTTGGATGTGTGCCCGACCGGGGCGATCACGCCGAATGGGGATCATGTGGCGATATCCGCCGAGATCTGTGCCGGTTGCGGGGCGTGTGCTTCGGTGTGCCCGACCGGGGCTGCGGCTTACGCGCTGCCACCGCCTGCTTCGGTGATTGAGAAGCTGCGGGTGATGATGGCGGCTTTTCATGCGGCGGGTGGGTCGGCTCCGGTGCTGTTGCTGCATGATGAGGCGCATGGCTCTGCGTTGATTGAGGCGGCGGCGCGGTTTGGGCGGGGCTTGCCGGCGCATGTGCTGCCGCTGCGGCTGAATGAGGTGACGCAGACGGGCATCGAGTTGATTGCGTCGGCGTATGCGTATGGCTGTGCCGGCGTGGTGGCGCTGGTGGCGGATAAGCCTCGGCATGACGTGGCGGTGCTGCATCGGGTGGTGGAGCTGGCTGCGGCTATCCTCACCCCACTGGGCCTGACGCCGCCGAATGTGCTTGCGACCAGCAATCCCGATGAATTATATCCTATCCCGTTGGGCGGGGCTGTTGTTGCGAGACGGTCCGGCTTTCTGCCGCTCGCCACAGGGCGGCATTTGGCGGTGACGGCGCTGAAGGAATTGCATCGCGCGGCGGAGCGTCTGGCGCAGAGCACCCCGCTTCCTGAGGGAAGTCCGTTCGGGGCGGTGGTTGTCGATACCGCCGGATGCACGCTCTGCCTTGCCTGTGTGTCCGCCTGCCCGGTGGGGGCGCTGCGGGATGATCCGGACAAGCCGACGCTGCGATTTGCCGAGGATGCGTGTGTGCAGTGCGGGCTGTGCCGGGCGACGTGTCCGGAGAAGGTGATCTCGCTGGAGCCGCGCCTCGATTTGGCGGCCTGGAATGCGGGGGCGGTGACGATCAAGCAGGAAGAGCCGTATCCGTGCATTTCCTGTGGCAAACCATTCGGAGCGCGCTCGACGGTGGAGCGGATTGTGGCCAAGCTGTCGGAGAAGCACTGGATGTTCACCGGGCCGAACGCCAAGCGCATCGACGTGGTGCGGATGTGTGAGGATTGCCGGGTGGAAGCGGTGATGAATGAGAGCTTTGATCCCCATGAGGCCCCGCCTCGCCCTTTGCCAAGGACAAGTTGAGCATGCTCACCAAAACCTCCGGCGGCTTTTCGTTTTTGCCGGGTGGACGGCATCCGTTTTCGAACGGCGTGATCGCCCTGCCCGGCCATCGACTGGTGCGGGTGCGGCTGCCCGCAGGCACCGTGATGGCTGAGGGGATGGCCGCGATGGCGGGATGGATGCGGGCGCATGGGTATTCTCCGCTCGCCCTGGCCGGATGTGAGTTGCGTTCACCGGTTGTGATGAGCTTTGTGGATTTTGCCGCGTTCAATGCGACCTATATCGAGACGCTGCGGGCGAACGGGTTCTCCGCCGAGGGCAGCTTTCCGATCACGCGCAGCAATCTGGTGCCGAATTTCGATGTGCCTATGACGAATGAGTTGTTCGGCTTCACAGTCGCGGTGCCGGATGCGGCGGCTCCGGGCGGCGAGTTTGTGGTGGCGGGCAAGCCAGAGGTGCGCGATGCGCCTTTTGGTATTGTGGCGGAGGGCGATGTTTCGGAGGCCGGGCTGCGCGAGAAGACGGCGTTCATCATGGATGATCTGCGCCAGAAGGTGGCGGATCTCGGCGGGGTTTGGCGGGAGATCACCGGGGTGCAGGTCTACACCATTCATGCGCTGGATGAGGTGATGGCGGTGATGGCCGAGCAAGGGCTGGCGAGCGTGGGGCTGACGGTGTTCCCAAGTGCGCCGCCGGTGCTGGGCTGCGATGTGGAGGTGGATGTGCGCAGCGTTCGTGAGGAGCGGTGGCTGCTCTGACGCATCGAATTTAACCGCCATTTAATCCGCTCACATGCATGCTGGCTTGGTCATTGCAGTGGGTGCGCGGGATATGTGGAAGGCTTTGGACCATCAGAGACTGATCTGGAAACTGGCTCTGCCGATGGTGCTGCTGCTGGCCACAATGATGGGTTTGGTGGTGTTTGCTCGGGCAAGCATGACCCATCTTGGTGCCACGGCAGAGGCGCTGGTGGACGTGGATGCCGGGCGGCTGAATGCGGTGTGGCAGATCATCTCGGGCCTCAACAGCACTGCCAGCGAAACGCAAAGCATCCTGCTGGAAGCGGACAGCTCGAAGATGGACAGTCATGTGGCAGCGCTGACTGCAACGAAAGCCAGTCTTGACAAGGCCTTGGATCAGCTCGCCGCCACCGCCGTGGGCGACGCGGCGCGGCAGGCACAGATCGCGCAGTCACGCAAAAACGTGTCGGAGTATCTGGCGGCCACGCAGGAGGTGGTGGCAGCCGGCCTGAAAAATGACACCTATCAGGGCTGGAACCTCTACGTTCAGACCTCACTGCCGCTGCATGACAAGCTGCTGACATTTTTTGAGAGCCGGCTTGATGTCATCAGCAAGGCCCTGGCCGCCGCCGGCGTTGATGCACAGGCCGAGGAGGAGCGCAGCACCGCGTTGCTGCTGACGTTGGCTGCGGTTGGCACCGTGCTCGCGTTCGGGCTGATGTTCAGCATCGCCCTGCTCAAAGTGGCGCGGCCGATCACCAGCATTGTGCGCAGCCTGACCGATCTTGCCGGCGGCAATCTGGAGGTGGAGATTTTCGGCCTCGGGCGACGCGATGAGGTGGGCGCGCTGGCGGAGGCGCTGACGGTGTTTCAGGCCAATGCGCAAGCACAGCGCAAGCTCGAAGCGGCGCAGACCGAGGAGCGTGGTGCGAAGGAGGCGCGGGTTCAGCGCCAGACCCAGCTGATCCATATTTTCGAGGCGAAGATGGGCACACTCGTCGCTCAACTCTCCGGGGCCTCCACCACGCTGCAAGGCACCGCGCAATCAATGTCCTCCACCGCGACGCAGACCAATCAGCAGGCCGAGACCGTGGCCGGGGCGGCAGAGGAGGCCAGTGCCGGCGTGCAGACGGTGGCGGCAGCGGCGGAGGAACTGAGTGCCTCGATCCGCGAAATCGGGCGGCAGATGGAACAATCTGCCGTCGTCACCGACAAGGCTGTGGCGGATGCGCGACGCACGGATACCATCGTTCGGGCATTGGCCGAAAGTGCGCAGAAGATCGGGGACGTTGTGGGTCTGATCACCGACATTGCCAGCCAGACCAATCTGCTCGCGCTGAACGCCACCATTGAGGCGGCGCGGGCCGGTGATGCCGGCAAGGGTTTCGCTGTGGTGGCATCAGAGGTGAAAAGTCTCGCCACCCAGACCGGACGGGCCACGGAGGATATTCGCGCGCAGATCAGCCAAATTCAAGCCGCCACAGGCGATGCGGTGGCAGCCATTGGCGGCATCACCACCACGATTGACGAGGTTCGGTCAATCGCCACCGCTATTGCCACATCGGTGGAGCAGCAAGGGGCCGCCACGCTCGAGATTGCCCGAAATGTGCAGCAGACAGCATCGAGCACCCAGCACGTGACCGCCAATATCGCAGGCGTGAGCCAGGCGGCCAATGACACCGGGGCCGCAGCTGGCCTGGTGCTGCACGCGGCAGGAGATCTGTCCGAACAGGCCAATGTGCTGAACACGGAGTTCCGGCAGTTCATCCAGGGGGTGCGGGCGGCTTAGACACTCCGTCCTGGACAGGTGACCGGGGCGGCGGCTTGGGGCGGCGGATGTGGGGAAATCCTCAGGCCCGCCCCCCGCTGCTGATGATCCAGGCCCCGATCAGAACGATGGCACCACCGAGCAAATCCTGTCGCGTGGGTGTCTCCTGTTCAACCACCCACATCCAGGCTAAGCTCGCCGCCACATAAACGCCGCCATAGGCTGCGAACGCCCGCCCGGCGAATGCTTGCCCGGTTTGTGATAGCAGGAAGGTGAAGCCTGCGAGTGCGAGCGCAGCCACGAGCAACCAAGCTGGGGCGCGGCCGTGTCGCACCACCGCCCAGACCGCAAAGCAGCCACCGATTTCGAGCAGCGCCGCCCCTGCGTAGATGACCCAGGCCAGCATTTCAGCAATCTCCCTCCATGACGGCACCACGCCTGGCATGCGGCCTCGGTTTGGCATTGTTTACAAAGTCGCGCGATGGTCCATGTGAGTGGCCAGATATGGGGATATGCCGATGACTCTGATTTTGATTGCGGTTCTGCTGCTGCTGGTGGTGCCGGCCGCGATTTATCTGATTGCCAAGCTGGCCACCAACAGCGGCAAGAAAAGGCTGCCCTTTGTCAGCTATCCGCAAGATCTCCCGCAGGCACCCAAAACCGACGACCCAGGATGATCCTCGCGGACCGGCAGGCGGCGGAGATCGACGGCGATTTCGTGGTGTTCCTGATTGGGATGCGCATCAATCGTCTTTGGAAGCTCCATCGCTGGTGGCAGTTGGCAGGGGCGATGGGCGGGATGATCCGTGAGTTGCACCAGCATCCCGACATGGGCCTGCTGCACGCCCGCACCCATCTCGGCTTCCCGGGCCTGATGATGGTGCAGTACTGGCGAAGCTTTGCTCAGTTGCAGAACTACGCCACGCGTGCCGATGCGCAACATTTGCCGGCCTGGCGCAACTTCAACCGAATGGTCGGCACGAACGGTGATGTTGGCATCTGGCATGAGACGTATCTGATCAACGCCGGACAGTCTGAAAGCATCTACGTCAACATGCCCCCTTACGGGCTTGGCCGCGCAGGTCAGTTGGTGCCAGCGCAGGGCCGCAAATCCTCGGCCAAGGGCAGGCTTGGGCATTGACCGGCGCTGCGTGTCCGTTCAAGTGAGCGTTGGAGGAAAATGATGCCCGATACGCAAATCCAAGACGCTGCAGCGCCCGTTGCCATCACCGCCATTCTCGCGGAACTGCGCGGGATTGTGGGGGATCGCGGCCTGTTGACGGAGGCATCGGACACCGCTGCCTATGCCGAGGATTGGCGCAAACTCTATCAGGGCCGCACGCAAGCGGTGATCCGCCCGGCGAGCACGGCGGAATTGGCGGCTGTTGTGGCCGCCTGTGCCAAGGCACGGGTGGCGCTGGTGCCGCAGGGGGGCAACACCTCAATGGTCGGCGGGGCCACGCCCTCGGCCGATGGCAGCGAGCTGGTGCTCAGCCTGTCGCGGATGAACCGCATTCGAGCGATTGACCCGGTTGATCTGACCCTGACCCTTGAGGCGGGTGTGACGCTGAAGGCCGCACAGAATGCGGCGGCGGAGGCTGGGTGCCTGCTGCCGCTTTCCATCAGTTCGGAAGGCACGGCACAGATCGGTGGCGTGCTGGCCACCAATGCGGGCGGCAACAACACGGTGCGCTACGGCAATGCGCGCGATCTGGTGCTGGGGCTGGAGGTGGTGCTGCCGGATGGTCAGATCTGGAACGGTCTGCGGAGGCTGCGCAAGGACAACACCGGCTATTGCCTGCGCCAGTTGTTCGTAGGCTCCGAGGGCACGCTGGGCGTGATCACAGCGGCGGTGTTGAAGCTCGCCCCGCGCCCGGTGGAGATTGAGGTGGCGTTGTGCGCCGTGCCCACCGCCGAGGCGGCGCTGGCACTTTACACGCGCTGCAACCAGCATGACCCGGCGGCGATTCAGGCGTTCGAATATATGTCCGGTCAGGGCATGGAGTTCGTGCTGCGGAACATCGACGGCACGTCACTTCCATTGACAAAATCGCCGCATTATGCGTTAGTAGAACTCGCCACACCGTGTGCGGGCGCAGGGCTTCGCGAGGCGATGGAGCAGGTTCTGGCGGCGGCGATGGAAGACGGCGTTGTGACCGACGCCGTGATCGCCGAAAGCGAGACGCAGCGGCTCGCATTGTGGAAGCTGCGCGAGGAACACGCCGAGGCACAGAAGCGCGAGGGTGCGAGCGTCAAGAACGACGTGGCCGTTCCCGTCTCCAAAGTGCCCGAACTATTGGCCCGCGCTGCCATTGCTGCGCAGAAGTTGATGCCGGGTATTCGCATGGTGCCGTTTGGCCATATGGGCGACGGCAATATCCATCTGAACTTTGAGCAGCCAATGGATATGCCGGGTGCCGAGTTCCTGGCGCAGGATCATGCCATTATGGACATGGTGGGCGAGATCGTTCGTGATCTTGATGGCAGCTTCTCCGCCGAGCATGGGGTGGGACTGCTCAAGCCTTACATGATGCCGGAATGGCGCGGTGGGGCGGAGCTGGACACGATGCGCAAGATCAAGGCGGCCCTTGACCCGCATAATCTGATGAACCCGGGCAAGGTGCTGCCGGGAATGCGGGCCTCCTCCTGAGTTCGCACTGCAACTGGATCGGTTCGCTTGGGAAGCAACACGTCCTCAAACGCGTGTTTTGTCAATGTAATTGCCCATTGGAAATTATATAGCGTCTATCCGCGTCCGTTCTGGCGTGATCTGGGTCTTTCGGGGGCGGCACGCAGCGCGGTCGGGCCGCTGGTGGAGATCCACGATGCGTCGATCCCCGACGGGCCTGCGGCCTTGTTCGGCTTCGTGGGGCTGAGCGCCGCACAGCGGCAGTCGGCCGGTCCTGCCTGGGAGGCTGCGGCGCTGGCGCAGTTGGTTCGGCTGTTTGGTGCCGCAGCCGGGAGCCCCGTGGCAATACACGTCCAGGACTGGGCGCAATCGCCTCTGACCGCGGCTGCGCAGGACTGGCCGCCGCTGACCACCCATCCGCAGTATGGGGCGCTGCCGGACCCAGGCCCGGTCTGGCGCGATCGCCTGCTCTGGGCCGGCACGGAAACCGCCCCAGGTCACGGCGGCTATCTGGAGGGCGCGCTCGAAGCGGCCGAGCGCGTGGCTGCAGCAATCCTCTAGCCAGGCCTATTTCCGCGCCACCAGATCGATCAACGCGGACATGCCGCTATGACCGGCCCCCTCGTTGATCCCGTCGTCATGTTCAGCCAGATGCAGGATGGTCATGTCGCTGAACGCGTCGCGCAACATGTGCGCGGTATAGAGATTCTCCAGCTGGGACGGGCCGCCGGTCTTGTAGGCAAGCTGCTCCGGGCGATAGCCGGTCAGCAGAATCAACCCGCCGGGTTTGAGAGCATGCTTCATCTTCTCAAAAATCGTCTCGCGGAAGGCTGGGCCTGCGAACTGGATGAATATCCCCACGACCACATCGAAAGGCGGCTCGTCCCATGACCATGTGGCCAAGTCGACGCATTTCGTGTGCAGTGTCACACCGGCGTCAGCGGCCAGCGTCCGCGCCTTCGCCAGCCCCACCGGCGAAAAATCGACCGACAGCACATCCAGCCCCTGCCGGGCCAACGCCACACCATTGCGGCCTTCGCCGTCGGCCACCGCCAGCGCCCGCTGGCCCGGCGTGAACCGGTGTGCCTGCGATGCCAGGAACGCATTCGGGGCCGTGCCGAAGACATACTCGGACGACGAAAATCGGCCGTTCCAACGTTGCAGTTCCGGGCTCTCATTGGTCGGCATATGGATGTCCTTTCGCACGTATCGGCTCAGCGTATCCGGTCCGCGTCACGCAGCACCACATAGATGGCCGGAATAACCAGCACCGTCAGCAGCGTCGAGGCCCTCAGGCCGAACAGCAGCGAGGACTTTGCATCGTCGCCGGGCGGATGCCGGGGAGTGCCGCGGTCTGTTGAGATGTCATCATCTTTGCCGCGCCCCGCTGCGCGTTATCGATTAATGCGGATTGCCACCGCGCGCGATCATCAGGTGATGCATCTGATGGTGCATGCCGCTCGTCATCACGCCGATGAAGCCGAGCGCTTTGAGTTTGGCGGCATCCTTGCCCGGTGCCGCCACGGTCATGATAACGCCGCTCACTGTGTTGACGGTTGCGAATTGCCAGCCGTCTCCGCCCTGCATGGTCATCGCGTGGCCGGAGGTCATGCGTTGGATGGATGCCGTGACGGGGCCCGCGCCGTTGACCGTGAATTGAATGCCACCGTCGATCGGTGCGCTGCTCACCTCGGCATGAAGCGTGACATTGTCCATATCGATGAGGTGCTGCCGCAGAGCTTCGATGTTCACGCGGGTCCAATCCGTCGCGGGATCTGCTTGGAGAATTTCGACGATCTCCTGGATCGTGGCGAAAGCGGATTGGCCACCTTGCGTGGGCATCTGGCCTGCGTTGGTCCCCATCGTCATGCCAGGCATTCCACCGGCCATATGGCTCGGCATCGGCTGGGCCAATGCCTGGGTGGCAAGAAGCAGGCATGACAGCAACAGGTATCTGAGCACGGTGGACTCCATCAAACCGGGTTGGCCGACCTCAAGGGGGCGTTGAGTTGTAAGATCGTGCGCTTGTGTAAATCCCGCGCCAAGCAGCGGCCCCCTGGGCGATCTTGGCGCTAAGCACAGCACGAAACAACTGCCAATGCCCTGTCGCTTAACCACCGCCCAACGCGCTCACGTGTAGCAGTTCGTCCCTGGATCGGTATCTTTCAGCGTATCGAAATCTGACCGAAGCGGGATCGACATGGCAAAGTCCATGCTCTGCCATCATGAAGCAGATGTTGTCCGTTTCTGGAATTCCCAATGCGGGTCATGATTTCAGAGACGTGCTTACTCCCTTATCAGCCGCGCGCGCAGCCTCGCCACCACAGCGGCGTCAATCCCGATCTTGGCCAGATACCGCTCCACCCCGCCGTGATCCGCGTCCAGATGGTCAAGGAACGCATGCATCGTCTCCGGCTCACACTGCAGCAGCGCCTGATAGCGGTCCATGTCCTCGCCGCGCTTGGCGGCGTTGGCGAGGATGGTGTCCAGCAAGGGGGCGATCTGCGCCTTGGTGATCGCGTAGTCGGCGACGATGTCCTCGCGCGGCACACCGACCAGGGCCAGCAGCAGGGCCGCGATCACGCCGGTGCGGTCCTTGCCCGCAGTGCAGTGGAACAGCACCAGGCCGTCCGCATCGGCGATTGTCGTCAGGATGCTGCGGATGGCGTCGCCGCGCTCGGCCAGCGCCATGCAGTAAAGGCCGAGCAGCACGTTCACCTGCC
Organism: uncultured Rhodospirillales bacterium; assembly: GCA_903823665.1. Lineage (GTDB taxonomy): Bacteria > Pseudomonadota > Alphaproteobacteria > Acetobacterales > Acetobacteraceae > CAIQQQ01. Next base: position 15,376 of record CAIJTR010000174.1, read on the forward strand.
CGTCGCGCGGCACCGCGGCGTCGGCGACATCCAGCTGGTCGAACAGCGAGATATGGACGTAGTCGATCTCAGGATGGGTCTTGGTGGGGTTCGGCTGCAACTCCAGCTCATGGTCGCGCCGCAGATCGATGACGGTGCGCACGCCCAGCGCGTGGAGCTGGTCCACGCCGTCCATGTTCATGCGGTGCAGCCCATCGGCCCGCAGCACCCGGCGCCACTGCGTGGGACCTTCTTGCGTGGCATAGCCCCCGAGGTCGCGGATGTTGTGGGTGCCCGGGACGGGGATGTGGCGTAGGGGCATCAGCGAAGTCCTGACCGCATGAAGGATTGAATGACCTGGCGTTGCAGCACGACATAAAGCGCCAGAATGGGCAGGCTGGCCATGGTGGAGGCGGCCATCAGCGGCCCCCATTGGTTGCCCTCGGCGGTCATGAACATCTGGATGCCGATCTGGATCATGGTGTTCTCCGGCGAGCGGGAGAGCAGCAGCGGCCAGAAATACTCGTTCCAGGTGGAGATGAAGATGAGAATGGCGAGCGAGGCCAGGGTGGGGCCGAGATTGGGCACGATGACCCGCCACAGCACACCCCAATCGGAGGATCCATCGACACGGGCGGCGTCGATCAGCTCGCCGGGGAAGGCGCGCATGGCCTGGGTCATCATCATCACCGCAAGGGCCGAGGCGAAATGCGGAATGACGAGGGCGGTCAGGCTGTCGAGCAGACCAGTATCGGCGACCAGCAGGAAGTTGGGGATCATCACCACCTGCAGCGGCACCAGCCAGGTCAGCGCCACCAGGCTGTAGGCGAGCTTCTCGCCGCGGAAGCGCCAGCGGGTGAAGGCGTAGGCGGCGAGAATGGCGGTCAGCAGCTGGATGAGGGTGACGCAGGTGGAGACCACCACCGTGTTGCCCAACATCTGCGCCACGGGAATGGCGCGCAGCGTGTAGCGGTAGTTGGCCAGGGTGGCTGTGGCCGGCCACAGGCTGGTCTCGAACATCGCATTGGCCGGGCGCAGCGAGGAGATGACCATCCAGTAGAGCGGAAACAGGCTGAGCGCCGAGAGCAGCACCATCACCAGATGACCGGCCAGGCCCTTCGGCCAGATGCGCGTCGCGGGGCGGGTGGCGGGGAAGGGCAGGGCGATGGAGTCAGTTGTCATGGAAGCTCAACCGATCGGACAGGCGCACCAGGCCCACGGCCAGCAGCGCGAACAGCAGGAACAGCAGCACGGCGGAGGCGGCACTCCAGCCCACGGCACCGGAGGAGAAACCGAAATCCCAGAGCAGATAGTAGATGTTGGTGGTCGCCCCCAGCGGGCCGCCATCGGTCAGCGCGCTGATGTAGACGAAGCTCCATTGCGCGCCGAGCAGCAGGCTCATGGTCACCAGCAACAATGCGGTGGACGACAGCAGCGGCAGGCGAATGTGGCGGATGACGGCCCAGGAGCTGGCGCCGTCGAGTTTTGCGGCTTCGATCAGGGCCGGGTTGATGGCGGCGTTGGCGGCGGCGGCGATCAGGGTTGCGAACCCCACCAGCTTCCAGCCGGTGATGAAAATGATGGTCCAGATCGCCACATGCGGGTCGGAGAGAAACCCCACCGGATGGAAGCCCAATGACGTGATGGCGCGGTTGAGCAGGCCGTGGGCGGGGTCGAGCAGCCAGCGCCAGACGGCTGCGGCGACGACGGGGGCCACGATCATCGGCACGAAGATCATGACGCGGTAGATGTTACGGAAGTGGGCGGGCAGGTCCTGCGTGTGAATGGCGATGGCAAACGGGATCACCACCGCGAACGGCAGCAGGCCCAGCATGTAGATGGCGGTGTTGCCAAGCGCCTGCCACAGCTTGGGCAGGGCCAGCAGGTTGCGGTAGTTGGCCAGGCCCACGTAGCGCTTGGCCGTGTCGGGCAGCATGTCCCACTCGTAGAAGCTCAGCCAGGCGGCTTGGCCGAGCGGCTCGTAGACCCAGACGATCACCGCCAGCAGCACCGGCAGCAGATACAGCCAGGGGGTGACGTTGCTGGCGCGGAACACGCGCGCCACCTAGGGCAGCATAGCCGTGGTGGTGTCCTGGGCGGCCTTCAGAGTGGCTGCGACATCGACCTTGCCGGTGATCGACAGTTCCACCGCGTCCATCATGGTCTTGACGATCTGGCGGTAGTTGGCGCCGGGCATGGCTTCCCACGGTTCCAGTACCTTGAGCTGTTCCAGATTGGGCTGGACCAAAGGGTGGGACTTCACTCAGTCGCCGAGATAGGCCGGGTCATCGACGATGTCGGTACGCAGCGGCAGGTAGCCGATTTCGGAGGTGATGATGGTGTAGCCGCGCTTGGAGGTGAGCGACTTCATCAGCTCCCACGCCGCGCGCTGGCGGATCGGGTCGTTGGAGAGGATGACGAGGGCGCTGCCGGAGTTGTTGGGGCGGACCGGCTTGTCACCGAAGCGGGGCATGGTGGTGGCGCGGAGTTCGTATTTGTCCTTCGCGCCGGCGACCAGCGCGCCCTGGACGGCGCTGGTGTTGAGATACATACCCACATCGCCGGCGGCCATGGAGTCCATGCCGCCCACGGTGTCGAGATTGTCCATCGCCCCGGTGTCGTTCAGATCCCGCAGCATCGTCACCGCTTCGACTGAGGGTGCTTCGGCGAAGGCCATGTGCTTGCGGTCGCGGGTGATAATTTCGCCGCCGTTGGAGCGGATGACGCCCTGGAACAGCCAGTCATAGGCCGAGGCACCGAGAATGCCGGTGGCGAGGCCGGTCTTGCCGGTTTTGGCTTTGATCGCCAGCGCAGCCTGTTTCACGGCGGCCCAGGTGCGGGGCGGGTTTTCCGGGTCGAGGCCGGCGGATCGGAAGATGTTGGCGTTATAGAACAGCACCGGCGTGGAGAAGGTATAGGCGAGGCCGTAGGTTTTGCCGTTCAGCATGCCCAGCCGCAGGCCGTTGGGGGCGATGCCCTGAAAGTTCGCTGCCATCTCGGCTGATGGGACGATGTCTTCCAATGCCTTGGCGCCGAGGTTGTGCACGGCGAAGTCGAGATCGGCGAAGATGACCTGCACGAGGTCGACCTGGCGGCGTGCGGCGAGGTCGGCCTGGACGCGGCCGATGAAGCCGGCGGCGTTGGCGCCGATGCCGTTCACCTTGACCTTCGGGTTGGCTTCCATGAATTCGCGGATCATTTTCCGCGTCGCATCTGCACCGAGGCCGGCGGTGGCGAGGTTGTAGTTGTAGAAGTTGATCTCGACCGGCGCGTCAAGCGTGAGCGGGGCGAGGCCGGCCTGGGCGGTGCGGGCCAGCAGCGGGGATGCGGCGAGGCCGGCGATGACCGAGCGACGGTTGATCATGACGGTCAAGCCTTCGCTGCTGCGATGCGATTGGCCTCGTAATTGGCGATCAACTGCTTCATGTCGTCGTGGCTGTAGCGCTTCAGCTCACGCCGGTCGGTCGGCTGCGGCACGAAGGAGATGGTCAGGCCCGAGGGGCGCACGGTGCCGATGGCGAATGAGGCACCGGCGACCATGCGCAGGCCGTCCGGTAGATATAACACGTCGGTCGCCGCATGCTGGCCGATGCCGACGACAACGGGAATGCCGTTCCACAGGCTCACCCGGTCGTAATGGATGTGGCCGCACAGCATGCCGATGACATTGTGGCCGGCCAAAGTTTCGCGCAGGCGGATGGTATCTGCGCAGGAGATCGCCTCCCACTCCATTTCGATGTCGTCCTCATCAAGGGAGGGCGGGTGGTGGACGACGATCAGCTTCGGCAGGTCAGGGTGGGTGACGAGGGTGGCTTCGAGCCAGGTGAACTGGTCGGAGTCGAGATGGCCTCCGACCGAGAAGGGGCGGCTGGAATCGAGGGTGATGACGTGGATGCCGGCGATGACGGCGTCGTGGCAGTAGGGCGCATCGAGCTGGTCGGTCTGGCCGAGCATGCCTTGATAAAAGCCGGGGCGGCCGTCGTGGTTTCCGAGCGCGAACAGGACGGGCATGTCCAGCGCGGCTTCGTCGAAAAGGCGCTTCAGCTCGCGGAACGCGGCCTCAGATCCGCGGTTGGTGAGGTCGCCGCTGCAGACGACAAAATCCGGCGCGGGCTTCACCCGCTTCACCTCGGCGAGCAGGGTGGCCAGGGTGGTGGCGGTGTCGGAATGAAGGCCGGGGTCGGTGACGGCGGGGTCGCCGATGTGGAGGTCGGTCAGGTGGACGAAGGTGGTGTGGTGATGGTCCATGTCGGTGCCCGCTGCAATGTCTCTGCGTCCTGTTTATGCCGTTCGGTTCGGATGGGAGATGAAGGTTCTGAGAAACGTTGCGAGTTGACCTAGAGCAACGCCCGACCAGCTTGCACCGGAACGGTTCAATCTTGTCGGGGGTTGCTCTTTAGCGTCGGCGACTGCGCGTCGTAGGCATTGTAGACCAAGGTCTCGCGCAACTCTGCCGGTTGCAATG
>CAIJTR010000175.1 GCA_903823665.1 uncultured Rhodospirillales bacterium
CAACTCAGGCTACGCGTCAACCTAAAGCTATCAGGCTCTAAGAGTCATATGTTTCTAGAGCACGAACTTTCGACCAGATGATTCCATCTGGTCGAAACGTGCTCTAGGCTAAACGCGGACGGCTGCGAGATCCTCAAGGGCCATAGCCAGAGCTGCCATGGTGAACGGCTTGCGCAGCACTTTTTGGCCGCCGACCAGCATCGGGCCATCGATATCGGCGTGGCCGGTGACGAGGATGCTGACGAGGCCGGGGCACATATTTGCGGCTTCGGCGATCACTTCCATGCCGTTGCGGCCAGGCATTGCGTAGTCGGCCAGCATGAGATCAATCATTTCGTTCCCCTGCTCGACCTCACCCAAAGTGGTCAGCGCCGCAGCGCCGTCTGCCACCAGGATGGGGTGATGGCCGAGTTCACTGAGCATTTCGCCGGTGAGCTTGCGGACGTCGGTGTCATCATCGACGACCAGCACGCGCAGTTTTGACTGACCGCCCGGGATCGTTCCGTTGACCGGTGCGATACGGTCTGCGGCTGTCTTGGCGCGCGGCAGCAGCAGCGAGATGCTGGTGCCGAGGCCAGGCTGGCTCTCGGCGCGCAGTTCGCCACCAGATTGGGCAGCAAGGCCGTGCACCTGCGACAGGCCAAGGCCCGAGCCGCGCCCGGTTTCCTTGGTGGTGAAGAACGGCTCAAACACGCGTGCGAGGATTTCCGGCGGCATGCCGTGTCCGGTGTCGGTGACACGGATCATCACGTATTCGCCAGCCGGCGGCGCCGCAGGCAGCGCGGTGCCATCCGTCGGCACGGCGACGCCGCTCGGCGGGGACAGCGTGACGTTGCTGGTGGAAATTCTGAGCGTTCCACCGTTCGGCATGGCATCGCGTGCGTTCAGGGCGAGATTGAGAATAGCCGACTCGACCTGATGCGGGTCCACCAAGGCGGGCCAAAGCACTCGCGCCAGACCGGTTTCGACACGAATGTCCCGCCCAAGGGTTGTGGTGAGTAGGCTAAGCATGCCGAGCACGACGGTGTTGAGGTCAGTTGCCACCGGCAGCAGCCGCTGGCGGCGGGAGAAGGTGAGAAGCTGCTGAGTAAGCCTGCCGCCACGATCGGCTGCGTGGAGGGCGTTGTTGATGAGCCGCTGGCTGCGTGCGTCGTCCGATGGAATCCGGATGCGCAGCAGTTCCAGCGCACCGATGACGGCAGTGAGCAGATTGTTGAAATCATGCGCGATGCCACCGGCGAGTTGTCCGACCGCTTGCAGCTTTTGGGCTTGCGCCAGTGACGCCTCACTTTTCGCCTGCTCGCCAAGGGCCACCTGCAACCTGTCCCGGCTGAACTGCAAATCAGCCGTACGCTCAGCCACGCGTGCTTCGAGCGTTGCACGGAGTTCCTGCCCATCCTTGTGCTGGCGACCCAACTCCTCGGCCATCACGTTGAAGCCGGCGGCGATTCGGCCAAATTCGGAATTGTCACCCGAGACGACGGGAACGCGCACCCTTAGATCACCGCTGGAAAAGGCGCGTGCCGCGCGCAGAAGCTCATTGGTTGGCCGGCGGACGAAGCGCTGGCCGATAAACATGGCGAGCCCGGCGGACAGGATGAGGCCAAGCGCCATGAGCACATAGGCGCGTTCTGAAGTTTCCTGCATCGAGGTTGTCTGAGCGCGCATATCGAGGCGGACATCAGTGAATGGCCCCATTGGCAATTCCACGCTGGGGGCATAGCCAGCGAGTGTCATTGACCCACTGGCATCCGCCAGTTGGACGAGACCTGACTCGGTGGCGCCGAGCTTGTCGAGCAAGGCTTTCGGCAATGGGTTGCCAACCGCACCGGGGAGTTCTGGCACCTGGACGACGACGCAACCGGTTCGATCGCTGATGGTGATGCGGCTGTCGGCCATACGGTCAAAGGTTGCGAAATGTCGCTTCAGCCAGGGCACGCTGATGCCAAGATCCACCACACCACGCCGTTGATTGAGGCCCGTGAACGGGAAATTGAACATCAGATTGGCGCGGTCCTCCTGGAGACCAGGCATGAACACGCCAGACTGAAAACTGTTTGTGGCCAGAGCACTCATCGCCTGCTCAAACTCGCGGCCTTTTGCCTCTCGTGGTGAGATTGTGTCTGACGCACATATCACCGCTCCGTTCTCATCGACAACGCGCAGGACCACGTAGTGCTTGGTCATGGCCGTCACCGCCTGAAGTCGCTCGCTGCATGCCGGATCGAACGCACGGACTGTATCAAACTGACTGATTGCAAGACCCATTTGGCGCGTGGCATCGACGATACTGCCGATGTCACTTGCGACCATCCGTGCCTCGCGCAATGCAGACTGGGATAGATCAGCTTTTTGTTCGGAGCGCAGTTCGATCTGCAAATATATGAGAACCAGCACAGCCGGAACAGTGGCGGTTGCAACCAGAATCAGAAGCCGACTGAACAGGTCGCCACGAATCAACGACATGACCGGCTTATTTCCACCCCAAATGACGCTACGAACCGTTCATAGCTGCGTTTTAACGCGAGGTCACGCAGGCTTGCTAAACAACAGCGTGAGATTATTCGCTGGCATGGTGACAATTTCAGGCGCTACGAAACCATTTTCTGCTGCTTTTTCAGCGACGGTTTCCACCTCGCGTAAGCCCCAAAGAGGGTTACGGGCGCGCAGATCGGCGTCAAACGCAATATTTCCTTCAGCCGTGGTGACACCGCGCTGGAGGTAGGGACCATAAAGCATCAAAACGCCGCCCGGACGGAGGTTTTTTGATGCTCCCGCGAGCAAGCCGAGTGTGGCGTCCCACGGCGAGATATGAATCATGTTGATACAGATCACTGCATCCAACTGCATGTCAGGCCACGGTCCGGCGGCATCGAGCGGGATGGATGGGCGGACGTTCAATAACTCGTGTGTCCAGGCGTCGATACTGGCGCGGCGTTCCGCATCCGGCTCGGTTGGCTGAAACGTCAGGCCAGACAGATGTTCGGCAAAATACGTCACGTGCTCGCCAGTGCCGCTGGCGACTTCCAGCACGAGGCCGGTTGCAGGCAGCACTCGCTGCAGGACTTCAAGGATCGGCCCGCGATTGCGCAGGGCCGATGGGGCGGAGATGCGGGGATCGGGGGTCATTGGATCAGGGCTCAATACAGCAGGCGTGCGCGGATGGTGCCGTCGATCTGGCGGAGATCGTCAAGCACGCTTTCATCCTCCGATGGGCCTTCTGCGTCCACCACGACGTAGCCGAGATCACCGGAGGTTTGCAGATATTCGGCAGCAATGTTCTGGCCCCTGCGGCTGAACACGTCGTTCACGCGGAACAGCAGGCCGGGGACGTTGCGGTGGACGTGCATGTAGCGGGTGCCGGAGGGGTGCTTGGGCAGCTGCACCTCGGGAAAGTTTACGGCTCCCACGGTGGTGCCGACGTCGGAGTAGTCGAGCAGCTTGCGGGCCACTTCTTCGCCGATACGGGCCTGTGCCTCCGCGGTTGAGCCGCCGATATGTGGGGTGAGGATGACGTTGGGCAGGTTTTGCAAAGGCGTGGTGAAGCGTTCGTTGTTCGAGCCGGGCTCGTAGGGAAACACGTCGATGGCGGCACCGAGCAGGCGCTTTGAGCGGAGGGCCTCGGCGAGGGCGTCGAGATCGACGACGGTGCCGCGGGCGTTGTTGATGAGGACGGCACCGGGCTTCATCAAGGCGATCTCACGCTCCCCGATCATGCCGGCCGTTTCCGGCGTTTCGGGGACGTGGAGGCTGACGACGTCTGATTCTGCCAGCAGGGCGTCGAGGTTGGCGGCTTTTTGGGCGTTGCCGTGCGGCAGTTTGGCGGCGGTGTCGGTGTAGATGACGCGCATGCCCATCGCCTCGGCCAGCACGCTCAGCTGGCTGCCGATGTTGCCGTAGCCGACGATGCCGAGGGTTTTGCCACGCACTTCGGTGGAGCCTGTGGCGGATTTGTCCCACATGCCGCGATGGGCGGCTTCGGATTTGGTGGGGATGCCGCGCAGCAGCATGATGATCTCGCCGATCACCAGTTCAGCCACGGAGCGGGTGTTGGAATAGGGGGCATTGAAGACGGGGACGCCGTGGTCGCGCGCTGAGAGCAGATCGACCTGGTTGGTGCCGATGCAAAAGCAGCCCACGGCCATCAGGCGGTCGGCGGCACCGAATACGTCTGTCGTCAGTTGCGTACGGCTGCGGATGCCGAGGATGTGGACGCCGCGCACGGCTTCGATCAGCGAATCACCGTCCAGCGCCTTGGGCATGCGGGTGATGTTGCTGTAGCCGGCGGCTTCGAAGAGTGCCACCGCCGTGTCGTGGACGCCTTCGAGGAGCAGCACCTTGATGCGGTCCTTCGGCAGAGACAGGCGTTCGATGGTGGTCTGAGACTGTGACATTTGGGTGTGATCCGCTAATCGGTTCTGGTGTCTTAGAGGAGATGCGGGTGCAAACGGAAGCGGCCAAGGAACTGACGCGGCTTTTGGAGATCATGGAAGCCCTGCGCGACAAGCAGAGCGGTTGCCCGTGGGACATCGCGCAGAACTTCGACAGCATCGCGGTTTATACGATCGAGGAAGCGTATGAGGTGGCGGACGCCATTGCTGCGCGCGATTTCTCGGCGTTGCCGGACGAGCTGGGCGATCTGCTGTTTCAGGTGGTTTATCACGCGCAGATGGCGGCTGAGGAAGGCCGGTTCGGCTTTGCCGAGGTGGCGCGGGCGATCTCCGACAAGATGATCCGGCGGCATCCGCACGTGTTCGGCGACGCGGCCGCGCGCGATGCGGGCATGCAGGTGGTGGCGTGGGAGGAGCAGAAGAAGGCGGAGCGGGCCTCTCGGGCGGAGACGGGGACGCTGGCGGGCATTCCGGTGGCGCTCCCTGCCCTCACCCGTGCGGTGAAGATCACGTCGCGTGCCGGGCGAGTTGGGTTTGACTGGCCGGATGCTGAGCTGGTGATCGAGAAGCTGGAGGAGGAGATCGCTGAGCTTCGAGCGGAGCTGCCGGGCGGCGATCGGGCTCGGTTGGCGGACGAGTTCGGCGACATTTTGTTCGTGGCGGCGAATTTGGCCCGCAAATTGGATCTCGACCCGGAGGCTTGTCTGCGTCAGGCGAATGCTAAGTTTTCGCGGCGGTTTGGGGCCGTGGAGGCGCTGTTGGCGGCGGAGGGGCGCACGCCGGCGGAGGCTTCACTTGATGAGATGGAGGCGCATTGGCAGGCGGTTAAGCGGGCGGAGCGGGAGGGCGAGTGACGGTCCGCCGCTCAGCCCCCGTGCCTGTGTTACCGCATTAGAACGGAATGTCGTCATCCAGATCTGAACCGCCCTTCGGGCTGTCCCAGGACGGGCCGCCGCTGCGGGCTGCGGCGGGGGCTCGGGCGGCTGGGGCTGCGGCGCGTTCTCTTGGGGCGTAACCGCTGCCGCCGCCGCCGCCGCCCATGTTTTCGCCGCCTTCGGCACCACCTCGGCTGTCCACCAATGTCAGCTCGCCACGGAACTGGCGGAGGACGACTTCGGTGGTTTCACGCTCGGCACCGTCTTTGTCGGTGAATTTGCGGGTTTCGAGCTGGCCTTCGACATAGACCTGCGAGCCTTTTTTCAAAAAGCGCTCTGCGATGCCGCCCAGGGCCTCGTTGAAGATGACGACGCGGTGCCATTGGGTGCGTTCCTTGCGCTCACCGCTGGCTTTGTCGTTCCAGGTTTCGCTGGTGGCGACCGAGAAGCTGACCACTTTGCCGCCGGTTTGCATTGAGCGGGCCTCAGGATCGCGCCCGAGACGGCCCAGCAAAATAACCTTGTTCACCCCGGCCATACGTCTTCATCCCATTCCATGTCGTGAACAACCCTAGCGCCATCCACGCATCAACGCCATATACTACCGGAACACGACAAGAACATCCATCGCGGGAAATCCCTTATGGCCGGCTTCATTACGGTGCGCGGCGCGCGCGAGCATAATCTGAAGAATATCGACGTGCAGATCCCGCGCGATGAATTGACGGTGATCACGGGGCTTTCCGGCTCCGGCAAATCCTCGCTGGCGTTCGATACGATCTATGCCGAAGGGCAGCGCCGCTACGTGGAAAGCCTGTCGGCGTATGCGCGGCAGTTTTTGGAGCTGATGGGCAAGCCGGACGTTGATTCCATTGAGGGATTGTCTCCGGCGATTTCGATTGAGCAGAAAACCACGAGCAAGAATCCGCGCTCGACCGTGGGGACGGTGACGGAGATTGCGGATTATATGCGTCTGCTGTGGGCGCGGGCGGGCGTGCCGTATTCGCCGGCGACGGGTCTGCCGATTGAGGCGCAGACGGTGAGCCAGATGGTGGACCGGGTGATGGCGATGCCGCCGAAAACGCGGCTTTTGCTGCTGGCGCCGGTGGTGCGTGACCGCAAGGGCGAATATCGCAAGGAACTGGCGGAGTTGCAGCGGCGCGGCTTCACGCGGGTGAAGGTGGACGGCACGCTTTATGAGATTGCCGATGTTCCGGCGCTGAACCGCAAGATCAAGCATGAGATCGAGGCGGTGGTGGACCGGGTGGTGGTGGGGCCAGACATCGAGTCGCGTCTGGCCGATAGCTTTGAGACGGCGCTGTCGATGGCGGACGGCGTGGTTTATGCCGAGGACGCGACGACGGGGGAGCGGACCGTGTTCTCCTCCCGCTTTGCGTGCCCGGTGAGTGGGTTTTCGATTGAGGAGATTGAGCCGCGGCTGTTCAGCTTCAACTCACCGCATGGGGCTTGCCCGGCGTGTGACGGGTTGGGGGTGGAGTCGTTCTTTGATCCGCATTTGGTGGTGCCGGATGAGCGCAAGCCGTTGGCTGAGGGTGCGGTGGCACCGTGGGTGAATGCGCAGTCACCTTATTACGATCAGACGCTGCAAAGCCTGGCGCGGCATTTCAAGGTGACAACGCGCACGCCTTGGGAGGAGCTGCCGGAGCGGGTGCGTGAGGCGATCTTGTTCGGCACCGACAAAACGCCGGTGAAGTTCACCTACAAAGACGGCGTGCGCGAATACTCGGTGGAGAAGCCGTTTGAGGGGGTGATCGAGAACCTCAAGCGTCGCATTCGCGAGACGGATAGCGCGTGGGTTCGTGAGGAGCTGGGGCGGTATCAGGCGGAGAAGGCGTGCCATGTGTGCAATGGCGCGCGTCTGAAGCCGCAATCGCTCGCGGTGAAGATTGCGGGCTTTGATATCGCGCAGGCGAACGAGCTTTCGATCCACAAGGCGCTGGCATGGTTTGCCACGGTGGAGGCGACTTTGACGCCGCAGCGGGCGGAGATTGCGCGGCGGATTTTGCGCGAAATTCAGGATCGGCTGCGGTTTTTGGATGATGTGGGGCTGGATTATCTGTCGCTGTCTCGCGCCTCGGCCACGCTGTCCGGCGGGGAGAGCCAGCGTATTCGGTTGGCCAGCCAGATCGGCTCGGGGCTGACGGGCGTGTTGTATGTGCTCGATGAGCCGTCGATTGGGCTGCATCAGCGGGACAATGAGCGGCTGCTCGGCACGCTGCGGCGGTTGAAGGCGCTCGGCAATACGGTGCTGGTGGTGGAGCATGATGAGGATGCCATTCGTGCTGCCGATTTCCTGATCGATATGGGCCCGGCGGCTGGTGTGGGCGGCGGGCATGTGGTGGCGCAGGGAACGCCTGCGGAGGTGGCGGCCAATCCGGCCAGTTTGACGGGTGATTATCTGTCTGGGCGCAAGCGCATCGAGGTGCCGCCGATGCGCAGGCCGGTGCAGAAGGGTCGCGCCGTGACCGTGGTGGGGGCGACTGGCAACAATTTGAAGAACGTGACGGCGACGTTTCCGCTGGGCGTGTTCACTTGCGTGACCGGGGTTTCCGGTGGCGGCAAGTCATCGCTGGTGATCGACACGCTTTATAAAGCGGTGTCGCGGCGGTTGATGGGGTCTGGTGAGGTCCCCTCCCCGTATGAGCGGATTGATGGGATCGATCTGCTCGACAAGATCATCGACATTGATCAGTCGCCGATTGGGCGGACGCCGCGGTCCAATCCGGCGACGTATACCGATCTGTTCGGGCCTATTCGTGATTGGTTTGCGGAACTGCCGGAGGCGCGGGCGCGCGGCTACAAGCCTGGGCGGTTCAGCTTCAACGTGAAGGGCGGGCGCTGTGAGGCCTGTGAGGGCGACGGCGTTTTGAAGATTGAGATGCACTTCCTGCCGGATGTGTATGTGACGTGCGACACGTGCAAAGGCCGCCGCTACAATCGTGAGACGCTGGACATCAAGTTCCGTGACAAGTCGATTGCCGAAGTGTTGGCGATGACGGTGGATGAGGCGGTGCCGTATTTCAGCGCGTCACCGAAGATCCATGACCGGCTGAAGATATTGCAGCAGGTGGGGCTGGGATATGTGGCGCTGGGGCAGCAGGCGACGACGCTGTCTGGCGGTGAGGCGCAGCGCATCAAACTTTCCAAGGAGTTGGCGCGGCGGGCGACGGGCCGGACGATCTATATTCTCGATGAGCCGACGACGGGGCTGCATTTCGAGGATGTGCGCAAGCTGCTGGAGGTGCTGCACGCGCTGGTCGATCAGGGCAACACGGTGGTGGTGATTGAGCACAATCTGGAAGTGATCAAGACCGCTGACTGGATTGTGGACATTGGGCCCGAAGGCGGCGAAGGCGGCGGGCGTGTGGTGGTCGAGGGCACGCCCGAGGTGGTGGCGGAGTGTGCAGAGAGCCATACCGGGCGGTTTTTGGCTCCCCTCCTGGTGGCAGCGGCGGAACCGGTGGCGAAGGCTCGGCGGAAGCGGGCTTAGGCTGCGTGTTGGGTTAGGTGTTTTCACGTAGGTCTGCTGATTTCGCTTGAAGTCAGCCAGCCGGGGTGTTTGTTGGGCTAACTCTACTCACACCCGAAGGAACTCAATTCATGCCCCGCTCGCCGGCCCCCGCAATCCCCGATCATATGGCGCTGCTCTGCCTGATCGGCGGAGCTGTGCGCGCGGCGGGTTCCAGCAATGTGCTCATGCAGTTGCTGCTGATTGGGACGATGTGCCCGAAGCTGCTTGTGGCCTTGCAGGCCTGGATTTCGGTGGAAGAGATCTATGCGCCAACGGAATTTGAATACGAGCTGTTCGCTGAGGAGGATGGCCTGGGTGGGTGTGACGAGGTCCGGCGCGGGTGGATGAGTAGCGAGGGGCCGGTGCATCTATGGCGGCACGTAACCCGATTTGGGCAGGCGTTGCTCATTCCCATTCAGTGGTATTGGACCCGGCCAGAATTTGCCCGCGATGAAACTTCACATGGTTGGGTTTCTACGGGTGCGTTGGCGTCTGTTGTTTTTTCAGCAATTTTTCCGACTGTTCCGCGTGACGCAGGGGCGCGTTCTCGTTGTTCCGTTTAACCAACGTATAATGTCAGAATACCGCTGATCCCTGTGTGGGATCAGCTTAAGGCCGATGCCACGTATTGCGCCCAGGTGAGCGTTGCGCGGTCGTCTCCGAGCCTTCCGACGATTTGGATGCCGAGAGGCAGGCCGAGCGCGCCGGTTCCGGTGGGGACGGTGACGCAGGGGACGTGTAGTGCGGTCCAGAGCGCGTTGAAAGTTGGGTTGCCGGTCCATTCCAAGCCGTGCGGGGCCTCGCCGGGAGCGGATGGGGTGAGGAGGAAATCGACGTCTTCCATGAAGCCTGCGAATGCTGCTTGCATGGCGCGGATTTCGGCGCGGGCGGTGTCGAGTGCTGCCCCGCCCTGGGCCATACCGGCTTCGAGATTGGTGCGCAGGCCGTCGCTAATGGCCAGGCGGTGATGGGTGAGTTCCCAGGCCATGGACGCGGCGGATTCGGCGTTCATCAGCAACGGATGCGCTTGGGTCATGGTGGCAAAGGTTTCGGGCAGCGGGCGTTGGACGATGGTGGCACCGGCTTTTCCCAGGCGTTGGGCGGCGTCATCAAGAAGGGCCATGGTTGCGGTATCGGCCTCGGCACCGTGCGGACCGGGGCAGACACCGATGCGCGGGGCTCGGCTCGGCTTGATGTCTGGATCGCCGAAATCGTGGTTGGAGACGGCACCGGCGAACAGGGCGCAGTCGGCGACGGAGCGCGCCATAACGCCGATGGTGTCCAGGCTCTCGCTCATCATTTTCATGCCGAGGCGGGGGATGGTGCCGTAGCTGGGCTTGTAGCCGACGACCCCGCAATAGGCGGCGGGGCGGATGATCGAGCCAGCGGTCTGGGTTCCGAATGCGAGGGGGAAGAATCCGGCGGCCACACCTGCGGCTGAGCCTGAGGATGATCCGCCGGGGGTGTGGCGGGCGTTGTGCGGGTTCGATGTGGGGCCCGGCTTGCGGGTGGCGAATTCGGTGGTGACGGTTTTGCCCATCACCACGGCACCCTCGGCCCGCGCCCAGGCGACACATGCGGCGTCGGCTCGCGGCTGGTAGCCGGACCAGATGGGCGAGCCGTATTGGCTGGGTTGGTCCTGGGTGTCGAGCACGTCCTTCACGCCGATGGGAATGCCGTGCAGCCGTCCGGCGTTGGGACGTACGGCCCGGACGAGCGCAGGATCGTGATGTGCAAACGCCTGGATGCGCGGTTCATGTTCAGCGATGCGGGCAAGACATGCCTCGCGCAAATCCTCAGGCTTGAGGCGACCCGCGGCGATGAGGGCCGTGGCCTGGGAGGCGGTGAGGCTGGCGGGGTCACTCATGCAATGTTGCTCCAATCGTCATTGGAGCACAGTGGCGCGCGGACGCATGACAGTCCATGTTTGGGCTATGACGGATGGTGCAAAACACACGGGCGTGCGGGTGGCGGAGACGGCGGCGGGGGTTGTCACCTATCTGGTGGCGGGCCTGCCCGAATCGCTGCCGCCGGTGCCGCCGCGTGAGTTGGAACGCGCCTGGTATGCCGCGCGTGCGGCTGCCATCGCCGAGCAGGACGGCCCGGCGCGGCTGTTTCGCTTTCATATGCCGGGGGAGATAGATACCGATCTGGCGCTGACGGATACTGATGCGCGGTGCTGGGCCGAGGCTGTTGATGCGTCGCGCGGGATCGACAATTTGCTCGGTTTGTCGATTTGCCTGCGGCTTCTGGCCCTCGTTGATCTGATGACTCGCGCCCGGTGGATGGCGGAATGGGTGACGCTTTTGCCCGATGGTGCCGAGATCAACCCATTGTTGTTGCGCGCCGCCAGCACCATCGCGTTGACGCGAGACGCTCGGTTTGATGAAACGAGCCTGCGCGCGCAGATTGGCGGTGCCGTGATCGCCCGTAATTGCCGCCCATCAGGAGCAAGTGCATGACTTCACACGTCGCCCGTACCGCAGCAGCGATCGCACTGCTACTTGTTGCGGGGTGCGCCGGGTCCGGTGGTGGCCGGTCGGCTGGTGCGTCACCTGCTCAGGTCGCTGCCTGCCGCCAGCGCTCGGAAGATATTTATCGCCAGCAGAACCGCGGGGCGATTTACACGAACGACACCTATGCCACGAGCACGCGTGACTCGCCATTCGGCGGGCTGGCCAGTTCCAGCGGCGGCCAGGCGAGCTTGGGCGAGCAGTTTGGGCGGGAGAGAGCCCTCAACGACTGCTACAATTACGGCACCAATCCAAGCGACACGTCGCCGGTTACAGTGCCGAAACCCTAGCGCTGATCCCGGCGTGAGGAGCGGTGCTGGGTTGATTTCCCCATACCGCGTGGCCACCTAAGAAATCATTCTCGCCACCCTAGGAGATGTCGCATGAGCAAGATCATTCGTACTGAGCCGAATAAAATTCTCGCAAAAGCTGTGGAATACCACGGTTTTGTTTTCCTGCAGGGTTGCACCGCGCAAGATCTGTCCAAAGATATTTCTGGCCAGACGGCGGAGGTGCTGGCCCAGATCGATGAGATTCTGGAGACGCACGGCACCGACAAAACCCGCCTTTTGCAAGCTCAGATCTGGCTGAAAGACATTCGTGATCGCGATGCGATGAACAAGCTGTGGTCGGCTTGGCTGCCGGAAGGTGGCGCACCAGCTCGCGCCTGCGTGCAGGCGAATATGGCGGACCCTCGTCACCTCGTTGAGATCATGGTGACTGTCTGTAAATAAATAATATAATAATAGACCCGAGGCGATACAGATCGCCTCGGGTTTTTATTGGTTTACAGGTTGTAAACGCTACTTTGTGTCTGTATTGATCGATTGTGGCTTCACAGC
This sequence comes from uncultured Rhodospirillales bacterium, assembly GCA_903823665.1. Classification (GTDB taxonomy): domain Bacteria; phylum Pseudomonadota; class Alphaproteobacteria; order Acetobacterales; family Acetobacteraceae; genus CAIQQQ01. The sequence continues at coordinate 12,154 of CAIJTR010000175.1, forward strand.
AACAGTGATGCATGATTGCCTCAAAGAGCGATTGCACTCCTTCAGTTAGGATAATTTGCCGGTTCTGAGCGTTTATGCACTGGCTGGTTCGATAATATTGCAGCGCTGTCATGCGATTGAAGCTTTCGCGGGTTGTCAGCCACGATGAAGTGTTGCTACCGGAAACATATCGTGAGGCATGTAATCGGGAGTTTGAGGATGCGGGTTTGGCGAGTTGGCTTTCATGCAGTGGCATTTGGCATCACAGTTTTGGCCGGAATCCCTGCACTGTCTGCCCAAGCCGAGGCAGCAGCACTTTCTTCCAACAAATCTGCGAAGACCGCCGTTCATACCTCTCTACCAGTGGTGAAGACGCCCACAGGTAAATCCGCACTGATGAAATCCACTGCTCATGAGCAGGTTTCTCACGTTGTGATGGGTCGTAAAGGATTGCCGATTGTCCACGTGATGGCACACGGCGTTCAGGGCGGCACGAAGCAGTCGCTCCTCAAGGGTGGTAAGGCGCATTACAGCAACTATGGCAGCTATAGCTACGGTGGTCTGCAGTGCGTGCCGTTTGCCCGTGCAGCCAGCGGCATTGAACTCAAGGGCAACGCTGTGAATTGGTGGGATGCCGCCGCTGGCGTTTATGCCCGTGGTCAGGCCCCGGAGCCGGGCAGTGTTCTAAACTTCCGCGCCAATGGCCATATGCATCTGGGCCATGTGGCGGTGGTGAAGCAGGTTGTTGGTTCGCGTGAAATCATCATCGACCACGCCAACTGGGCTGGCCCGGGTGCAAGCAAGGGCGGTGTGAGCCGCTCCGTCTCGGTGGTTGACGTGTCTGAGCGCAATGACTGGTCGGCCGTGCGTGTGGCGCTCGGCCATACCGGCGATTATGGCAGCGTGTATCCGACTTACGGATTTATTTATGACCGCCCGGACAATGGCGTGATGGCGCGCAACGCGACACAGACCCGCACCGCCGCCTATGACGAGGTGGCCGAGGCACCGCAGCGGACGCTGCGCTGATCAAATCAGGCCGGCGGCACCAAGCAGTGCTCCGGCTCCTAGCAGCCATAACGGCTGAATTCGGCTACCTAAAAAAGCCGCTGTCGTAGCGATAATGACCACGTCTAGCGCCGGTGACTGGGCGGCTGAGAGGGTTATCAAGGCGGCACCTGCTGCGATGAGGCCAACTGAAACGGCATTGAGGGACGATTGAATGTCCTTCACCCAGTCCGTCCCGGAGAAGCGCCGCCACAGGCTTGCCACGATATAGGCCAGCACGGCGGGCGGGGCGATCAGCGAGGTCAATGCGACGAGTGCGCCCGCGAGCCCTGCGACATGCCAGCCGACGAGCGCCACCACCATCACATTCGGTCCCGGTGCTGCCTGGGTGAGCGCGAAGGCTCCGGCAAACTCCGATGCCGTCATCCAACTATGGACTTCGACCACCTGGCGTTGGATATCTGGTAGCGCCGACATCACACCCCCGATGGCCACGAGGCCAAGCTGGCTGAATACGACGGCAAGTTCGATCAGTGGTGAGTTCATGAGGACGTCGGGTGCCGGCGGATGCGAGCGATCAGCAAGCCGAGTGGGCCGAGCACGAGAAGGCATTCAAGCAAGGAGAACCGAAACACGGCGGCCGCGCCAAACGCTGCAATCGCAATGGCGATCGGCCATGGCTCACGTTTCCGCCAGAGTGGGCGGGCAATTCGAACCGAGGCCGATAGCAGCAATCCGCCCGCGACAGCGGCCATTCCCCGCAATGCGCCAATGACATGAGGGCTATCAGCAAAGCGCGCCACGATCCCGGCCGCCACGAGAACAATTACGAGTGGCGCCGCCACCAGCCCAACCACCCCCGCCAGCGAACCGAGCGGACCTTGGAACCGCCCACCCAGCGTCACAGCGAGGTTGACGACGTTCGGCCCGGGGAGGAACTGGCTCAACGCCATGGCATCTACGAATTCGGCATCCGACAGCCAACGCTTGCGCTCGACCACCATGCGCTGGGCAAACGGCAACGCGCTGCCAAAGCCGGATATTCCCACCCAAAAGAATCCGCCGAAGATGCTGGCGAGGTCGGGCGTGGGCACTCCGGTGAGCGGCGCTGCTACTGCGTTTTTCATTGATGCGCCTGCCCTATCGTTCTCAGCCCAGCCTACCGGTTGCTCCGATCAGAACACCAGGGGCAGCACGCTCGCGGCGAGCAGCAGCGCCATCACGATGTTGAAAGCGCGAACCCGCTGCGGCGTTCCCAGGAGCCGCGCTGTGCCGGTGCCGATGGCGACCCAAAACGTGGAGGCGAAGATGCCGATCACGAAGAACAAACCCGTCGTGATCAGCACTTGCGGTAACACTGGTTCAGACGGGAAAATCCAGCTTGAGGCGACGGCGAGACAGAGGAGCCAGGCCTTTGGGTTGATGAGCTGGAACAACGCCGCACCTATCACGTCGAGGGCGGGTTTGTCATCGGCACTGGAAATGCCGGCCTTCGGTGGGGCACTGCCGATTTTCCAGGCCAGCCAGAGCAGCCAGATCACCCCGCCCCATCGCATCACCGCTTGTAGCAGCGGCATTTGCATGAGGGACCAGGCGAGGCCGAGGCCGCTGGCCAGGAGCATCGCGCAGAAGCCGAATTGAATGCCCCATAGCATCGGCATCACTGCCCGCGCGCCGTAGCGCGACGATCCTGCGGCCAGCATGATGTTGTTCGGCCCCGGCGTGAACGAGGCGGCGATGGCGAAGGCTGCGAAGGCGGGGATCGAGATGCTCATCTGAAAAGGTCAGCATATCTGCCTTTTCATTGAACAGATCGAACCCCGCATGGCTGCTGTGCGCAAGATTGTTTCAAGCACCTTTGGTGAGCAGCCGCCCTGCCCGCGCCTCGGTGGCACCGTGGCCGTGGACGTAGGCTGATTGCCCGGCAACCCAGGTCTCGGCGATGCCGTCCGCGGGCAGCGTGGGATTGTCGAAATCGGCGGCGTCCCGAACGGTTTCAGGGTCGAACAGCACGAGATCTGCGATGGCCCCGGTGCGGATGACGCCGCGGTCGGTGAGACCGAACACATCGGCCACACGCCCCGTCATTTTATGGACGGCGATTTCCAGTGGGAACAGGCCGATATCGCGGACGTAATGGCCGAGCACGCGGGGGAATGCGCCCCAGAGGCGAGGGTGCGGGAAGGCGTCATGCGGCAGGCCGTCGGAGCCGATCATGCTGAGCGGGTGCGCCATGATGCGGCGGACGTCGGCCTCGTCCATCTGGAAGTAGATGGCGCCGGCTGGGAGGAGGCGCTTGGAGGCCTCGATGATGTCCACGCCCCATTCGGCTGCGATGTCCTTCAGCCAGCGGCCCGACAGTTCAGGGTGTGGGATGGACCAGGTGATCTTGGTCGGCACGGTTGGCTTCACCTTGTCCGGCATCAAGACAGTGGAGCCGGCCACGTAGGGGTAGACGTCAAAATCCACCTTCTGGGAGGCACTGGCCTTTTCGATCAGGGCGAGCGTTTCTGTGGAGCGGCCGAAATTATGCGGGAAGGTGCATTTGTGGTGGCTGATCACAACGGGTGCGCCGACATCGCGACCGATCTTCAGCGTTTCCTCAATGGAGGCAATCACGCCGTCACCCTCATCGCGCATGTGAGTGACGTAGAGCTTGCCGGTGCCGCGTAGGGCCTCGGCCACCGCGATGACTTCATCCGTGGGAGCCTGATGGCTTGGCGGGTAATAGAGGCCGGTGGAGAATCCGGCACCGCCCTGCTGCAACGCCTCACGCAGACGGGTTTGCATCTTGTGCGCCTCGCCGTCGGTGGCCGGCCGCAGCATGTCGCCGCCCATCGCCTCTACCCGCAGCGACATGTGGCCGATCAGTGCCAGCGTGTTGACGGGGGACGGCTCGTTGGTCAGCCGCTCGCGGTATTCGGCGAAGCTGTCAAACGTCCACCAGCTTTCATCGCCGAGCAGATCGAGCGGCGGGATGGGGCGGGATTTCATGCGGACCGGGCTGAGACTGATGCCGCAGTTGCCGACAACAACGGTGGTGACACCCTGCGACATTTTGCACAGCATGCAGGCCGGGCCGCAGAGGACGGCGCGGTCATCATGCGTGTGGGCGTCGATGAAGCCGGGGCTGACGACTTTGCCGGTGGCGATCACCTCGCGCTCCCCGCTCCATGCGCCGAGGTCACCGGTGCCGACGATCCGGTCCCCGGTCACCGCCACATCTCCGCGAGAGCGCGGGCCGCCGGTGCCGTCGATGATGATGGCGTCGCGTAGAATGAGATCACAGCGCATGGGACTGGCTCCTCAGCAATTCGGTGGCGGCGGCATCCAGTCCGCCATCTGGTTCGACGGAAACTTTGTAGAGGGTGGCTGCATTTTCTGGTGATACCAGACTGTCACGCACATCACGCGCCACGGCGTGCGGATCGCGTGTGGCGGGGTCGCCGAGGCCGCCGCCGCCCGGCAGTTCGAGCAGCAGGCGCTCACCGTCCGGGATCACCTGAAATCCCTTTGTGCGCAGAGTCTGGCCGGAGACGAGTCGCACCACACCGGCAGCACCTTCGCCACCGCCATCACGGCCCTTCGGCGGATGGCCGACGCGGTCGAAGATGGCGTTCACCGCGTATTCGAGATCGCCCTTGGCGGCGATCTCCATGATCTGGCCGAAGCCGCCGCGTTGCCGCCCTGCCCCGCCGCTGTCTGGCCGCAACTCCTTCCGCCAGAATACCACGGGGGCGATGTTCTCTGTCGCCTCCACCGGCATCGTTCGCACACCGGACGGGAAGGCGGTGGCGTCCAGCCCATCGCGGCTGATGCGTGCGCCGGTGCCGCCGGAGTTGAAGGTGGTGACTTCAAAGTCTCCAATCACCGGCTTGTTGGGCGTGCCCTGCCCGCTCACCGCACCGCCGCCGCGCAAGGGCGGGTTCCATAGGCAGGAGGAGCCTTCTGCCGTCACCCGATCCGGCACCGCTTGATGCAGGCAGCCCATCATCAAATCTGGCAGCAACTGGCCAACCACATGGCGCACCGCGACCGGATAGGGGCGCGGGGCGTTGAGGATGCAGCCCTCCGGGATCTTCATGCGAAATGGCAGCAGGCTAGCCCAGTTGTTGGGGATTTCCGGTGCCACCACCACCTTGATGCCGAAGCAGGCATAGGCGCGGGTGTAGGCGGCGGGCACGTTGATGCCGCGCTGGGACAGGCCGCTGGTGCCGGCGTAATCCACCTCGATGGCATCCGGCAGAACCGTCATTGCGGCTTTGAGCGTGACGGTTTGCTCATAGCCGTCAGAGCTGATCTCAGAGCTGTAGGTGCCGCCTGGGAGTTTGGCGATTTCGGTAAGTGTGGCTCTCAGCGAACTGTCGAAGATGAACTCGGCCAACGGGTCGATGCTGTCCATGTTGAACTCGTCCATCATGGCGACCAGCCGCTTCGCGCCCGCGTCATTGCAGGCGCAGAGGGAATAGACGTCGCCTTCGAGTTCCACCGGCAGGCGTGAGCCCCAGCGGATGAAGTCGAAAAAGGTTTCGTTCGGCACGCCGCGATCGAAACATTTGACGATGGGGATGTAGATGCCTTCCTCGAACACCGACCGCCCCTCCGGACCCATGCCGAGCCCGCCGACATCGATGACGTGGGCGGTATTGGCGAACAGGCCGACGATGGCGCCGCGGCGGAAAGCGGGTGTTACGACCGTCAGATCATGCAGATGGCCGGTGCCCATCCACGGATCGTTGGTGATGTAGTGATCGCCGGGGTTCATGCTCTCGGTAGGGAATTTGGCGAGGAAGTGGCCGACAGCCTCCATCATTGAATTCACGTGGCCGGGCGTTCCCGTCACTGCCTGCGCGAGCATGCGTCCCTGCAGGTCGAAGATTCCGGCGGAGAGATCGCCTGCCTCGCGCACCGTGGTGGAGAAGGCGGTGCGGATCATCGTTTGCGCCTGTTCCTCGACCACCGCGATCAGACGGTTCCACATGATTTGCCGCTGAATGCCGGCCAGTGCTGCGTTGCTCATGCCGATGCCTTTCGTGTCATCTCGATAAAGCCGTGTTCTTCGATGCGCGCTGTCCAGCTGGGGCCAACCAGGGTTGAAGTCTCGTCCTCGGCGATGATGGCTGGGCCTTGCACGATGGCATTCGCGGCGAGGCGAATGCGGTCGTAGATGCCCCAGGCAGAGACTTCGCCGGTGGCGGTGTCGCGCACGTTTTGGAATCGGTCCGGTACGGCTGCGTGGGGTTTTCCTACGTCGGTCGCCGTCTCGGCAAGTTCCGTGATGGTCGCCACCACCACGGCATAGCTCATGATTTCGACATCAGAGCCTGGCACCGGGCGATCATAGAAACGCGCATATTCCTGATCGTAGCTGGCACGGATGGCGATTACGTCGGATTGCAGAATACGCCCCTCGGGAAGTGTCACCGCGATCTCATGCCCCTGCCCGACATAGCGCATGAACGCGATCCTGCTTTGGCGTGTGGGCGCGCCGAAGCTGCCTGCGGCCACAACGGTGCTGGCCTCTGCCACCATGTCGTCGAGCAATGCGTTCACCGCGGCGACGTCGAATGTGGAGAAGCGCTGATAGAGACTGCGCACAACCTCGTAGCCGACGGGGGCGCGTAGGAACCCGATGGCGGAGCCGACACCGGCACCGGATGGCACCAACACACGATCAATGCCGATCTTCTCAGCGACCCTGCCGCCATGCACCGGCCCGCCGCCGCCGAATGCGATCATGGTGCGGCCATCATAGGTTTTGCCAGATTCGATGGCGTGAACACGGGCCGCGTTGGCCATGTTTTCATCGACCATCTCGACCACGCCGAGGCCCGCGAGTTCGGCGGAAAGGTTGAGCTTTTCGCCGACATCATGCTTGAGCGCGGCAAGTGCTGGCTCTGCGTGGAGCTTCATGGCGCCACCCGCAAATCGCTCTGGATCGTAACGTCCCAACGCCAGATTGGCATCCGTCACCGCCGGATGAAGGCCGCCGCGCCCATAACAGGCAGGCCCCGGATCGGCACCGGCTGATTCCGGCCCAACACCAATTCGCCCGAGGCTATCGACATGCGCGATGGAGCCGCCACCGGCGCCGATTTCGACCATCTCGATCACCGGAATGCGCAACGGCAGTCCGGAGCCTTTGCGAAACCGCCCGACGCGCGCGACTTCAAATGTGCGCGATGTTTGTGGCTGGAAATCATCGATCAGGCAGATTTTGGCGGTGGTGCCGCCCATGTCGAACGACAGCACGCGGTTCAGCCCGCAGGCCCTCGCGATGGTGGCCGAGAAAATGGCACCACCGGCGGGACCTGATTCCACGAGGCGGATTGGAAAGCGGCACGCGGTCTCGATGGTGGTCAACCCGCCGCCGGACAGCATCATGAAGATGGGTGCTGTCATGCCGATGCCGCGCAGATCGGCTTCCAGTCTGCGCAGATAGCTCGCCATAAGTGGCTGCACGTAGGCGTTGGCTGCGGTGGTTGAGAAGCGTTCCCATTCCCGCATTTCCGGCGATACGTCGCTGGCCAAGGACACCGGCATCTCCGGCATCATTTCAGCGAGGATGTCTCGCACCCGGCGTTCATGCGTGGGATTGACGAAGCCGTGCAGGAAGCCGACGGCGACACTCTCCACCGCCTCCCGTTGCAGCACTGGCACCAGTGCACGGACGGCGGCTTCATCGAGCGGCAGCAGGATTTTGCCCTCATTGTCCAAACGCTCCGGCACCGTGAGGCGCAAATGGCGCGGCACCAGCGGCTCGGGCAGGACGATGTTCAGATCATATTGGTCGTAGCGGCTCTCATTGCCCATCGCCAGGACATCGCGAAACCCCTGCGTGGTGATCAACGCCGTCTTGGCCCCCTTGCGCTCAATCACCGCGTTGGTGGCAAGCGTTGTGCCGTGGATAAGAATTTCGATGTCCGACGCCGCGAGCCCCGCCTGCTCGAGGATGGCGCGCACGCCGGTCATCACCCCCTGCTCCGGCGCTGCGGGTGTGGTGAGCACCTTGGTGGTGTGCCTCGCCCCGTTCGCCTCCAATGCCAGGTCGGTGAAAGTGCCGCCAATATCAACCGCCAGTCGAACGCTCATACATTGCTCCACGGCCAACTCACGGCCATCATGGTAGAAATTCCGGAGACTGCCATGAAACCGCGCCTGATCGTCAGCCGCCAGATGCCTTCTGCTGTTGGCAACCGAATTGCTGCAGAATTCGACTGTCCGGTGCCGGGGGGCGAGGATATCGACGCCGAGACGATGCTGCGGCTGGTGACGCAGACGCGCGCCGACGCGCTGCTGTTCACTTCACATCTTAAGCTCAATGCGGACGTCATTGCAGCGTTGCCTGCGCACGTGAAGATTGCAGCCACCTGCTCGGTTGGTTTCGATCACGTCGATCTTGCGGCTGCGCGTGCGCGCGGTTTGCCGGTGACAAACACGCCGGAGGTGCTGAACGAATGCACCGCCGACCTCGCCTTCATGCTGCTGCTGAATGCCTGCCGCCGTGGTCATGAGTATGAGGCGGTGATGCGCAATGGTTGGCGCAAAGGAATGGGCATGGGCGAGATGCTGGGCATTCGCGCCTGGGGCAAAACGCTCGGCATTCTGGGCTTGGGCGGCATCGGTCGGGCGATGGCAGCCCGCGCGCGTGGCTTTGGCATGAAGATCGTCTATTGCAATCGCACGCGCCTGCCGCCGGAACTTGAGTTGGGCGCGCAATGGTTCGCCCGTTTTGAGGACATGCTGCCGCATTGCGATTTTCTGTCGCTGCACGCGCCGTCCGGTCCTGAGACGATGGCGATCATCAACGCGCAGACGCTTTCCTTGCTGCCGAAAGGGGCGGTGTTCGTGAATGCGGCGCGCGGGGCGCTGGTCGATGAGAATGCGTTGATCGAAGCTCTGAAATCCGGCCAGCTTGCTGCGGCGGGGCTGGACGTGTTCCACAATGAGCCCTCGTACGACCTGCGCTTCGCGGAATTGCCGAACGTGTTCCTCACTCCACACATGGGCTCGGCCACGCATGAGACGCGCCGGGCGATGGGGTTCCGCGCCATCGACAATATTCAAGCGGTTCTCGCCGGCAAGCCCGCCATCGACCCGTTGTGGAGCTGAGACTTTGACCAAACCTACCCTTCTCGTCACTCGCCGCCTGCCCGCCTCCGTCGAGGCGCGGGCCGCACGTGACTACCACGCCACGCTGAATGCTGATGACACACCGACCACGCCAGCGGGCATTCTCGCTGCTTCCGCTGGGATGGATGCGATTTTGTGCTGCACGTCTGATCGTCTGGACGCGGCCACGATTGCGGCCCTGCCTTCGAGCGTGAAGGTGATCTCCACCTTCAGCGTCGGCACCGACCATATCGACCTGCCTGCCGCTGCCGCGCGCGGCATTCCCGTCTGCAATACGCCGGATGTGCTGACCGAGGCCACCGCCGAGTTGTCGATGCTGCTCATCCTCGCCGCCGCCCGGCGGGCCGGTGAAGGCGAGCGCATCGTTCGTGCCAAGAAATGGTCCGGCTGGGCCCCCACGCAACTGATGGGAACCCAGGTCAGCGGCAAGCGATTGGGCATTTTCGGCATGGGCCGCATCGGCCAGAGCCTCGCCCGCATGGCGCGTGGCTTTGCGATGGAGGTGCATTACCGCAATCGCAGCAGGCTCTCGCCGGAGTTGGAGCAGGGGGCAGTCTATCACGACAACGATGATAGTTTTCTTGCAATGAGCCAGGTGCTGGCGCTGAATGCTCCCGGCGGTGCGGCGACCCGGCATTGGCTGAACGCCGAACGCATCGCCAAGTTGCCGCAAGGTGCCATCGTCACCAATGCCGCTCGCGGCACGTTGGTGGATGATACGGCGCTGATTGCGGCGCTGCGGTCAGGGCATGTGGCGTTTGCTGGGCTCGATGTGTTCGAGGGAGAGCCTGCGCTAAATCCTGAATATCTCACGCTGGAAAACGCGGTTCTGCTACCGCATCTCGGCAGTGCGACCACCGAAACGCGCGACGCGATGGGGCATTTGGCGCTGGATGGGATTGATGCGGTGCTGGCGGGAAGACGGCCTTCGAATTTGGTGTAGGCCCGGCCCGGTTCACATCACCGTTGGCCCATCACTCTCCAGCGTCGTCCGGCGCATGTCGCGGATTTCGGTGGGGTCGTAGCGGCGGGCGCGGTGCAGGGTGGTGCGGTTGTCCCAGATCACGAGGTCATGTGTGCGCCAGACGTGCTTGTAGACAAACTCACGCTGGGTGGCGCGTTCGGTGAGGTCGCGCAGCAGCGCCCGCGCCTCCGGCACCGGGTAGCCTTCGATGGCACCTGCGTGGGACGATAGAAACAGCGATTTCCGGCCGGTGACTGGATGGGTGCGCACGAGCGTCTGCCGGACCGGGGCGAAGCGGATGAACTCATCTGGGGTGAAATCGGTGAAGCCCAGCAAGCCGCGTGAGGTGATTTGCGTGTGCTCACACACCAGCCCTTCCAGCTGTGCACGCTCCTCATCATCGAGTGCATCATAGGCGGCACGCATGTCGGCGAACTCGGTGTTGCCATCACGCTGCGGCAGGATGCGGGCCGACAGCATGGAGTATTTCGCGGGGGTGGCTTTGAACGAGCTGTCGGAATGCCAAAGCATATTGCCGAGCCCAAACAACCGCTTACGGTCATCGCGGGCCATCACCGTGCCGTCACGGTTGAGATTGGAGATATCTGCCAGATCTATTGAGAGCCTTCGATCGGCCCCTTGTGCCAAGTCGCCCGTTGCCCGCTCCAGCGTTCCAAAGTTGCTTGCGAACGCGACCTGCTGCGCGTCGTCGATCCGCTGATCATGAAAGACCAGCACAGCGAAACGGTCCATCCCCGCCTCGATGGCCGCCACATCGTTTGCGGGGAGCGGCTGGCAGAGATCAACGCCCTCAACGCGGCCTACAAAATCGGGACGAGATACCGGATCAACCGGCGTGATGGTGATGGTCATGCTACCTCCTCGCGGGCCGATGAAATCCTGGCCTTGGTGGAGAGCCTAAATCCGGTGTTGTTCATCCGCAATCAGGGGCTGCTTAAACCAATTCCGGGACCCGATCTGCAGGCGGGGTGTTGCGGCTGCGGCCACAGCGCACAATCCCGTCAATCACCACCATGCCGATGCCGGGCAGGTCGCCCTTCTGAATGCTGTCGAGAATATCGGTCCCAGCGGAGTGCTGGGCGCGGTCCATAAACACGAGGTCAGCAGCGCGGCCAGGTTCGATGATCCCGCAATCGAGCTTGCGCATGCGGGCCGTGTTGCCGGTGGCGCAGGCGATCATTGTCTCGGCTGGTGTGTCCCCCACCGAGGACAGCAACGCGATCATGCGCAGGATGCCGAGTGGCTGCACGCCGGAGCCGGCAGGGCTGTCGGTGCCAAGGATGACGCGTTCGAGCTGGCCAAGTTCCTTGGCGAATCGCAGTGCCGCCAAGCCAGCGAGTTCATTGCCGTTGTGGACGATCTCGATGCCCCGCCCGCAGCCCTCGCACAGGCAGCGGATTTGCGAGAGCGGCAGCGCCGTGTGGCCGCCATTGATGTGGCCGATGATGTCGGCATCGGCTTCGAGCACGGTGTCGGCGTCGATATACCCGCTGCCGGGAACTGAAGGACCGCCAGTGTGGATGGTGCTCTGGATGCCGTATTTGCGCGCCCAGGCGACCATCTCCTTGGCCTCATACCCAGCCTTGACCGTGCCGAGCCCAACCTCGCCAAGCAGCGTCACGCCGCCTGCCGCGAGTTCGGCAAAGTCCGACTCGACCATGCCGCGCTCGATCAACGGCGCACCCGCCAGCAGCTTCACACCGGCCGGGCGAAAATTGGCGAAGCTGCGTTGTGCGGTGATGGCGAGTGCCTTGAGGCCGATGATGTCGCGCGGGCGGCCGGGCCAATGCGCCTCGCCGGCGGAGATCATGGTCGTGACCCCACCATTGAGCGAGCTTTCAACCCAGCCGAACTGGTTCTGCCGCGGCGTCCAATCGCCGAGAACGGGATGCACATGGCTGTCGATCAGGCCGGGTGTGACGGCACAGCCATGCGCGTCGATAATTTGTGTGGCGTGACCGGTGTCGCAATCCGCCAACTTGCCGACGGCCGTGATGCGACCGCCCTCGATAACAAGCGTGTCTGCATCGAGGATTGGCGCTTCAAGTTTGCCGGTCAGCAGCAGGCCGATATTGCGAACGACGAGCTTGCCGGTCTGCTTCTCGGGGCCTGCTGCAAATGCCATAGCGTTACTCCGCTGCGATTGCCGGTCTAGCCTCCAGCTTGCGCATCGCGCGGTCGATCCACAAGGCCGTTACTTTCTCGGCCAGTCCGTTCTGCCGCAGCCGCTCGTTCAGAGCCGGGAAATCAACGCGGTCCAGCGCCTGATCCTGGTTGAAGCAGCTGAACACCACCGAGCGCACGCCGGTCACCGGGTCAATCTGCGGCTGTAGGCACTGGGCGCAGACTTCCTTCATCATGCACTGCATGGGCGAGTTGATGGAGCCGATGGCGGAATGACCTTCCAGCAGATACGGCTTCAACAAACCGTGCCGCGCGGCACCCACCGCCTGCATCATGCGGTCCGAGCCGATCACGATCATATGTGCCGCATCGGCAAGCGGCACCGCCTGCGCGCCCAACTGGCCCGAGCCGTAGGCGGCCATTGCCTGCACGATGTTGCCGACGAACGTCCGGTCCTGCGGGCGAGTGGCCGGGAAGCCGGGCGCTTCGTCTGAGCACCAGACGATGACGTCGGCGGCGCGCTCGATTTCTTCCACCTTGTAGCGGTCGCGCAATGCCTTGTAGCCGGCGAAGTAGATCACCTTGGAGCCCGCCGCCCGCGTGGCTGCACCGATGCTGAACAGCACCGCGTTGCCGAGTCCGCCGCCGACGAGTGCCACCGTCGTGTTGGCGTGGATTTCTGTGGGCGTGCCAGTCGGACCCATCAGCACGACGGGCTCACCGATCTTCAGCATAGCGCAAAGGTCCGAGCTGCCGCCCATCTCCAGTGCGATCACTGAGACGAGGCCCTTCGCAGGGTCAGTCCAGGCACCGGTCATGGCCAGTCCCTCCATGGCGAGTGACGTCACGCCATGTGCTTCCGCCAAACGGGGGGCGAGCATTTCGTAATTCTGCAACCGGTAGAACTGCCCCGGCTGGAACGAGCGGGCGGCGGCGGGCGCGTGCAGCACGATCTCAATGATTGTGGGCGTCAGTCTCGTAACAGCGTGAACGGTGGCAGAAAGGTCGCCCTTGGCGTGGGCAAGAACTTCAGCGCCACTGACCTGGGTCGCATCCATGGTTGCCAACTGGGCGGACACAACGGGATAGCCGCGCTTGGCCGAGCCCATGGCTTTCACCACGTTGCCGAAGAAGCTGGGGTGCAAGTCGCCGAAGAAGCTCAGGAAGCGGCCATTCTCCGCGCGATGCATCAGCACCTGCGCCTCGGCAGGCTTGCTCATCGAGCGTTCCGGCGTGACCGGCTGGCCCTGCGCGTCAACAGCCTGGAAATAACGGCCATCGAGTTTAATGCGGCCATCCTCACGCGCCAGCACGGTATTCGGCTGGGTGCCAGCAGCAACCAGCACGGCGCGCGCGGGCAGCGTTGCCTCGCTTTTATCAGCACGGCTGCACCGCAGCGCACTGGCATGGCCGAAACGGTCCATCATCACTTCGACGGGTGAGAGGCCCTCGGCGAAGCGAACGCCCTCCTCCATCGCTTTTTCCACTTCCTCGTGGTTCAGCGTGTAACTCGGCGCTTCGTTCAGTGTGCGGCGGTAGGCCACCGTCGCCCCGCCCCAACTGTCGAGCAACTGCACCAGACGGGGCTCACGGCCCAGCTTCGCGGCAGCGATGCGTTCGTCGCGGATGGCGTCGGCATGGGCCAGGAACTCAGCGGAGATTTCGGCCTCTTCCTCGCTCCAGCGCGCGCGCACCGCTGCCTCACCACGCTCGGCCACCAGCGTGCGGTAGCGCCAAGCAAACTTCTCCACCTGACGCACGTAATAGGCGAGGCTTTCGGTTGCCGTATCCACCGCGGTCAGACCGCCGCCGATCACGACGACTGGCAGGCGCAGCTGCAGATTGGCCACCGAGCTCATTTTGGCCGCACCGGTCAACTGCAAGCCCATCAGGAAGTCGCTCGCCTGACGCACGCCGCGGGCAAGGCCGCCGGGCATGTCGATGACAGTTGGACGACCCGCGCCCATGCAAAGGGCGATGTGGTCGAAACCCATACCCCACGCATCATCGATGGACAGCGTGCCGCCGCCGCCAAAGCGCACGCCGCCGGCCATCGCAAATTGCTGCCGGCGCTCAAGCAGCAGCCGCACCAGCTTGAGGTAGTTTTTGTTCCATCGCACCGTGATGCCGTATTCCGCCACGCCGCCGAACCCGGCCAGCACGCGGTCATCAAGATTCTCAAACAGCGTCTGCGCATCGCGCACGGGCGCGTTGGCGTCAAAACCCAGTGGTTCGATCTTCAGGCCATCAACGGCCATGATGCTGTGGCCATCATTCATCAGATGATGCGCCAGGGTGTAGCCGGCAGGTCCAAGGCCCACCACCAGCACCTTGCGCCCCGTATCAGGACGCGGCAGCGGGCGACGGATGTTGAGCGGGTTCCAGCGCGTCACCAGCGCATAGATCTCAAACCCCCAAGGTAGATCGAGCACATCGCGCAGAATCGAAGTCTCGGCCTGCGGAATGTCGACCGGCTCCTGCTTCTGATAGACGCACGCCTTCATACAATCGTTGCAAATGCGGTGCCCCGTGGCTGCCATCATCGGATTGTCGATCGCGATGGTAGCGAACGCCCCCAGCAGATGGCCCTGCGCTCGCAGCGTGTGCATCTCGCTGATTTTCTCGTCGAGCGGGCAGCCGGCCAGCATCACGCCGAAATGGCTCTTCTGGAACTCCCCGGTCTTGCGGTCGCGCAGGCCCTTGGAGCAGCTGTCCTTCGACTGCGTGTGGCACCAGATGCAGTAATTCATTTGGTCCAGCGTCTGCTGGTTGCTCATGCCGGGATCGGTGAGCGCGAAGCCGTCACGCTGCCGCCAGTCATGCTCCGGAAGGCGCTTCATCAGCACGCCGTCGCGCTCGATGGTCTCCATGTGGACGAGATTGGCGAAGTCGATTTTGCGCGGCACCCGAAATAGCGTGCCGCCCTTATGATGCGCGCGGCCCTCCGGCGAGATCGTGGCCCAGGCGGCGTAGCGCATGGCGAGGTCGAGCGCCTCGGCATTGCCGGCCTGCTCCCAACCGGCCACAGCATTGGCAAACCCCATTTCGGTCAAAGGAGCGCCGATCAGCCTCTCCAGCTCGACCCGCAAGGCGGTGCCGTTCAAGCCGCTGACATCGGCGTATTTCTTCACCGCCTGACGCTGCACGAACAGGCGCTTGCAGGCGTGAACCGCGTCAAGTGCTGCCGTTTCTGCGAAAACCAGACCCACCGCCTCTGCCACGCCAAACAACTCGGCCAGAAACCCGCCCAATGGTGCGCCGAGGGAGACAACGAGTTCGCCCTCGCCCTTGACATCCAGCCCCTCAGGCTCTGCGCGTGCTGCGAGCAGACGGTCGAGCAACGCAGGATCGCTATCCTGCAACTGCCCCAGAAACAGCGCGTCAAGCTCAACCAGCCCCTCACGGGTGGCGAGTTTTGCGAAGCTGGCACCGAAACCGAGTTCAGTGCTGGGGGGCAGGCTGTCCATCATCAATCCTCACCGTGTCCGAACGCAACCGGATGCCACGGGGCGCGCCCCGCCGTCCAGCCCTGTCATATATAGGGCTGGACCGCGAGGCGCACAGGACTGGAAGTCGTCAGGCCATCACGGCTTGAGCAGCGAGGCGGCTCCGGAGGTCAGAGACGAGGTAGGTGTGGAGGTCTGTGCGGCCGGCTTGCTGGTCGCACCGGTCAAAGACTGCGTCAGGCTCGGCTGGGCCGGCTTCTGGCCAGTCAGCTGCTCCTTTGCCGCCCCGGTGATGGTGTCGGTGGAAGGCTTCTGGCCGGTGGCGATTTCAGCCTTCAACTTGTCGGTTGGGCTGGGATTGATGATTGAGTTCAGGCTCGGCGTGCTGCTGCCACCCAGCGACGGCAGGCCCTGCGCCATGGCGGGGAACGCGGTGCCGATCAGCAGGGCGGAGAAAACGAATTTGGATGAGATGGACATGCGGGCTTCTCCGGTGATCCGGCTTGTTCGCCGGTTTTACAACAATACAGCGAAGGACGCGGCATCGGTGCGGCATGTTTGTGGCACAATCGAGACAAACCATGTGAAAAGGCGTCTGACCACCGGCCAGACGCCCGTTCATCACCGACGCGTCAGCGGCTCAGTTGGTCTTCACCACGGGGGCGCTGCTCGGTGCCACCGGCTTGGCCACATTTCCGGTGACAACAGCAGGCTTCATGGCGTCGACTTTGCCGTCCAGCGGCTTGGCAGCGATCGACGCGCCATCAGCCGGCTTTACGGTGCCGGTCAGCGGCTTGGCCTCTTCAGCCTTGCCCGCGACGGTCTTGCCGGTGACGGCCTTCGTGGCCTCAACCGGTGTCGTCGTGGTGCTGGCGGCTTTGTGGATCATCGTGTGCTTGGCCTTGGGTGCCACGGTCGTGACGGCACTGGTGCCCTGCGCCAGGGCTGGCAGGCTGAGGCTGAGCAGGACGGCGGACAGAACGATCTTCGAGGCGATGGACATTGGCTTCTGCTCCGTTATGCCGACGTCATCGCCGGCAAGGAGAGAATGGCTGGATGGCCGAGGCTCCGCCGTGGCGGGATCATGGCAACGTCGTGGCACCGCATTACGTTTTGGAAAGCACATGAAAAAGGCGTCTGACACAGCGTCAGACGCCTTTTCATCAGGCAAGAAAGAGCCGCTTAGTGACCACTAGCTCCAGCTGCACCAATGCCGGTCTGCGACCGAACATACTGTGCATCGAACCCATCAAGATCGATCACACCGCGCTTGCTACTGTCGGTAATGGAGAAGAACCAGCAGCACACGAACGCCAGCGGCATCGAGAACAGCGCCGGGTTGGAATAGGGCCAGACAGGGGCCTTATTACCCAGCACCACCACCCACACCGCAGGGCTGAGGATGGTCAGCGTCAGCGCCGTGAGCAGTCCCACGAAGCCACCGATGGTCGCACCACGGGTCGTAAGCTTCGGCCAGATCACCGAGAGTAGCAGGATTGGAAAGTTCGAGCTGGCGGCGATGGCGAACGCCAAGCCGACCATGAACGCCACGTTCTGCGTCTCAAAGGCAATTCCCAGCCCGATAGCAGCAGCACCGATAAACAACGTGGTCACTTTCGACACCTGCATCTCGGTCTTCTGGTCTACATTGCCGTGGCGTAGCACCGAGGCATAGATGTCATGGCTGATCGCAGACGCACCAGCCAGCGTCAGACCAGACACCACGGCGAGAATGGTCGCAAACGCCACAGCCGCAATAAAGCCCTGCAGATAGCTGCCGCCGACCGCATCGGCCAGCCAGATGGCCGGCATGTTGGCTCCACCCTTCAGCGCCTTCGTGACCGGATCCAGATAGTCCGGGTTGGTGTAGACTAGAGTGATCGCGCCAAAGCCGATGATGAAGGTGAGGATGTAGAAGTAGCCAACGAACCCCGTGGCATAGAAGATCGACTTACGGGCCTCTTTGGCGTTCGACACGGTGAAGAAGCGCATCAGAATATGCGGCAGGCCGGCCGTGCCGAACATCAGCGCAATACCAAGCGAGATTGTCTCCACAGGATTGGCTACGAACCCACCTGGGTTCATCACTGCCTGATGCTTCGGGCTCACCCGCACAGCTTCGGTGAAGAAGCCCAGAATGTCGAAGTTGAAGTGGATCAACACCAGCAAGCACATCAGCGACGCGCCGGAGAGCAGTAAGCAGGCCTTGATGATCTGCACCCAAGTTGTCGCCAACATGCCGCCGAACATCACGTAGCAGATCATCAGTACGCCCACGATGATCTCGGCATAGATGTAGTCGATGCCGAACAGCAGTTTAATCAACTGGCCAGCGCCGACCATCTGCGCAATCAGATAGAATGCCACCACAACCAGCGTGCCGCAGGCGGCGAGCAGGCGCAGTGGGGTTTGCGCGAAGCGGTAGCTGATCACGTCGGCAAAAGTGAATCGGCCGAGATTGCGAAGTCGCTCGGCCATCAGCGAGACCAGGATCGGCCAGCCAACGAGGAAGCCGATGGAATAGATCAGACCGTCGAAGCCGTTGGTTGCCACCAGCGCAGAAATGCCCAGAAACGAGGCCGCCGACATATAGTCACCAGCGATAGCCAAGCCGTTTTGAAAGCCGGAGATTCCGCCGCCGGCCGTGTAGAAGTCGCTCGCCGAACGGGTGCGCGTGGCAGCCCAATAGGTGATGATCAGGGTAATGACCACGAACGCCACGAACATGCTGATGGCGATAGGGTTCGTTGTCTGTTTCGTGGTTGCAGCGATGCCCTCGCCCTCGGCAAACGCCGGGCCGACCGTAAGAAACAACGTCGCAATGACGGCAAGTAAGCTTCTCATCGCGCCTTCTCCACAATTTTCTTGGTCAAATCGTCAAACTCGCCATTGGCGCGCACCACATAGATGCCAACCAGCACGAAGGCGGAGAACAGCACGAGGATGCCCAACGGAAAAGCCAGCGTGATCACGCCATAAACCTGCACCGACAATGCGTCCTTGAAGAACGCCACCATAAAGATGAACGCGAAATAGATCACGACCATGGATATTGCGATGGTCCAGCCAAATGCGCCGCGCTTGGCCTCAAGCTCGATGAAGTTCGGATCAGTTTTGACCCGGCTGACCAGATCGGCCGCCATGATGGTTATCCCCCCGTAGCGCGGATGTTTGCTCCGCTCGTGTGCCCAAGCCAGCCGGCGCGCATGAACGCGACGCGGGCAGCCCTAGCGAGGAGTGTATTGACGCAGATTTTAACGATTGCAAGATGGGCAGGTCATAAAACACACATCTCGATGCGGTTTCACGACAGATAATGTCGCGCGAATGCTCGGCTTACGCCGTGTCAGATATATTTAAGCAGCAGGAAGCCACCTACCAGGCAGATCGCGAACACCGAAGTCACCAATGTCAGACGACGCTCGATGAAATCCTGCACCGATGCTCCAAATTGACGGATCAACAGCGCCTCGAGAAAGAATCGACCGCCACGGGTTATGACACAGGCCCCGACGAACAGCGGGAAGCTCATGGCAGAAATCCCGGCTGCAATCGTGACGATCTTGAACGGTATCGGAGTCAAGCCTTTGATCAGGATGATATAAACGCCGTTCTCGGCAAACCGGTTGCGGAATTCCTCAAACGCGCTCTCGTAGTGATAAAGTTGGAGGATCGGCAGGGCCACGTAGTCGAACAACGCGTAGCCAAAAAAATAACCCAGCATACCACCCAACACGCTGGAGATGGTGCAGACCAATGCATAGAAGTATGCGCGCTCCGGCTTCGCGATGGCCATCGGCACCAGCAATGCGTCAGGTGGAACCGGGAAGAAGCTGCTCTCGGCGAATGCAATCGTTGCAAGCCAAGTGAACGCGTATGGCGAGGCGGCGAGCCCCAAGATACGGTTGTAGAGGCTTCGCAGCATAGATGGGTTCCCTTGTCAGCCTGCGCGCGTATGCTGGAGCACCATCCACGCCGAGGGTTGCATGCGCCGGTTGCTTCTTAGCCTGATCATTTCAGCAATGGCCAGCCCGATTGCGGGGCTTGACGCGCAAGCGCAGCCGTCATCTGCGGCCACGCCGCATGCCTCGCTTTATGGCAGTTGGACAGGCGGACTTTTCCCGGTCCCATCAAACCTGACCGCACAGGCATGTCTGGCGCAGCCGGTGGTGATCTTCACCAAAGATCTCGTGCTGCGGGCCACGATAATAGATGCGATATATCATCAACGTGTCATCGAAACCGTGCGCACAACGGCGAACGGCACGGATTTCAGGTTCATCCCGAATCCAGGTGCGGATATTTCGAGTGGGCTGTTTGGCGCGCCAGCCACCAGACCGGAGCCGGGATTCGGTTGTGCCGACCCAAATTCACTACACGTCGTGCGGCGCGGCGAGAATGAGATCATCTTCGAAGGCTGTAGCGATTTTCCCGAGCCGTTGTACCGCTGCCACTAGGAGCCTTCCATGCGAATCGCCCTCATCCATGCGCTGCGGCTGTCCATCGATCCGATCATGGCGTCGTTTGCCCGGCATTGGCCGGAGGCAAAGCTCGCCAATCTGCTCGATGACAGCCTCTCCGCCGATCTCGCCGCCGGCGCGTCGCTTGAGAGCATGACCACGCGCTTCCTCACTTTGGCACGTTACGCCCACGCCACCGGGGCCGACGGCATCCTGTTCACATGCTCCGCCTTCGGCCCTTGCATCGAGGCATGCGCAAAAGAATTGGCCCCAATGCCGGTACTCAAGCCGAACGAGGCGATGATCGAAGCAGCCCAGCCCTACCAACGCATAGGCGTGCTCGCGACCTTCGGCCCGACGCTGGCCACCATGCCACCGGAATTCGGCCGCCCCGTGCAAACAGCGCTGATCGAGGGCGCTCTGGCTGCACTCGACGCCGGGGACGGTACCACCCATGACCGTCTCGCCGCCGAAACCGCCAAATCGCTGCACGGCTGTGACGCCATAGCACTCGCCCAGTTCAGCCTCGCCCGCGCCGCCGATGCCGTGGCCGCAGCCACCGGACTGCCGGTTCTCACCACACCCGATTCGGCGGTGCTGAAGCTGAAGGCGCTGCTGCACGCCTAGCCCCGGTTGCCTCCAAAGCCCGCGCGTTCCACTGTTGCGCTGCAACGATGCGGGGCTGAGATGAGCGAATACGATCTGGTGGTGCGTGGTGGCCAAGTGGTCACCAACAGCGAAGTCTTTAACGCCGATATCGGCGTCTCCGGCGGCAAAATCTCGGCCATCGGGCTGAACCTCACCGGCACCCGCACCATCGACGCCCAAGGCATGCTCGTCCTCCCCGGCGGCGTGGACACGCATTGCCATATCGAGCAGTTGCAGGAAGGCGGCGGGGCGGATGAGGAAAGCTGGACCACCGGCTCCACCTCCTGCCTCGTCGGCGGCACCACCTCCGTCGTCACTTTCTCCACCCAGTTCAAAGGCAAGGGCATTTTGGAGCCTTTGGCCGAGTACCATCGCCGGGCGAAATCCGCGATGGTCGATTACAGCTTCCATCAGATCATCACCGATGCGTCTGACGCGGTGATCTGGGAGCAAATCCCGCAAATCGTGGCCCAGGGCGTGCGCAGCCTGAAGGTCTTCCTCACCTATGATGCGCTGTCACTCGATGACCGCGCCTATCTCCGCGTCCTCGCCGCCGCTCGCCGTGCCGGTGCGTTCGTCACCGTCCATTGCGAGAATTACGAGGCTATCGGCTGGATGACCGAGGCCCTGCTCGCCTCCGGACGCACCGCCCCGAAATACCATGCCTGGTCCCGCCCCCGCATGATCGAGCGCGAGGCCACCCATCGCGCCATCGCGCTGGCCGAACTCGTCGATCAACCCATCCAGATCTTCCACGTCTCTTGCAGCGAGGTGGCCGCCGAAATCGCCGCCGCCCGCCACCGTGGCCTCAAGGTCTGGGGCGAAACCTGCCCGCAATACTTCACCCTCACCGCCGACCACATGGACCGCCCGGGCTTCGAGGGGGCCAAATTCATGTGCTCCCCCGCCCCGCGTGACACCGCCTCGCAGGAAGCACTTTGGGACGACATCCGCCGCGGGACGCTGGACGTCATCAGCTCCGACCATTCCGGCTGGTGCTATGACGGCACCCGCGGCAAGAAGGTGAACGGTGCCGACGCCAATTTCCGCGACATCCCCAACGGCGTCCCCGGCCTTGCCGCCCGCCTGCCGATCATCTTCAGCGAGGGCGTGGCCAAGGGCCGCATCGACCTCCCACTCTTCGCCCGCCTCATCGCCGGCAACCCCGCCAAGCTGTTCGGCCTCGAAGGCAAGGGAGCCATTGCTCCCGGCTACGACGCTGATCTGGTGATCTGGGACCCCACCCGCAAAACCACGCTGACCAACGCCCATATGCAGCAAGCCATTGACTACACGCCTTACGAGGGCCAAGAAGTCACCGGCTGGCCCGTCACCACCATCCGCCGCGGCGAAGTGGCGATGCAGGACGGCAAGGTCCAGGCTGAACCCGGCTCAGGCCGCTTCCTGCCACGCGGCCCCTACGATCTCATCAAACCCACTGGCAACCTGCCGAACGGGTTTGACGCCTCGGCCTTCGCGTAGGAGCCGCACCGATGATCGACACCAAAAACTTCAACGCCCTCGCCTATGTCACAGCCACAGCCCCCTCCGTCGGCATCGACCTGCCCCCCGCCCGCCTTGCCGAAATCGCCGAGGCCTTTAGCCTCGTGATGACCGTCGGAGCCCCGGCCCTCTCGATGAACGTGGCACCCAAGGCAGAACCCGCCCCGGTATTCGTCGCATGAGCCTCCATCTTCTCACCGCGACCGAACTCGCCACCCGTATCGCCCATCACGAGATCACCGCAACCCAAGCCGTGCAGGCCTCGCTCGACCGCATCGCCACCCACAACAACGCGGTCAACGCCTTCACCGCCACCATCGCCGAACGCGCCTTGGCCAAAGCCGCCGCCGTGGATGCCGGTGCCATCAAAGGCCCGCTCGCCGGGGTGCCCTTCGCCGCCAAGAATATCTTCGACGTTGAAGGCCTCACCACGCTTTGCGGCAGCATCATCGAGCGCACCAAACCCGCCGCCACCGCCGATGCCTTCGCCGTCGCAGGCCTTGAGCGTGCCGGAGCCATCTGCGTCGGCACGCTCAACATGGACGAATACGCCTACGGCTTCACCACCGAGAACACCCATTACGGCCCCTGCCACAACCCGCACGACCTGACCCGCGTGGCCGGCGGCTCCTCCGGCGGATCCGGTGCCTCCGTCGCCTCGGGCCTCGTGCCCCTCTCCATCGGGACCGACACCAATGGCTCCATCCGCGTCCCCGCCAGCCTGTGCGGCATCTGGGGCCTGAAGCCGACATATGGCCGTCTGTCCCGTGGCGGCTGCGGCATGTTCGTCCCCAGCCTCGACCATGTCGGCCCCTTCGCCCGCAGCGTCGCTGACCTCGCCCTGGCCTATCAGGCCATGCAGGGCGAAGACCTGTCTGATCCCGCCCAAAGTTGGCGCGGTCTCGACACCGTCATCGGACTGCTCGACCACGGAACCAGCGGCCTGCGCATCGCCCGCCTAGGTGGCCATTTCGAGCGCCACGGCATGGACTGCGCCCAGGCCGCCGCCGATGCCGTCAGCCGCGCCCTCGGCGTGCGTGATACCGTCGAGATCGCCAACGCCGCTGCCGGGAGAGCCGCCGCCTTCCTCATCACCGCATCTGAAGGTGCCAACCAGCACCTCGCCGATCTGCGCACCCGGTCCGATGATTTCGAACCCCTCACCCGCGACCGCCTCCTCGCCGGAGCCCTCATTCCCGCCCAGTGGCTGCTCCACGCCCAGCGCGTCCGCAGCCAGTATCGCGCCGAGGTGCTGGAACTCTTCCACCATTGGGACATCCTCATCGCCCCCGCCACTCCGGCACCCGCCATGCCCATCGGACAGGCGATGCTGGAGGCTGACGGCAAATCCGTCCCATTGCGCGCCAGCTTCGGCGTCTACACCCAGCCAATCTCCGCCATCGGACTGCCCGTCATCGCCTTGCCCCTCCAGAACCAGCACGGCAAACTCCCGATTGGCGTCCAACTCATCGGCGCGCCCTGGGCCGAAGCGACGCTCTTTCGCGCTGCCGCCGAACTCGAACGCCTCGGCCTCTGCTCTGCCCCCGTCGCACCGGATTTTGTCTAATGGAACTCAACATCCCCGACATCGTCGCCGAAGTCCGCGAGGCCTTCATGCGTTACGAGCAAGCCCTGGTGACCAACGACGTCGCCACACTCGATGCGTGCTTCTGGACCTCACCCCACACCATCCGCTACGGCCTGGGCGAGAACCTCTATGGCATCGAGGCCATTCGCGGCTTCCGCAACGGCCGCTCCAATCTCGATCTCACGCGCGAACTAGGTGCCACAATCATCACCACCTTCGGCCGCGACGCCGCCACCGCCAGCACGCTCTATCGCCGGAATTCCAGCGGCAAAACCGGGCGGCAGATGCAGACCTGGATGCGCCTCGACGAAGGCTGGCGCGTCGTCGCCGCCCACGTCTCATTCCTCGATTTCGACTGGCCACCCCATGCTCAGTAAAACAGCGTGATTGCGGTAGACTGGGGAACCAGCAGCTTCCGCGCGTTCCTCATGAACGGTGCGAAAATCAAAGACCGCATGAGCAACGCCACCGGCATCCTCTCCGTCGCCAATGGTGAATTTTACCAACACCTCTCTAACACGCTCGCCCCCTGGCTGCAAAGGGGAGAGCGCCACATTCTCATGTCCGGCATGATCGGCAGCCGCCAGGGCTGGGTTGAAGCCGCCTACCTCCCCTGCCCCGCCGGTGCCGCCGACATCGCCGCCCATCTAACATCCGTCCCCTTCGAAGGCTGCGACCTGCGCATCGTCCCCGGCCTTTCCGCATTCGACGCCACCGGAACGCCAGAGGTGATGCGCGGCGAAGAAACACAAATCATCGGCTCCGACGCAGGCGGCCTCGTCTGTCTCCCCGGCAGCCATTCCAAATGGGTGACTGTGGACGACGAGGGCCGCATCACCGGCTTTGAGACCTATTTCAGTGGCGAGGCCTTCGCGGCCCTGCGCAGCGCCACCATCCTCGGCCGCATGATGCCGGAGGCCCCGCACGACCCCGCCGCCTTCGATGAAGGCCTCGCCCGCTCCGCCGGACCCGGCCACCTCCTGCACCACCTGTTCGGCGTCCGCACCCGCGGCCTCATGGGAACGCTGGCCGACACCTCCTCCGCCTCCTACCTCTCCGGCCTGCTCATCGGCCATGAAATCCGCGCCGCCATGCCGCCCGGCGCCCATGTGTGGCTGCTGGGCAACGAAACGCTCTCCTCTCTGTACGCCCACGCCATCCAAGTCTGCGGCGGCACCGCCACCATCGGCCCCGCCGATTCCGCCGCCCGCGGATTAAGCCTCATCGGAGCCCAGGTCGCATGGACCTAAAAGACCACCTTGCCGCCTGCCCCCTCGTTGCCATCCTGCGCGGCGTGAAGCCCGATGAGGTTGAGGCCATCGGTGACGCCCTCGATCAAGCCGGCATACGCATCATCGAAGTGCCGCTCAACTCGCCCGACCCGATCGACAGCATCGCCAAACTCGCCCGCCGATTTGGTGACCGTCTGCTGATCGGCGCCGGCACCGTCATGTCCCCGACCGACGCCCTTGCCGTCCACGAAGCAGGCGGCAAACTCATCGTCACCCCCCATTCCGCCGTCCCGGTGATCCAGGCGGCGAAATCCCTCGGCATGATCGCCTGCCCCGGTTTCGCCACCCCCACCGAAGCCTTCGCCTGCCTCGCCGCCGGGGCCGACGCGCTCAAACTCTTCCCCGCCGAAGCCGCCAGCCCGGCCGTCCTCCTCGCCATCCGCGCCGTGCTGCCGAAATCAACGCTCGTCCTGCCCGTCGGCGGCATCGGACCCACCAACATGCAGCCCTGGCTCGCCGCCGGTGCCGCAGGCTTCGGCATCGGCTCCTCCATCTACAAACCCGGCGACACCGCCGAGATCGTCGCCACCAAAGCCCAGGCCTTGTTGTCCGGCCTTCGTTGCTGAATAACACGCCGAAATTCCGGAGGCCGCATGTTCATCCACGCCCATGAGATCGACATCCACGTCCAGGTGTCCGGCCCACCCGGCGCACCCCCGCTCCTCCTGCTCCACTCCCTCGGCACCAATCTGCACATCTGGGATGATCAGACCGAAGCCCTAAGCCGCAGCTTCCGCGTCATCCGGCCAGACATGCGCGGCCACGGCCTCACCACCCTCACCCCCGGCCCCTACAGCATCGCGCAACTGGCGCAGGACGCCCTCGCCGTCCTCTCCGCCCTCGGCATTGAAACCGCCCACGTCGCTGGCATCTCCATTGGCGGCCTGATCGCCCAGAGCATCGCAGCCCAGGCCACCCACCGCGTCCGCTCGCTGACGCTGGTGGACACCGCCATGGTCATCCCGCCGCCCGAAGGCTGGCACACCCGCGCCGCCACCGTCCGCGCCCAGGGCATGGCCCCACTCGCCGACCCGGTGATGGCGCGCTGGGTCACGCCCTCCTTCGTTCACGCCCCCGCAGCCCTCGGCCTGCGCGCCATGCTCCTGCGCACCCCGCCCGAGGGCTACGCCGGTGCCGCCGAGGCCCTCGCCGCCGCCGATCTCACCTCTTCCACCTCCGCCCTCACCCTGCCCACCCTCATCATCGTGGGCGACCAGGATCTCGCCACCCCCGTTGCCGCCTCCGAGGCGATGCACGCCGCCATCCCCGGCTCCAAACTCGTCATCCTGCCCAGCGCCGCCCACATCCCAACGGTGGAAGTCCCCAACGCCGTCACCGCCGCCATGGCCGAGTTCCTGAGCCCGGAGAACCCCGACTATTACGAGGCGGGCATGACCGTCCGCCGCCAAGTTCTCGGTGAAGCCCACGTCGCCCGCGCCACCGCCGGGATCACCGAATTCGACCGCGCCTTCCAGCACTTCATCACCCGCACCGCCTGGGGTGGCATCTGGACCCGCCCGGGCCTCGACCGCCGCACCCGCAGCCTGCTCACCATCGCCATGATGGCCTGCCTCGGCCACCACGAGGAGCTCAAGCTGCACATCCGCGCCAGCGCCAACACCGGGGCCACGCCCGAGGACATCGCCGAGGTGCTGATGCAGGTCGCCGTCTACGGTGGCATCCCCGCCGCCAACTCCGCCTTTCGCATCGCCAAGGACACCTTCAAGGAAATGCACGCATGAGCGACACCGCTCCGTTCCGCCCGCCCGTCCCCGGCTCCCAGCCGGAATACGACGTCAAAATCTACGGCAGCACCGCCCTGCGCGCCCCCAGCCAGCCGCTCATCCGCATTGCGCAATCAATCACCGAACGCACCGGCCCGCATTTCAGCCCGGCCCGCTACCCGAGCAACATCGACATCTCCAAAGTCGCCTCCGGTGAAGCCCAGGGCCAGCGCATCATCGTCGAAGGCCATGTCCGCGACGAGGACGGCCGCCCCGTACCGCACACCATGATCGAGCTCTGGCAGGCCAATTCCTGCGGCCGCTACCACCACGAAGGCGACCAGCACGACGCCCCGCTCGACCAGCATTTCCAGGGCTCCGGCCGCGTCTTCACCGATGAGAACGGCAAGTATCGCTACACCTCCATCAAGCCCGGCGCCTACCCCTGGCGCAACCACCACAATGCCTGGCGCCCCAACCACATCCACTACTCCCTGTTCGGACCCGGCTTCGCCACCCGCCTCATCACCCAGATGTATTTCGAGGGCGATCCCCTCCTGAAATACGACCCGATCTACAACTCCCTGCCCGACCCCGCCGCCGCAGCCCGCCTCATCGCCGGTTTCGACATCAACCTCACCGAGCCGGAATGGGCACTCGGCTACCGGTTCGACGTCACCCTGCGCGGCCGAGGTGCAACGCCATTCGAAGACGCACACGAGGAACACTGAAATGCCCATCGCCACCGCCAGCCAGACCATCGGCCCCTATTGGCATCTCCTGCGCGATGACACCTGGTCCGACCTCACCCGCTTCGGTGCCACCGGCGACGTCATCACCCTGCAAGGCCGCATCACCGATGGGGCCGGCAACCTCATAACCGACGCCTGCGTCGAAATCTGGCAATCTAGCCCCCCGGTCAGCGACGTGTTCGACGGTTTCGGCCGTGCCGCCAGCAACGCCGAGGGCCTGTTCTCCTTCAAAACCCTCCGCCCCGAACCCGTCCCCGGTGCCTCCGGGCCCATGGGCAACACCCGCCAGGCCCCGCACATCGCACTCACAATCCTCGCCCGCGGTGTCACCAAGGCGCTCTGGACCCGCATCTACTTCCAAGGCGATGCCGGCCACGACGAAGACCCCGTCCTCAGCCTCATTCCCCCGGCTCGCCGCAACACGCTGATCGCCCACCAAACCAAACCGGGCGTCTGGCACCTCGACATCGCACTCCAAGGCGCGAGCGAGACGGTGTTTTTTGAAATCTGACCATGCCGGCAAAGAAAGCTAAGGCTTCACCACGGAGGACACGGAGAGCACGGAGGAGCCCATACCCTCACCCTTGCTTCTCGTCTGCGTGTCCTCCGTGGTAAAATCTTGCTTCCTTGCTTGCTCTTTTCACAGCCGAGGGGCCTAATTCATTCCGATATCGTAACAATTAGGACGTGCGTCGGCGCAAAAGCCAAACCCGGCGCAAAAAATCTCAAAAAAGTGAGTGGTGCCAACAGCCAACCCTGGCCCCAGCAGCGCGTCGCCACCAACTGCCCCGGCAGCCGGACCGGCCCCGCCGTCACCACCGGGATCATCACAGCCAGACCAAACCGTGTCACGTGTCGCCACAACACCACGCGGCCCTTGGGCGTCATAAACCCGCGATACATCCCATCCGGACCATCCCAGCCATCCTCGACAACGCCGGGCTCCTCGGCAAATTCCAATCCCGCATAACGCTCTTCGGTGGCCAGCCACGCCAGCAAAGCGTGCCGGATCGCCGGGCAGAGATTGGCAATGATGATCAACTGCATCAGCAAATTCCACTCCGCAGCCCCGCGCACAGCTCCGCCGATGAGGCAGAGCAGCGCCATCGGATCGGGTGTTGCGGGAGAGCGAGAAGCGGTCATCGGAGGTGGTTCCTGTGTCGGAGAGTGAGTTATTTTATATGACACAACACCATCTAATGCGCAAGAATTTTTAACACACCGGAGGGTGCAACGCCATGCCAGCCCCGGCGCTGCGCCGCTCACCCGTCTATCGGCGATAGAGATGCACCACCCAAAGATGAAAGCACAAATCCAGCACAATCTTCGACACAATCACCGCGCCCACAGGGGCCAGCAGTCGAATATTGCCAGAGACCAAATAAATCACCAGCAACACCGCGCCCAGCAGCCGATAATCCGGCTGAACGAAATGCTGTTCACCGTCCACAGCAGCTTCGCAATTGGCCTTTACGTGCCCCTCGGCCATCACATCGCCGGCGCGCTGAAGTACGACTTCTTGGATGGCGACGCCATCTTCCGCCGGATTTGGCCGAGCGAGCGCTAACCTCCATACGGTGGTTTTTATCGACACCGCTTCCACTTTCGGCTCCAATGCGCATCACCTCTGCGAAAGATATGCGCATGAAGTCCGCACACGCCCCTTCCACCAAGCGCCCCGTCAATCTCACATTGGATCGTGACCTCGTGGCCCGCGCCCGCACCGAAGGATTGAACCTGTCCGCCATCGCCGAACACGCGGTGGCCGCCGCCCTGGCACAGCAAGCGCGCGCGCGATGGGACGCCGAAATCGCCCTGGCCTGCGAGGAGCACGCCCAGTATCTGGCGGAATATGGCAGTGTGGGAGATCACGTCAGGGCGCAGCTGGATGAGGAGGAGTAGCCTTCGCTGGCTTGATGTGGTGCGCCATCGCGTTCGTCGGTTGCGCGCACCTTATTTGCTCGTTTTGCAGCATCCCGAGATTCCCGCTCCAACGATGCTGATAGCGCCCGTCGTTTTGGTCGGGACGAGCAAAATGGGCGTGCTCGCCCCGATTTTGATCATCGGCGACATCGCCCATCGCGTCCGCCTGCTCGACATCACCGCCATTCCACGGGATATGCTGGGTGATACCGCCATGTCAGCCACCGGTGACAGTGAAGCAATCATGGCGGCACTGGACATCATCCTGCACGGCTATCCGGTCGGACGACCCTTCTAACCCGCCTTGCGGCCCACCGCCCCAGCGTTCATCATTGCGCGAAAGACGCATGAACGGGAACGACAGCACATGGCACAGGTATCCGTCCGCAAGGTTGTCAAATCATACGAGACATATCAGGCCGTCCACGGCATCGATCTTGAGATCAACGACGAGGAATTCGTCGTCCTCGTCGGCCCCTCCGGCTGCGGCAAATCGACCACGCTGCGCATGATCGCGGGGCTGGAGGAGATCACCTCCGGCGAAATCTGGATCGGCGGCGACATGGTCAACGACATGCCGCCACGTGACCGAGACATCGCCATGGTGTTCCAGAACTACGCGCTCTATCCGCACATGACGGTGTTCGACAACATGGCCTTCGGGCTGAAGCTGCGGAAATACTCCAAGGCCGACATCAAAACCCGCGTCGATGAAGCCGCCCGCATTCTCGACATCCAACCTCTGCTCGACCGCAAACCGAAAGCCCTTTCCGGCGGCCAGCGCCAGCGCGTCGCCATGGGCCGCGCCATCGTCCGCCACCCGCGCGTGTTCCTGTTCGACGAGCCGCTCTCCAACCTCGACGCCAAGCTCCGCGTGCAGATGCGCACCGAGATCAAAAAGGTCCACCAAACCGTCCGAACCACCACCGTCTACGTCACCCATGACCAGATCGAGGCGATGACGCTGGCCGACCGCGTGGTGGTGATGAACCAGGGCCGCATCGAACAGGTAGGCCCACCGCAGGAGCTCTACCACCACCCCGCCACCCGCTTCGTCGCAGGCTTCATCGGCTCCCCCGCCATGAACTTCCTGCCCGTTCGCGTCATCGACGACGGCGGCCTCAAGGTCCAGCTCTCCTCCGGCGTCAAACTCCCCATCCCGGCCGCCCGCGCCGAGCGCTATCGTCCTTACACCGGCAAAGAGGTCACCCTCGGCCTGCGCCCCGAGCATCTCACCGAAACGCGTGACGTGGAAAAGCCCGGCGTTTGCCTGTTCGAGGCCCTGGTGGACGTCACCGAGCCGATGGGCATGGAAACCATGGTCCATTTCTTCGACGGCGGCGCCCCCGTCTGCGCCCGCGTCGATCCCGCCACCTCCTGCATCCCCGGCCAGATGATGACGCTCGCTGCCGACATGAACCAAATGCACCTCATCGAAAATGAAAGCGGACGTGTGATCTGATGGCTGACCTTGAAATGCATGTCGTTCCCGCGGCCACTCTCGAAACATTCGTCGCCGACATCTTCTACAAAGCCGGATGCGAGCGCGTCGAAGCCGAGCGCATCTCCTACCACCTGATGGGTGCCAATCTCACCGGCCATGACAGCCACGGCATCATCCGCACGCCGCGCTACGTGCAATGGCTGCAAGAGGGCAAGGTCCACGCGGGCCAGAAGCTCACCATCCAAACCGAGAGCCCCACCCACGCCGTCGTCGATGGCAATTACGGCTTCGGCCAATCCATCGGCCCGCTCGCCGTCGATCTTGGCATCCAGAAAGCCAAAGCCGCCGGCATGTCGATCATCGCCCTCCGCCATTCCGGCCATATCGGCCGCATCGGGGATTGGGCGGAGCGTGCCGCCGCCCAGGGTCTCGTCTCCATCCATTTCGTCAACGTCGCCGGCGGTGAACTCGTCGCCCCCTACGGCGGTGTCGATCGCCGTTTCTCCACCAACCCGATGTGCGTCGGCGTCCCCGCCATGGGTGACGAGCCGATGCTGTTGCTCGATTTCGCCACCTCCATGGTCGCCGAGGGCAAAGTCCTCGTCGCCTCCAACGGCGGCAAACCATTGCCCGAGGGCGCATTGATCGAGCCAGACGGCACCCTCTCCACCAACCCCACCACCCTCTACGGCCCGCTCACCCCCAGCGGCCCACGCGATGCCGGTGCGGGAAAGGGCGCCCTGCGCGCCTTTGGCGATCACAAAGGCTCCGGCATCGCCTTCATGTGCGAAATCCTGGCCGGCGTGCTCACCGGCGGTGAAACCTCCGGCCCCATCCCAGGCGGCAAGCGCGGCCAGATCAGCAACGGCATGTTCTCGATCTACCTCGACCCCACCCATTTCGGTGCCGAAGGCTTCGCCGCCCGCGCGGCGGAATACGCCCGCTATGTCAAAGCCTCCCGCCCGTCCGAGCCCGGCGTCGCCGTGCAGGTCCCCGGCGAAAAAGAGGCCCACACGCGCGCCGAAAGACTTGCAAACGGCGTCCCTTTGCAGCTTCAAACCTGGCAGGCGCTGCTGAACGTGGCCGAAAGGCTGGGCGTTCCAGCACCCTGAAACGCGGCTTGTTCGACAGCCCCCCAATGCTCAGCTAGAGCACGTTTCGACCAGATGGAATCATCTGGTCGAAAGTTCGTGCTCTA
>CAIJTR010000176.1 GCA_903823665.1 uncultured Rhodospirillales bacterium
CGCTGCGGCACCTTCCACTCTTGTCGAAGCGAACGTGACGCTGGACGGCGACGCGCTGCTGCAATTCGGGTCCGGCCAGATCGGCACCATCGCGGCTGGCGTGGCGATGGAACTGAGCGGTCCGAATGCGCGGATTGCGGATGTGGCGCAGCCTTTGTCCAACAGTGCGTTGGCGGCACTGGCGAGGAATGACGGCACGTTGCGGGTGTTGAACGGCAGCAGCATCGGCATCGTTGGCAATCTGGCCAACACTGGGTTTTTGGGGCTGGACAGCGACGGCTACAGCTCTGAGGGCGGCTCGCAGGTGACGTTGGCGGGAACACTGACCAACAGCGGGCAGATCACCGTCGGGCCGTTCACGCTGGGGCTGTCGAGCAGTTCGACGCTGTCTGTGAATGGGCTGGTCAACAGCGGGTCGATCAGTCTTTACGGCAGTGCGGCGGCGGATCAGGCGGTGCTGAGCGTCTACGGCACCGCGGTCAACACCGGCAATCTGATCATTGGACCGAATGCGGTGCTGCGGCTGGGCAGCAATGGCGGGTTCACCCAGCAGGCCGGGACGACGACGCTGAGCGGCAGCATCGCGGGCCGCGTTGATTTGACGGGTGGCACGCTTGCGGTGGCGTCCAGCGGGGCGGCGCTGGGTGCCGTCAACTATGTCGGAACCGCTGGCACGCTGGTGTTGCAGGCTGGTGCCAAGGTCACGGTGAGCAATTTCACGCTGGGTGACACGATCATTCTGGCGGGGCGCACGGCGTCACAGATCACGCCGACCTATGATGCGGCGACCGGGCTGACCACGCTTTTGGTCACCTTGTCCGACGCCACGACGCAGTTGATCCAACTGGTGGGCAATTACGCGGCGGCACCGTTTGCCATTGGCGCGAACGCTGCCGGCAGCGCGATCTCCACAAGTGCTGCGGCGGGCAGCACCGCTGTGCCGGTGATCATTGCCAATGGCAACACCCTGCAGGCCCGCCAGATCGCCAACACCGAGACGCTCAATTTGGGCACCACGACGCTGGGTGGGCCGAGCCTGACGTCGTCGCTCGACGTGCTGAACGGGGCTTTGGCGCCGTCAGATTTGCTAAGCGGCAGCTTTGTGATTTCGGGGCCGTCGGTGTTCAGCAACACCGGCTTTGGTGCTTTAAGCCTGCTAGCGGCGGGGGTGGCGGACACACAGCCTTTCATCACGATGTCGTCGGGCCAGCTTGGCACGTTCAACGAAACCATCGTCCTGGCACCGACCGATTCGAGCAGCGGTGGCGTGGTGACGACTCTGGCGGCGCAGACAATCGACGTGACCGGCACCGTGGTGCTGTCGCCGGCCAGTGGCGGCACAGGCGCTGGTGGCAGCGGCGGCGGTGGCGGCGGTGGTTCGGGCGGCGGTGGTGGCGGCGGTAGTGGTGGTGGCGGCAACGGCGGCTCGGGGGGTGGGCCGACCGCCAGCGCCTGGGGCGACGTGCATTTCATCAATTTCGACAATCTTGATTACAGCTTCCAGGCGGCGGGCGAGTTCGTGCTGTCGCGTTCGACGACGGCGGGCAACAGCTTCGAGGTGCAGGCGCGGCTAGAGCCGTTCGACAAAGGCACAAGCGTCTCGGTGATGACAATGGTGGCGGCGGCGGTGGGCCGTGACCGGGTGACGTTCGGCATCAATCGCGGTGCTTTCGTTGAGATCAATGGCGTGGCGACCGCCCTGCCCGCTGGTGGCAGCGCGATCCAACTGTCCGGCGGCACGCTGCGTGAGATCGGTGGCGGCATCTACGCCATCCAATGGGCCAGCGGCGAGCAGCTGACGGTTCAGAATGTGGGTAGCCAGATCAGCCTGTCGCTACAGCTGAGCAAAGCAGACACTGCGGGCTCGGTGCAGGGCCTGCTCGGCACTGGGGCGGGTGGCACGGATTTCACGCTGGCCAACGGCACGGTGCTGACCAATCTGACCTCGGCGCAGCTTTACGGTGAGTATGCCAATTCGTGGAGGGTGGCGCAGTCAAGCTCGCTGCTGGATTACACCACCGGGCAGAGCACCGGGACGTTCACCAACGTCAATTTCCCACCCAATCCGGTGCAGCTGAGCGATCTTCCGGCGAGTGTGGTGCAGACGGTGACGGGGCAGACGAGCCAGGCCGGGATCGTCAACTCGATCATCGCAGCCCAGGCTCAGCTTGATGTGGCTGCGACCGGCGATCAGAGCTTTCTGGCCGGCGCCCAGTTTGTGGAGTCGTTGGGCATCATTCCCACGATGGCCACGATCACGCCGAGTGCGCCGGTGACGCTGGCGCTGGGGGTGGCGGCAAGTGTTCCTACGGTGGTGGAGCAGCAGAGCGGCCCCACGCAGGTGACGTTCACAATCTACCTCACCACACCGGCCAGCCACGACATTGCGGTGAGCTGGGCGGTGACGCAGCCGGGCACCGGCTATCTCGGCAGCAGCGCATTTGGTGGCACCTTGCCGAGCGGGATTGCGGTGATCGCCCAGGGCAGTGCCAGCACCTATGTGACAGTGAGCGTGCCGAATGGCGTGTTCGGCACGGACCCGCAGGATTTGCTGCAGCTG
The DNA here is from genome assembly GCA_903823665.1 of uncultured Rhodospirillales bacterium. Taxonomy (GTDB): domain Bacteria; phylum Pseudomonadota; class Alphaproteobacteria; order Acetobacterales; family Acetobacteraceae; genus CAIQQQ01. Next base: position 2,561 of record CAIJTR010000176.1, read on the forward strand.
AGCATCACACCGACCGACAGCACGCCGGTGTTTGCCGCCAAGGCGCAGGCGGTTCTGGCCAACCCCAATCCGCTTCCGGGAGTGCCTGCGAGCCTTGGGGTGGCGGAATTGCTGGGCGGCGGCAGCTTCACGCAGACCGGCAACACGGCGACGCTTGATCTTGGCACGATCCAGCAGGGCAGTGCCGCAGTGACCGCCGAGCTTGGGTTGCTCAATCTGGCGGCACCCGGATCGGATCAGCTTTCCGGGACCATCAGCAGCACCGGCGATGCAGCCATCACGTTCACGGCGGCGAGCAATTTCGGGCTGCTGGGCGGTGGGCAGACGGATGCGGCACCGCAGATTTCGCTGTCCACCGCCAACCTCGGCACGTTCAGCCGGACGGTGACGATCACCCCCATCGATAGCAATGCGAGCGGCTATCAGGCGGCGCTGGCACCGGAGGTGGTCACGATCACCGGCACGGTGGCCAATCTGCCCGCCCCGTTGATCTCAAGCCCCGGCACGCTCAATGCCTATGTGAACATGGCGGCGCAGATCATGCCGCTGTCCGTCTCGGACGCCAATGCGCCGGGGCAGCCGATGACGGTCGTGGTGACGGCGGCGGCTGGCACGCTCAGCACATCTGAGACGGGGGCGCTGGCGGTCATCGGCAACGGCAGCGCCCGCGTGACGCTGACCGGCAAGATGGCCGACGTCAATGCAGCCCTGGCCGCATTGACGTATTCGTCGACCGTGGTGGGCCGCGACACCATCACAGTGTCAGCAACCGATGCGGATCAGGCGACGAGCACGACGGGCATTTCGGTGTTCACCGATCTGCTGAAGAACACCGGAGCGCGGTTGACGACCCCGGTGGATACCATTCGCGTCGGTTCACCGAGCGGGCTGGGCGGGCTTTTGGTGATCGACCCTTACGATGAGGCGAAGGGCAACATCATCACGGTGACGCTGTCCTCGCCCAATTCGATATTGAGTGTGAAGGGGCCGAGCGATCAGGGCACCGTGGTGGGCTCCAACTCCGGCACCATCACCATCACCGGCACGGTGGCGCAGGTGAACGCGCAGCTGGCTGATGATTTGATTGCCGATTTGGGCACGCTCAACATCACAACCGAGGTGCTGCAGGGCTTTCTGATCAGCCAGGCGCGGCATCAGTTGAATTACTTCGTCATCAACGGACTGATCACCGGCACGGCGGGGCTCGATCCGTATAAGCCGGGCCCCGATATCTATGGCCTGGTCACGGTGGCGGGGCCGGAGGCGAAGGGGTTTCTGATCGGCGTGACGGCGACCGATTTCGAACTGAACCGGCTGGCTGACATCATCACCGGTGGCACACCTGCGACCCTGGCGGAGTTGCAGACGGCGTTGTGGGTCATTCTGGCCGACACGCATGTGGTGAGCCCGCAGGGGACGATCTATGATTTCAACGCAAGTGGCGAGTTCGTGCTCGCGGCCTCCACCCAGACCGGTGACAGCTTCATTGTCGAAGCGCGGTTGCAGCCGTTGGCGGGCAGCAATGCGGCCAGCGTGATGACGCAGGTGGCGGCCTCGATCGGCACTGACCGCGTGACGTTTGGGGTTGGGCGGGATGCGCTGGTCTATGTCGATGGTGTTGCCATCTCACTGAGCCAGGGGGTGCCGCGCAGTCTGAGTGGTGGAACGCTGACGCAGCAATCGATGAACATTTATTCGCTGGTGTGGAACACTGGCGAGACGCTGACGGTGACCAATGGCGGCACGTTCCTCAGCGCTGCGGTGGCGGTGGGGCCGAACAATACGGCGAAATCCCTGATCGGGCTGGAGAATTTGTCCACCACGTTCGGCAGCGACTTCACCCTGCCGGATGGGACGGTGCTACCGCAGCCGCTGAAGGCGGCGGACCTGGCACAGTTCTTCAATGCCTACCGCGTATCCGACGCAACCTCGTTGTTCGACTATGCGCCGGGGCAAAGCACGGCCACGTTCACCGATCCCAATTTTCCGCAATCGACGCTGTCGCTGGCAAGTCTGCCGGCTGACATTTTGGCCAAAGCTGCGGCGGCTGTGGCGGCGGCGGGGATCACGGATCCGGGCATCGTGGCTGCCGCCGAGTTCGACTATATCGCAAGTGGCGGCAACATGGCGTTTGTGCAGGCCGATGCGAGCCTGCTGGCGGGGCGGACGACAGCGCCTGCCAATGTGACGCCGGGGACGGTGACACCTGCCATCGGCGTGCTGCCGGTGCAGGCGAATGTGCGGATCAGCCAGACGGCGGCGGCCAGCGTTCCGTTCGAGGTGTATCTGACGGCAGCCAGCGCCACCGACACCGTCATCGATTATATCGTGGTGGCGGCGGGCGCTGGCTATCTGGGGGCCTCAGCCTTCGGAGGCACGCTGCCTTCGGGCGAAGTGACGATTGCGGCGGGGCAGACCGAGGCGACGCTGAATGTGGTACTGCCAGCGGGTGCGTTGGGCAATGATCCGCAGGACAATCTGCAAATCGCGGTGACCAGCCCCTCTGGCGCGCCAGTATTTGCCGCCAATGCGACCGCTGCGGTCAGCCAGCCGGTGGCGGGTGCACCGCCTGTGCCAGAAATTGTGAGCCTGCTGAGCCTGGGCACGTTCAGCCATGTGGGCAACAGCTACACACTCGACCTGGGCGATGTGCAGTATGGCGAGCCGCTGCCGAGCCTGAATTTTGGTATCACCAATGCGGCGACAGCGCCGGCTGACAGTTTGGGCGGCACGCTGTCTGCCACCACCATTGACGGGTTCCTGACCGGTGGCATCGGCCTGGCAGGGACGTTGGCACCGGGGCAGAGCTACAACGGCATCACCGTCTCGGTGCAGTACACCAAGTTCGGGCCGAACCAAGAGACGATCACGTTCGCGCCGACCGATAGCAACGCCACCGGCTTTGCCGCGGTGCTGCAAACGCAGACGCTGACGATCATGGACAATGTGGTGGCCCCCAGCATGGTGTTCAGCCAGGCCTGGGGCGATGTCCACATCGTCACCTATAACGGGCTGCTGTACGATTTTCAGGCGGTGGGCGAGTTCACCCTGGCGAAATCGGAACTGGCCAACGACAATTTCGACATTCAGCTGCGTCTGGTTCCGTATTTCAATTTCAACGGCCCGGTGAGCATCATCAACGAGGTGGGGCTCGGCGTGGGGCCTGATAGCATCACCATCGACAATACGCGGGCCACGGCCGTGTGGATCGATGGCGCGCCCTCGACCATTTCGGCGACTGACCCGGTGGTCAATCTGGCCGGGGGGGTTCTGACGGAGCTTTCCAGCAATGTATGGAAGTTCGTCTGGAGCACCGGCGAGGAGGCAACGGTTACCATTGCCGGACGCTATATCAATGTGAGCGACGGCATTCCGGTTGCAGCCCCCAACACGACGCACGGGCTGCAGGGTGAGGATGCGGGGCAGGCCAATGATTTCCAGCTTTCCGACGGCACGGTGCTGCCGCAGCCGTTGGACTACGCAACACTGTACGGACCGTTCGCCGATAGCTGGCGGCTGACTCAGGCGGCATCGGTGCTGGATTACGGGCCGGGGCAAACGACAGCGACGTTCACCGATCGCGGCTATCCCGCAAATTACTACAATCCGCAGACCGATCCGGCCCCAATGGTGGCGCAGGCGGCGAGCCTGGTGGCGGCAGCTGGCATCACCGATCCCGGCATCGCGCTGGCGGCGCAGAGAGATTATCTGGCGACGGGGGATGCGAGCTTCATCAGTTCGGCCTTAGCAATCCAGCAGCAGGTTGCCAGCACGACGCCGTTCACGCCGAGCAACATTCCAGTGGCACCGGTCGCGGCTGGGGTGACAGCGGTGGCCGGCGGTGTGACCGAGGCTGCGACCGGGACCACGCCTGTTACCTTTGACGTCTATCTCAGCGGCACATTGTCCAGCGACACGGCGATTGCCTGGAACGTTGTGGATGGCAGCGGATTGCTGGGGGCGGCGACGTTTGGCGGCACTCTGCCGAGCGGGAGTGTGACCATCGCAGCCGGCCAGAGTGATGCGACGTTTACCGTCGATCTGCCGGCGGGTGCGTTGGGCGTGGCACCGAACGGCACGTTGGAGGTGTCGATCACGCCGCCGGCAACGGTGCCAGATGCGGTTCCGTTGGCGTCTGCGGTGATTGTCAATCCGAAGCCGGTGGCGGGCATTGTCGCACTGCCGACACTGGCGGATCTGACCTCGCCAGCACGGCTGTCCGCCACAACGGCGCAGAGCTACACGCTTGATCTCGGCAACTTCATGCTGGGGCAGCAGGGCGGCGTGGAGCAGCTGGCGTTCCAGAACAGCGCAGCTGCACCTGCAGATTCACTGACTGCCAAGGCCAGCGTGCCGATTGGGTCTGGCTTCACGGTCATCGGTGCCACGCCGAACGCTGCGCTGACACCGGGGCAGAGCTACACCGGCATTCTCATCACGCCACAGACCAACGTGGTCGGCAGCAACACCGAGACGATCACGTTCACGGCGAAGGACATCAACGATAGCGGCTATAGCACAACACTTCCCGTGATCACTTTGGTGATCAAGGATCAGGTGACCCCCACGGCAGCGGGGCAGTTGAACACGCCGGGCGTGTTGGTGCTGCCGAACGTGCATGTGGGCGATCACTACAATCTGCCGGTCAGTGTCTCGAACGTGGCACGCACCCCTTCGGCCGGGCTCAGCGTGAGTGGCGTCGCGCAGGGTTATGCGGTGGTGGCAGGGTCGATCGCCAATCTGGCGGCGGGTGCGACGGATGCGGCGGATATCACGGTTGGCCTCAGCAATGCGCAGAACGGGGCGCTCAACGGCACGGTTTTTCTGAACGAAGCGGCGGTGCTCAGCGGCGGTGGCACAGTTTCGCTTTCGAGTGCGCCGCAAATCAACGTGTTTGGGTCTGTCTATAGCCTCGCATCCGGCCTCGTGTCGGCTTCCACCAAATACGTGCATGTGGGGGGGGCTGGCGCAGTGGCGCTGGCGGTTGCGAACACCGGCAGCAATGACGGCTATACCGAGAACCTGGTGGCCACGCTGGCGGGCATGAGCGGGGCGATTGCCGGCACGATGGGAACTTCGACCGGTGACATCGCACCGGGGCAGAGCAATGCGACGGCGCTGACGGCAAGTGTTTCGACGGCCACAGCAGGCGTGTTCAGCGGGACTGCGACGATTGATCTCAGTTCTGATGGTGGCAGCAGCGGCAGCGGGGTGGATGGGCTGGGGCAGACGGCACTGACGCCGGTGACGCTGGGCGTGACCGTCTCGGTGAACAATTTTGCAACGGCTGCCTTGCAAGCCGACGGGCCGGGCCTGACGGCTGGCGCGTCGGCAGGGAGCTATGTGCTCAACCTCGGCACGGTGGCGCAGTTCAGCTCTGTCAACGGCGTCAATATCACGGCGTTGAACACGGCGGTGGCTCCGGGCGACAGCTACACCGCGAGCTTTGCGGTGACCAATCCGGGCGGGTTTGCCGATAGCGGGTTTGTGGCCCTTCCAGCACTGGCCGCGGGGTCTGGCGAGGCTGCGGGGTCGGTTACCCTCAACACGGCGATAGCGGGGGCGCAAAGCGAGACTATTGTTTTGACACCCACGGATGAGAATATCGGTGGGTTCAGCCAGGTACAGCAGGCGATCACGCTTTCGGTGGTGGCAAACGTGTTGGCGAGTGTGGGCGGTGGCGCACCCTCGCTGGCGCAGGCAGTTTTGAACAGTCCCTCGGTGATCGTGCTGCCAAACGCCCATGTGGGGGCGACGGACAGTGTCGGGGTGAGCATCGGCAATGCGGCGACGGCTCCGGCAGAGGCACTGGCCGTGGTGCCGGTGGCGAGTGGCGATGCGGTGGCGAGCGGGGCGATCAGCAATCTTGCCGCAGGGTTGAACGATACGGCCGACATTACCTTAGGGCTTGGCACCGCGAATGTGGGGGCACGGAGCGGCGAAGTGAGTTTCAACGCCACGTCTGTGTCGGCGGATGGCGTGAGCACAATCATTGCCAACCCGTCCACTGTGACCCTGAGCGGAGCGGTTTATCGGTTGGGGAGTGCCACGGTCTCGGCGGCCAGCCCAGTGCTGCATGTGGGTGACGCAGGTGTTTTGGCGCTGACGGTTGCCAACACTGGCACGGCGGATGGCTATACCGAGGACGTGATTGCCAGTGTTGCCGGCAGTTCTGGCAGCACGGGGGGTATTGCACCGGGTGCCACGAGTTCGGCGCTGAGCGTGACTGTGAGCACGGCGAGTGCCGGGGTGCAGTCAACGACTGCGGTGGTCAATCTGGTATCGGACGGCACAGGCGTGGATGGGCTGGGGCAGACCGCACTTGCATCGCAGAGCGTGCCAATATCGGTTGCGGTGAACAACTACGCCAGCGCGGCGTTGATGGGCAGCGGTGTTTCGCGCGGGAGCGGCGCCAATGTGTATTCGCTCAACCTAGGCGATGTGATCCAGGGCGGTGTGGTCGCACCGGTGCTGATCAGCGCGTGGAATGCGGCACTGGCTCCGGCGGATCAGTTGAATGGAAGTTTCGCGGAAACCGGCAACGGGTTCAGCGTTTTAGGATTTGGCGGGTTCAGCAATCTGGCGGCGAGCGGCACCATTTCGGCCGGCAGTATTGCGCTGAACACGGCAACGCTGGGGGCGGATAGCGAGACGATCATCCTCTCGCCAACTGATGTTAATGCGAGCGGGTTCAGTCTGGTGCAGCAGGCGGTGACGCTGCAGGTGACGGCAAATGTGATCGCGGCGAGTGTCGGTCTGGCGCAAGCGGTGCTCAATTCACCGACCAGCGTGGTGCTGCCCAACGTGCATGTGGGCGATACGGACCGGCAGGCGGTGCTGCTGAGCAATGCGGCCCCTGACCCGGCGGGCACGCTGGGGGTGACTGCGGTGGCGACTGGGTCGGCGGTGGCTCTTGGCAGTGTTTCGGGGCTTGCGGCTGGTGGCTCGGATGGCAGCGATTTGTCGGTGGGGCTGAGCACGCAGAGTGCAGGCAGCGTTACCGGCAACGTGGCGCTGCAGAGCTCTTCGACGAATGGGGGGGTGACGACGGCACTTGCGACGCGACTTGACATCGCGGTGGCAGGTCGCGTGTTCCGGCTTGCGAGTGGGTCGGTGGCGCAGGCGGCTACGCCGATCTTGCATGTGGGTGGTTCCGGTGCGGTGGAGTTGCAGGTCACCAATACCGGCAGTTCTGATGGGTACACCGAGGCGCTGATTGGCAGTGTTGTAGGCCAGTCTGGCGGGATCACCGGGGCCGCAGTGCCGAGGACGGGCGATATTGCGGCGGGGCAGAGCAGCAACGCGCTTTCGGTCAATGTCTCGACTGCAGTTGCGGGCGTTGTGTCTGGCAGCGTGAGTGTGGGGCTGCTGTCTGATGGTGGGCTCACGGGCACGGGCGTGGACGGGCTGGGGCAGAGTGAGCTTGCGGCGCAGAATGTCACTGTTTCTGCGACGGTGGACAATTATGCGAGTGCCGCGCTGAGTGGCGTTGGGATTGTTGTGGGGTCCACCGCTGGCAGCTATGTGCTCAATCTTGGCACCGTTATGCAGGGCTCAGGTGTGACGCCGGTTTTGGTGAGCTCTTTGAATGCGGCGATGGCACCGGCGGATGGCTACACGGCTGCGATCAGCGTCAGTGGCAGCAGCGCGTTTACCAATAGCGGGTTTGGCAGCCTGGGCACGATTGCTGCTGGTGCGTCGGTTCAGGCGGGGCAGATTGGGCTTTCGACGGCCAAGACTGGGCCGATGAGCGAGACGATTGTGTTCACGCCGACCGATACAAATGCGAGCGGGTTCAGTCAGGTGCAGGCCCCGGTGACGCTGACGGTGACGGCCACGGTGGAGCCGACTGGCGTGGCCATGGGCGATGTGCATCTGACGACGTTTGACGGGTTGAAATACGACTTCCAGGCGGACGGCGAATACACACTGGCACGCTCGACGGTGGCTGGTGATCCGTTCCAGATCCAGATCCGCACTGACGCCTATCCGCTCGATGATCTCGCCAGCGTGACCACCCAGGCGGCGGCGCAGGTTGGCAACGATGTGGTGAGTTTCAGCCTCAATGGGTCGGTATCGATTAATGGCGTTGTGGACAGCGTGATCCAGGCGGGAGGGCCGCAGCAGTTGCTGTCGGGTGGGGCGCTGAGCCTTGAGGCGGATGGCGTTTATCAGCTGGATTGGGCGGGCGGTGAGCGGATGCAGGTTCAGAACGCGGGGATCTGCCTCAATCTGACGACGCAATTGGCGACGTCGGATGGGCCTGGATCGGTGCAGGGCTTGCTGGGCGGCAACGCAGGGGTGGCCAATGATATCGCATTGCCGGATGGAACCGTGCTGGCACAACCGGTGCCGGACGCGAAGTTGGTGGGGCAGTTTGCTTCGGCCTGGGCGGTGATGGGACCGCAATCCATGTTTGATCAACCGATGACGGCGATCTTGCGACCGGATTGGCTCGGCACGCCTGATAGGATGGGGTTTGTGGCGGCCACTCAGCCAGGGCAGATTTTGACCGGTAGCGAGGGCAGCGCTGGCCCGGCGGTTTTGGTGAGTGGGTCTGCTTCGGAGCTGCAGAACGATGTTCTGACAAATTGGGCTGTGGCGGATGTGGTCGACATCACGGATCTCAGCTTCGCCGGGACGCAGGCTGAGCTGTCGTTGCTGGCACCGCGTGGTTGCGGTCATCTGGTGGTGGCCAACACCACGACGAGCGTCGCTCTCGCCTTGCCGGGTTCTGGTTCAGCCGCTGGCGCATTGCTGGCCGATGATCTGCACGGCGGAACCCTCGTCCGGCTAGGCTAGAGCAACGCCCGACCAGATTGAACCGTTCCGGTGCAATCTGGTCGGCGCTAAGTTGCTCTAGAGTC
>CAIJTR010000177.1 GCA_903823665.1 uncultured Rhodospirillales bacterium
ATGTAAAGCGGCGGATCACCCAACGGGCTCGTCACGCCGCCCGCGTTCGCGCACAAAATGATGAAGAACACCACCAGATGCACCCGCTTGCGGCGATGCGCATTCGCCCGCAGCAACGGATGGATCAGCACCATCGAAACACCCGTCGTGCCCATCACGCCCGCCAGCACCATCCCAATCGCCAGCAGCAACGTGTTCCCAGCAGGCGTCCCCCACGGCCCACCCTCCAGCAAAATCCCACCACCAGCGGTGAACAACGCCAGCAGCAACGCAATGAATGGCAGATATTCGATCAGCACCGCGTGCCAACTCGCCGCCGCCGCAAACGGCACACCGCCCAGCATCGCCTGCGGCACCAGCAACGCCAGCGTCCACGCCAGCGCCACCATTCCCATCCGATGATGCCAAAAATGCGCCGCCACCAACGGCGTCACGGCGATGGAGAGCAGCAGGCCCGCAAATGGAATGCCCCATGCAAGCCCGGGGGCCGCGCCATGCATATCCGCAGCCCAAGCCGGGACCGCAAACAGGCCTGACATTGAGGCCAAGCCACCCCATATCAATGACTTCATCGTAGAACGGCCTCGCTCGGTTGCATGGCCCCGACCCTGCAAGTAACGTCCGGCCAACGCAAGGAGACCGCTGAATGGATATGACCGGCGAACGCCGTATTCCCGCCCCACGCGCCCGCGTGTGGGAAGCCCTCAACAACCCCGACGTGCTGAAGGCCTCGCTGCCGGGCTGTGAGGTGCTGGAAAAAGAGGCCGATGACAAGCTCAAGGCCGTGCTCGCCGTCAAAATCGGCCCCATCTCCGCCCGCTTCACCGGCAAGGTGCAGCTGCAAGATCTCGATCCACCGAACTCCTACCGAATCGAGGGTGAAGGCCAGGGCGGCGTTGCTGGGTTTGCCAAGGGCGGTGCCAATGTGCGCCTCGCCGATGACGGCCCGGCCGCGACACTCCTCAGCTACGACGTCAAAGCCCAGGTCGGCGGCAAAATCGCCCAGCTCGGCGCACGCCTGATCGATGCCAGCGCCAAGCAGATGGCCGACGCGTTCTTCGACAATTTCTCCAACGCCGTCGCCAGCGCCGAACCCGCCGCCGATGGCCACGCAGCCCCGATGCACGCACCTGTCGCCGCCGCCAGCCTCAGCGTGTTCGATCTCATTCCATCCGAGATCTACGGCCTGCCGATCGTCGCCTGGATCGGCATTGTCATTTACACGCCGATCGCTCTCCTTCTGCTCAGCGCCTATCTGTGAAGCTGCCTCAGTCAGTCGCTGAAACAGCGGCATTGCTCGCAGAAGGTGGCTATGTTGCCGATCACGCGCTGGCCACCACGGTGTTCCTCGCCCTCTCCATGCAGCGTCCGCTGTTTCTGGAGGGCGAGCCCGGCACCGGCAAAACCGAAATCGCCAAGGTGCTGGCCGAAGGTCTCGGCCGCCGTCTTGTGCGCTTGCAATGCTATGACGGCCTAGACCTCGCCGCCGCCGCCTATGAATGGGATCACGCCCGCCAGCTGATGGCCATCCGTCTCGCCGAAGCCTCCGGCGAAGCAGGTGTCATCGACATTTATGCCCGCCAGTTCCTGCAATCGCGTCCGCTGCTCTCCGCCATCGACCCCGACCAGCCGCCCGCCGTGCTGCTGATCGACGAGCTCGACCGTGCCGATGAGCCGTTCGAGGCATTCCTGCTCGAAGTCCTCGCCGACTTCCAGCTCACCATCCCGGAATATGGCACCGTTCGCGCCGCCACGCCCCCGGTGGTGATCCTGACCTCAAACCGCACCCGCGAAGTGCATGACGCCATCCGCAGGCGCTGCCTCTATCAATGGGTCGATTACCCCACCGCCACCCGCGAGCGCGAAATCCTCGCCCGCAAGGCCCCGGGCATCGCCGAAAAGCTCTCCGCCGAAATCGTCGCCTTCGTCCAAAAGCTGCGCGGCGAAGACCTGTTCAAACTCCCCGGCGTCGCCGAAACCATCGACTGGGCCGGTGCCCTCAAGCATCTCGACCAAAACGAGTTGGCCCCCGGAGCTGTGGACGAAACCCTCGGCGTGCTGCTGAAATATCAAGACGATATCGCCAAAATCAAAGGTGCCGAAGCAGCCCGACTGGTCAGCGAGGCGAAATCCATCGCAACGCCGCCGCCGCCGGTATGACGGGCACCCTCCCCACCAACATCATGCACTTCGCCCGGCTGCTCCGCCGGGCCGGGCTGCCGGTGGGGCCTGCTGATATGCTGGCGGCGCAACAGGCCATCGGCCTCGTCACCATCGGCGACAAAATCCAGGTCCAGTCGGCACTCCGCACCACTTTGGTGCACCGGCACGAGCACGAGGATCTGTTCGACCACGCCTTCTCCCTCTACTGGCGCGACCCGGAGGCCGCCCGCTACGCCCAGGCAATGGCCGCCATCGACGGCCAAAAAGAACCGCCCCCGGAAAAAGCCCCACCCGGTGCCCGGCGCATCCAAGAGGCGTTCCGCACGCCCAAAGAGCAGCGCAAGCCGAACGAGGAACAGCCACCCGAAATCGAAGCGACGATGACGGTCTCAGACCGTGAACGCCTGCAAACGATGGATTTCGAGGCCATGTCCGCCGCCGAAATCGCCAACGCCAAGGCCGAAATCCGAAGGCTCTCTCTTCCGCTCGACGCCAAACGCACCCGCCGCTTGCGCCCTGACCCCACAGGCAGCCGCACCGATTTGCGCGCCACCCTTCGCAAATCGCTGCGCAAAGGCGGCGAGCTCACCGAAATCGCCCGTTCTCGCCGTGTCACCCGCCCGCCGCCGCTCGTCGTCCTATGCGACATCAGCGGCAGCATGAGCCGCTACGCACAAATTCTGCTGCACTTCCTGCACGCTGTGGCCAATGACCGCGACCGTGTCTCCACCTTCCTGTTCGGCACCCGCCTGTCGAACATCACTCGCCAGCTCCGCGCGCGTGATCCGGAAGTGGCGTTCCAGATGGTCTCCCACGCCGTGCCGGATTGGTCCGGCGGAACCCGTATCGGCGAAGCACTGGCTGAGTTCAACCAAATTTGGTCCCGCCGCGTTTTGGGCCAAGGTGCCGTCGTCCTGCTCGTCACTGACGGCCTCGACCGAGACGGTGCGGCCGGTCTGTCCGAGAACATGGAACGCCTGCACAAATCCTGCTCACGGCTGGTATGGCTGAACCCGCTGTTGCGCTGGGACGGCTTCGCCCCCAAATCCCAAGGCATTCGTGCAATGCTGCCGCATGTGGACGAGTTCCGCACCATCCACAATCTGGCCAGCCTGCGCTCACTCGTTGAAAGCCTGTCCCGCGCCGCATCCCCGCGCGATATGGACCGTTGGAGGAACGCCGCATGAGCGACACAGCCGACATTCTGGCAACCGCCGCCGCCTGGAGGCACGAAGGCGAAGACGTCGCACTCGCCACCGTCACCCAAACCTGGGGCAGTTCCCCCCGCCCCGCCGGCAGCCAACTCGCCATCACCCGCTCCGGCAAAATGGCAGGCTCCGTCAGCGGCGGCTGCATCGAAGGGGCCGTGGCCGACATCGGCCTCGAAGTGCTGAACACCGGCATCCCCCGCCTGATGGATTTCGGCATCACCGACGAACGCGCCTGGGAAGTCGGCCTCGCCTGCGGCGGCAAGCTCAAAGTGTTCGTGGAAAAGCTGGCATGACCCCCGAAACCCTTGCGGCCCTCACCGAAGCTCGCGCCGCCAAGCGCCCGGTGGTGCTGGCGACGCATCTCGCTGACGGCGCGCAACAACTCCTGCCCGATCCCGCCGCCCCAGAAGCACTGAACACCGCGGCCCTGCGCGCGTTGGATCGTGACGAAAGCGGCACCGTCACCATCGATGGTACCGAATGGTTCCTCCACGCCTACGCGCCCCCGGTCCGCCTCGTCATCGTCGGTGCCGTCCATATCGCGCAATCCCTCGTCCCAATGGCCGCCCATCTCGGCCTCTCCGTCATCGTCGTCGATCCGCGCCGCAGCTTTGCCACCGAGGAGCGTTTTCCCAACGTCACCCTGATGGACGACTGGCCCGATGACGCGATGGACAAAATCGCGCCGGACAGCCGCACCGCCATCATCACCCTCACCCACGACCCCAAACTCGACGACCCCGCACTCGACCGCGCGCTTCGGTCTGATGCGTTCTACATCGGCTCCCTCGGCAGCCGGAAAACCCACGCCAATCGCCTTCAGCGCCTGCGCGATCTCGGCCATGACGACAACACGCTGGCCCGCATCCGTGGGCCCGTCGGCCTGAACATCGGGGCTGTCACTGCGCCCGAAATCGCCGCCTCCATCCTCGCCGAATTCATCGCCGTCCGCCGCAACGCCGCCCCAAAATGATCTTCGGCCTCATCCCGCTCCACGAAGCAGAAGGCGCACTTCTCGCGCATTCCCGCAGAGCCGGCGGGAGAATGCTAAAGAAAGGCACCACGCTCGATGCCGCCGCAATCGCGGCCCTGCGTGAAGCCGGCATCACCGAAATCATCGCAGCCCGCCTCGCCCCCGGCGACCTGTTGGAAAACCAGGCCGCCGATCGCCTCGCCGATCATCTGCAAGCCCCGAACCTGCGCCGCAACGCCGCAGCCACTGGCCGCGTCAATCTCATTGCCGAACAGTCCGGTCTGCTCCGTGTCGATGCTGCCGCCATCGACCGCATCAACCTCACCCACGAATCCCTCACCGTCGCCACCTTGCCCGATTACGCCGTCGTCGCCCCCGGTGACATGATCGCCACCATCAAAGTCATCCCGTTCGCCATCGAAGCCGAAATCCAGTCCCGCGCCGAAGCAGCAAGCCAGGGCGGTGCCTTCGCGCTGCACCCGTTCAGGCCGCTCAAAGTCGGCCTCGTCCTCAGCGAAATCGCCACGCTGAAAGACAGCATCGTCACCGGCACCATCGAGGTCACCCGCAACCGCGTCGAAGGCTTCGGCGGAACCCTCCTGCCACCCCGTCGTTGCCCGCATGACGAGACAGCCATCGCCGCCGCCCTCACCCAGCTGCAAACCGAAGGTGCGGATATTCTCCTCATCTCCGGTGCTTCCGCCGTGGTGGACCGCCAGGATATCGGCCCCTCCGCCATCATCCGCGCCGGCGGCGAAATTCGCCATTTCGGCATGCCGGTTGATCCCGGAAACCTCATCTGCCTCGGCCGCATCGGTCCCATTCCCGCCCTCGTGCTCCCCGGCTGCGCCCGTTCGCCGAAGCTGAATGGCATCGACTGGGTGCTCGCCCGGCTGTTCGCGGGGCTCGACGTCACGCCCGAGCAAATCATGCGTATGGGCGTCGGCGGCCTGTTGAAAGACACCCAGGTTCGCCCGCTCCCCCGCGCCCGCGCCACCGCAAAACCGCGCATCGCCGCCATCGTTCTCGCCGCCGGTGCCTCCAGCCGCATGGCCCCGCGCCACAAACTCCTGATCCCAGGCCCAGACGGCCGCACGATGGTGGCTCGCGTCGTGGACCACCTGCTCGCCAGCACCGCCAGACCCATCATCGTCGTCACTGGCCACCGTGAACCCGAAATCCGCGCCGCCCTCACCGGCCGCGACGTGCAATTCGTCCACGCCGAACGTCACGCCGATGGCCTCGCCGAAAGCCTCAAATCCGGCCTGTCCGCCCTGCCCGAGGACGCCGCAGCCACGCTCATCTGCCTAGGCGACATGCCGCTCGTGGCATCGACTGCCATCGAGCGCATCATCGCCGCCTATGATCCAGACGAAGGCCGCAACATCGTCGTCCCCACCCACGACGGAAACTTCGGCAACCCCGTTCTATGGGACCGCCGCCACGTCCCCGACATGATGCAACTCGCAGGCGACCAGGGCGCCCGCCTCCTCCTCAAACGCCACGCCGAAGAAATCGCCGAAGTGCCGATGGACGACGACGCCGTGCTGCGCGATTTCGACACGCCGGAAAGTCTCACCCATCTGGCGGGAAACCTCGGCTGGGCAATCGCATCATGCCCATGAAAGCCCAATAATCAAATATCGTTAACTAAGCGGAACAATTAGAACGCAATTCTACTTGGGCTCAGACGAACCCAACACGATATCCAAAACCCCATCTGCGTCATAACCCTCAAGCGCATCGAACTCATCAACCACCAGGTTCGACCAAGGCCAAATCACCGGCTCGTCCTCCGCCGTCGCAGTCGCCGCTGCCGCAACCATCGATACCACCGCAACAACCGGCTCCGGCACAGGGCAGCCCTCGGGCACCAACAGCACCGCCTCATCCAGCGCCAGCATCCGAAAGATTGGCCGCATAATGCGCGCAACCTCTGGCGTGGCCCGCATCAGCGCCTGCATTTCCGCGTCCTGCATCGCAATGGTCAGCGCCGGGCCGTAATAGATCGCCGTCATCGGAAGCTCCTCGCCGAGCCAGCCGAAGCCATTCGGCAGCCCCAGCGCCGGCTTGCGCTCACCTCTTGCCACCGGCGCATCCGGTGCCACGCGGGCAGCCCGCAGTCGCCAGGCAAGCTCCCCGCGGCGAAACCGACGCATCAGCACGTCAATCCGCGCCGAAGCCCGCTCCAGCCGCAGCATCACCCCCACGGCTTTGCGGGCCGAGATCATCTTCTCCCGGCAGAACGCCGCCACAGACTGGGTGACGCGCTGAAACACCTGCCGCAAACTCAGCGGGGCAATCAGCGCATCAGGGTGAACACAAACTTCCATGCCAGGAACATAAGCCGAACATCACCCTGGCCGCTATGTAATAAGCCGATAAATCGACATCAATCCTGCGTTAACGCGCGCGCCATTGCTCGATCCACGACGTAATGAAGCCGTAACGCTGTGGGTTATATATCCCCGTCATCCATTTCGGCGTAATCAGCCCGGTCGCGGGGAAATACAACGGAATTTCCGGCAAATCATACACATACTGGCCCTGAATGGTTTTTGACATCTCCCGCCGCTTCTCCGGATCAAGCTCCGCACGCGCCGAAATAATCGCCGCATCCACCGCCGGATTGCGCCAATCCATGTAGTTCAGGCCGGAATACGAGTTTTCCGCCGACGGAATATACAGCGTGTGGAAATAGATCAGCGGCACATAATCCAGCGCCATATCAGTCTGGAACATCACAATACCGTTGAAATTCCGCTTGCGCAGCGTCTCGCCGAACATCTCCCGTGCCGGCTGGTTCTTGATCACGAGCTCGATGCCAATAGCCTTCAGCTCGGTTTGTATCACCTGCTCCACCAGCTCCCGCGCATGGTTGCCGGCGGTCGTGGTCAAATCGAGCGAAAACTTCTCACCCTCCGGCGACCGCATAATGCCGTCCGGCCCTGGTTTGAAGCCCATTTCCTCAAGCATGAACCTTGCCTTCTTCGGATCATAAGGCCATTTCTTCGTATCGGTATCATAACCAAACTGGGTGGGATGAACGTAGCTGTCCGCCACCTGAAACCGGTCCGCGAAAAGCCGGTTCACAATGGTGCCACGATCAATCGCCATCGCAATAATCTGGCGTATGCGCCGCTGGCTCAGAAACTTGTTGTCCAAATTGAGCGACAAATGCTCATAGCTCGCAACCGATGGAATGAAATTGAAATCAAACCGGTCCGCAGTCGTCTTTGACATTGAAATAATCTGGTCCAGCGTCAGGCCAAGATTGCCGCTTGCCACCGTATCAACGTCACCGGCCAATATATTTGCCTGCAAAGCCGCCGTGTTCTCCACCAGCCGCATCTGCACCTTTTTGAAGTAAGGCACCGGGCCTTTCCAATACTCATTCGGCAGCAAAATCACCATCCCACTGCGCTGATAATCCGCCACGCGGTATGGCCCAAGCCATAAGCCAGGGTTATTCGCCTGCGTGTTGAACGCTGATTTCTGGCCGTAATCGAGCGGGCTGGTCGCCTTGGCGAAAATCGGCGCTTCGATGTGTTCGGGCAAAACCGCAGCGCCAGACATCGAGTTTGCAACGCGCTGATAATCATATTGGGTCGATTTCAGCACGAACTTTACGTGCAACGGATCCACCGCCACCACGCTCTCAATCACCTGCGGCGGATTGAACGTGCTGCTCACCTGAAACGAAAACGCGAAATCCTTCGCCGTCACCTGCACCCCATCGCCCCAGAACAGATCGGGCTTCAGCGTGTAGGTCACCTCCATGCCATCGGTGCCGTCATCGCGCTTGATAAGCTTCGCACCGCCGTTCTGCAGCGTGGGAATTTCGGTGCAGAGCAGGCAAATCACCGAACCATCGGAAGCATACCCAACCATCGGCCGGTTCGCTGCCAGCAGCACCGTGTCCTTGATGCTCGTATCGGTGATGTAAGGGTGCAGATCAGGCGGAAACTGCACCATCCCAATCGTCAACGTGTTGCGCGGCGTCTGCGCCTGCGCAGGCGCAATCGCAGCCAACAGGGTCGCACCCACAAGGAAAATGCCAGCTCGCATCACAGCCCCCACATCGTCTGAGCGCCGAGAGTGCAAGACAAAATGCCTCCCCGCAACTCACTGAATTGACGCAGACAGCGCAACACCGGATGGTCACCGGACGGAGAGAGGACGCAGAAAGATGAAGATCACATCGGGTCAGGCAGAATTGGTGCTCGCACCGGATATGGGCGGCTCGATCATCTCATGGACGGTGGATGGCCGCCCGGTGTTCCGCCCCGCCAATCCCGACGCGACCACGTCGCGCATGCAGTCATGCTACCCGCTGGTGCCGTTCTCCAACCGCGTCGCCAATGGTCGTTTCACCTTTGCCGGACACGAATACAAGCTGCCCATTCTGCTCGGCCCCTGGGCCATTCACGGTGCCGGCTGGCAATTGCCCTGGATGATCCAGGACCACTCCATGCTGCTGCGCTACCCCGGCGGCGAATTATGGCCCTTCGCCTTCGACGCCGAACAGCACTTCGACCTCACGCCCCACAGCCTCGCCGTCACCATGCGGATCACCAACCGCCACAACGCACCCGTCCCCGCCGCACTCGGCCTGCATCCGTTCTACCCCCGCGACCCTGAAACCCGCCTGCAACTGCGCGCTGCCGGGGTGTGGATGTCCGACGAAAACAAAATCCCGGAGCGTCTCGAAGCCGTCCCCGCCGACTGGAACTTCAGCGAGGAACGCCCGCTCGGTGATGCCAACATCGACCACTGCTTCGCCGGATGGGATGGCACCTACGCCATCACCTGGCCGCAACGCCGAGAGCGCCTTGTCGTCACCGCCACCAACCCCTTGCGTCACCTCGTCGTCTATGTCCCGCGCGGTGAGAACTTCTTTGCCGTCGAGCCCGTCTCGAACATGAATGACGGCCTCAACCACATGAACACGACCGACGATCACGGCATGCGCATCCTGGCCCCCGGCGAATCGCTCGAAGGCCGCATCAGCATGGTTCTGGAACGCACTGAATGACGAGCCCGTATGACAGCGTCCGCTACCACTCCCTCGCCGGGCGCTGCGTTGTCATCACCGGCGGAGCCTCCGGCATCGGGGCGGACATGGTGCGCGGCTTTGCCCAGCAAGGCGCGCGGGTGGCCTTCCTCGATCTCGACCACGATGCCGGCATGGCACTCGCCGCCGAAGTACCGGACACGCGCTTCATCTCGTGTGATGTGACCGATATCGAGGCTCTGCGCATAGCCCTCGGCCGCATCGAGGACAAAGCCCCCAT
The DNA here is from genome assembly GCA_903823665.1 of uncultured Rhodospirillales bacterium. GTDB lineage: Bacteria > Pseudomonadota > Alphaproteobacteria > Acetobacterales > Acetobacteraceae > CAIQQQ01. Next base: position 9,642 of record CAIJTR010000177.1, read on the forward strand.
CGACGCGCTCATCAACAACGCCGCCCGCGACCAGCGCATGGTGATGAGCGAGATCGAGCCAGATCAGTGGCGGCATATGCTCGCCGTCAATCTCGACCATCAGTTCTTCGCAAGCCAAGAAGTCGCCCGCTTCATGACCACGCGCGGCCAAGGCTGCATCATCATGATGGGCTCCATCTCCTGGATGCGCGGCAGGCCCGGCATGATCGGCTACACCACCGCCAAAGCCGCCATCAACGGCATGACGCGAACCATGGCACGCGAACTCGGCCCGTCCGGCATCCGCGTCAACTGCATCGTCCCCGGGGCCATTCGCACGCCGCGGCAAGATGCACTTTGGCACTCGCCAGCCGCCAGCCAGAAATTCATTGATGATCAGGCGCTGAAATTCCGCCTCGACGCCACCCACGTCACCCGCATGGCACTCTTCCTCGCGTCTGACGAAGCGGCAGGCTGCACCGGGGCCAATTTCATCGTCGATGCCGGATTGACGCTGAACTGATGCACATTCTTCCCACCCCGGATGGCTTCGAACTTTGGCTCGAATCCCGCCTCCTCGCCCGCCACTCCGCCGCCCGGCCCTTCGCCGAAATCGGCATCGGTCACGCCCACATGGCCATGTATCGCGGCAATTTCGACATTACCGATGAAGTCACAACCCGCCACGCCCTCACCCACGCCAAAATCGACGGCACAAGCGTAAGCCTCAGTAGCGCCCAAGGCACCGAGCCGCTTCTCGTCCTCGAACTGGCGCACAACGCCCTCATCGTCAGCAGCGCCGCCCCCTCGCTCAATCGCTTCTGGTTCCACCTCCACGCCGAGCCGTCCGAGCACATCTGGGGCTGCGGCGAGCAAATGTCATATTTCGACCTCAGGGGCCGCCGCTTCCCGCTCTGGACCAGCGAGCCCGGTGTCGGCCGAGACAAATCCACCGCCATCACCAAGCGCGCTGACGCCGAAGGCCGCGCGGGCGGCGACTACCACACCACCAACTACCCGCAACCCACCTTCCTCACCTCGCGCAAACTCGCCGTCCACCTGCAGACCACCGCCTACAGCGTGTTCGACTTCACGGCACCCGACGAACACGTCCTGGAAGTCTGGGCCGTGCCCGACCGCCTGGAATTCTTTGCGGCCAATAACGTCCCGGATCTCGTCACTCAACTCAGCACCCGCTTCGGCCGCCCCCCGCGCCTGCCGGACTGGATCATGTCCGGCGCCGTCATCGGCCTGAAGGAAGGCCTGCGCAGCTTCGAGCGCCTCGAAACATTCCTCGCCGCCGGCACCATCGTCTCAGCCCTCTGGTGCGAGGACTGGTCCGGCGTGCGCCAAACCTCCTTCGGCACCCGCCTGTTCTGGGACTGGCACTGGAACCCCGCCCGCTACCCCGATCTCCCCGCCCGCATCAAGGCGCTGTCCGAGCGCGGCATCCGCTTCATGGGCTACACCAACCCCTATCTCTGCACCGACGGCACGCAATTCCCCGAAGCCGAAGCCTTAGGCCTCCTCGCCCGCAACGCCCACGGCGAAACCTACCATGTCGATTTCGGCGAATTCGATTGCGGCATCGTCGATTTCACCCTCCCAGCCGCGCGCCAATGGTTCGCCGAAACGATCATCCAGCGTGAAATGCTCGACCTCGGCATGTCCGGCTGGATGGCCGATTTCGGCGAGTATTTGCCGGTGGACGCCCATCTGCACGGCGGCGACGCCATGCTGCTGCACAACGCCTGGCCCACCATTTGGGCCGAGGTCAATGCCACCGCCACCGCCAATCACCCCGAAGCCGTGTTCTTCATGCGAGCAGGCTTCACCGGCGTTCAAAAGCACAACCGCCTGCTCTGGGCCGGCGATCAATGCGTCGATTTCTCCCGCCATGACGGCATCGGCACGGTCATCACCGGCGCACTCTCATCCGGCCTGCTCGGCACCCCGTACCATCACAGCGACATCGGCGGCTACACCAGCCTCTTCGGCCTCACCCGCACGCCCGAACTGATGCAGCGCTGGACCGAGATGGCAGCCTTCACCCCCGTCATGCGCACCCATGAAGGCAATCGCCCGCGCGATAACCTGCAATTCGACGAAGACGCCCTCGTGCTGGCCCATTTCGCCCGCTTCACCCGCCTGCACGCAGCACTTCTGCCGCTGCTAAAACGCCTTGCTGACGAAGCAGTGGCAACCGGCCTGCCCATGCAACGCCCGCTCTTCCTGCATTTCCCGGATGACGAAAGCCTCTATGGCGAGCAAACCACCTACCTGCTCGGCCCAGACCTGCTGATCGCCCCAGTGTTGGAAGCGGGGCGGAATGAGTGGCGCGTGAAGCTCCCCCCAGGGTGTAACTGGGTGCATCTCTGGTCTGGCAAAACCCAACAGGGCGGCCAAACCATCACCATCCCTGCCCCCATCGGCCAACCGCCAGTGTTCTGGCGAGAGGGCAGCCAAGACGAGGCGCTGTTTCGCGCCCTTCCGTCGCCCGGTTAATCCCGCAACCGCGTCAGCACCACCCCCATCGCCGTCAAGGCCACGCAAGATGCAATGGCAAGCGCCCATTCAGCGCCACCAGCGACACCGCCGCCGATCCCAAGCCCGAACATCACCGCCACCAATGCCGCACCCAGCGTCTGACCCAGCAGCCGTGCGGTGGAAAGCACGCCACTGCCCGCACCTGAGCGTTCGCGCGGCGTAGAGGCCATCAGCAGCCGGTTGTTCGGCGCCTGAAACAGCGCAAACCCACCGCCGCACATCGCCGCCCGCCACATGAAATCCCACCACGCCGGATTTTCCGGCAACAGTACCAGCAACGCCAATCCGGCACCGAGGAGGAACAAGCCAAGACCGCACAAAGTCCCCGCCGAGATCCGATCAGACAGTCGTCCAGCAAACGGGGCGACAAAACAGGCCGCCACCGGCCAAGGCGTGATCAGCAAGCCGACCTCAATCGTCGATGCCCCGTTCGCCTGCAGCAGAAACGGCATCGAAACCAGCGCCATCGTGGTCGCCACAAACGCGCAGACCGACGTCATCACGCTGAGTGAAAACGCCGGAATGGCAAACAATTCCACCGGCAGCATTGGGGCCAAAAGGCGATACTGTCGGCGCACAAAATAAATGCCAATCACCACGGCACCCGCCAGTTCCGCGGCAATCACCCCATAGGACGCGCCATGCGCAACGCCGCTGATGGCAGCAATCCCCAGCCCGAACATCCCCGCATTCAACAGCGCACTCGCCCAGTCAAACCGATGCTTGGCCAGCGGCGTCAGCGGCAATGTCTGAGTAAGCCCAAGCGCCAGCACACCGACGGGAATGTTGATCAGAAACAACCAAGGCCACGTCGATATCGCCAGAATGCCCGACGCAATCGAAGGCCCCGCAGCGCCGGAGAGCGACACCACAAGCCCCGTGAGCCCAATCGCCCGACCAAGCTCAGAGCGCGGAAAAATAAAGCGCATCAGCGCGGGATTGACGCTCATCAATCCCGCAGCGCCAAAGCCCTGCGCCAGCCGGGCAAAAATCAACATCGGCATGGTGGTCGAGCACGCACATCCAACCGACGCTATGGTGAACAGCCCAATGCCCCAGGCATAGACACGCCGATAGCCATAAATGTCGCCAAGGGCTGCGAACGGGATGAGCGAGACCATCACTGCGAGTTGGTAGCCGTTGACCACCCAAATGCTCTCAGCAGGCGTGACTGCCAAACTATGCGCAATATTCGGCAAAGCAATGTTCGCAATAGAACCGTCAAGCACCGCCATGATCACGACCAAACTCTGGGCAATCACCGCCCAACGTCGCTGCGTAATCGGCAGCCCGTCCATCGTTTGACTCATCAGGCACATCCCTCAGTACACAGCACCGGCGTGTCCAATAAAATTTCAGGACACCGCGATAGGAATGTTAGGCACCGATTTCATAACGTTTGGCGACAAACGTTCACGTGATCTGATGGAATTTATTGTTACGGGTTGCCAACCGTCACCACCACCCGACGGCTCTCCTGGCGGTTCAGTGCGGGCTTCGGAGTACCGCCGCTCTCCCGATTGATTTGTGACTGCACCACGCCATTGGCCACCAAACCTTTGGCAACCTCGGCCACGCGCGTGCTGATCAACAGCCCGGTATCGGTTCCAGGTGTCGTGGGGTCTGCAAACCCCTCAACCGTGATAGCCCGGTCCGGATGGGCGCGGGCGTAATCGGCGGCGCCGGCCAGCACCTGCCTTGCGCCGTCATCCAAAACCGCGCTCTCGTTTGAAAAGAACACCGCAAAGCGGCGGCCAGACGGCTCCAGCAGGGCGCATGAGGCCATGAGCAGCGGCAGTGCAATCAAAAGGGCGCGACGCATGAGGATTTTCTCCGCTGAATTTCTGACGCTCCCGCGCCGCCCGGACCGTGTAACACGTAAACCGCGACAAAAAGCGCCGCCAAGCCTATGATTCCACTCCCGTATCGGTAGCAGTCACACGAATGGTTGTGTCAGCCGGGCGGATTGCCATTATATCGTCTCAAACTTCACCACGCGCCACGCCGCGCCAGGATTACAGACACCACCGATGCCAGAGCCCGACTGGGAAATTCCACTCAACCTGCAGCCAGATCCAGACGATTGCAGCTACGACCTCGAAGCAGCCCTCCGTTGCGTCGTCAGTCTTCGCGCAAACGTGCCCGATGACGCCTTCACCGCCGACAGCCTGGGCACCGAACGCATTGGCAGCGGCGTTGTCATTCGCCTCGATGGCGGACCAGAAGGCCTCGTGCTCACCATCGGCTACCTCATCACTGAGGCCGATACCGTGTGGCTGATGACCTCGGACGGTCGCGCCATCCCCGGCCACGCGCTGGCCTATGATCAGGCAACCGGCTTTGGTCTGGTCGTGGCCCTCGGCAAGCTTGGCGTGGACGGGCTCGAACTTGGTGATTCCGACCATCTGAGCATGGGCACTCCTGTCGTCATGGCGGCCGGGGGCGGACGTGCGCGCGCCATTGAGGCCAAAGTCGTCGCGCGTCAGGAATTCGTGGGCTACTGGGAATACCTGCTGGAGGAGGCGATTTTCACCGCCCCGGCACACCCGTTCTGGAGCGGTGCCGCCCTCATGAGCCAGGACGGAAAACTGGTCGGCACCGGCTCGCTCATCCTCCAGCAAGGTGATCAGGGCGGCCAGCGCGCCGACATGAACATGGTTGTGCCAATCAACCTGTTGCGCCCCATCCTCGACAAAATGCTGTCCACCGGCACATCAGGCCAGCCGCCTCGGCCATGGCTTGGCGTGTTCGTGATGGAGAGCGAAGATGGCCCCGTGATCGGCGGCATGGCCGATGGCGGCCCCGCCGATCGCGCCGGGCTGCGGGCTGGAGACCACATCACCGGAATCGGCGATGAGACAATAACGGAGGTCGGAGCGCTCTGGCGCCAGATCTGGTCTGCCGGCCGGCCCGGGGTTCAGGTCAAATTGCAGGTGACACGCGATGACAACCAACTCACCATACGCGTGACAACATCTGACCGCTCCAAGTTCCTGCGCACGCCGCTGATGCACTGATCAAACGGTCGTAACGTCCTCCAAACGACCAGGCCACTTCCCGGCCGCTTGGACATCGAACCGACGCGTCAGATTTTGGCGGCGATGGTCGTGAACGTCGCTTGCAGCTTTGTGCCCACAGTGGTCAACGATGTGATGATGGTGACGGCGACCAGAGCCGCGATCAAACCATATTCCATTGCGGTAACGGCTTTCTTCTCGTTCCAAAGCGAGTGGAACGACGCGGACACACCATTCACCAGAGGTGTCAGGTGGAGAAAGTGAACCATATGCGCCAAGTACACCATAAAAACTCCTTAGATTGTACACCAAACGATATCAGCACCAGTTCGGTCTATTGTAAAAAAGCGCAACAAGCAAGCACTCCAAATTCTCAATAAATAATTTATACATTAATTCTATTTGTTTGATTAACAGTAAATTAAATAGACAAGCAGTATTTGGTCGGCACAGGCAGCGCCAGCAGCCGCAAATCCGTGCAATCACAGGCCAACACACAAATGCCGCACAGTTCGCAGTGTGCGAAGCTGGGGGATGAGAGCATGTTTCGACCAGATGTAATCAACTGGTCGAAAGTTCGTGCTCTAGAAACATATGACTCTAGAGCAACTTAGCCGCGATCATATTGATCCGAACCGGTTCTATATGATCGGGCGTTGCTCTAGATCTTTGCACCGATAGACGTGAACGTCGCCTGAAGCTTCGTTCCGACCGTCGTCACCGAACTGATCATCACGACAGCCACCAGGGCAGCAATCAAACCATACTCCATCGCCGTCACAGCGCGCGTATCGCGGCGAAGAGACCGGCCAAGCACGGGCATAACCCGCATAAGATGACACCAATACACCATCATCACATCCTCAATTGCACGCTGAACTACAACATTATGCTTAACTCGTAATGCACCAATACACCACGGGCAATCAAAATTTTGTCCATAATTATATATATAAATAAATGCCATTTATTGACAAAATATGAAGGAATCAAAATTCCCATCTAACGAAAAAAATAGCTGATCACCCAGCAGTCCGTAATTGCCGTCGCCTGCCGTCCGCAACAGCCGCCAACTCTCAGACGCACTCTGCGCATGCGCCAGCCAATTTGCACGTCGTGCTACCGAAATATTTGATTCCAGAGCACGTCTCGACAAGTTGGCATCATCTGGTCGAGACGTGCTCTAGAAATGTATCATTCTAGAGAAACTTAGCCGCGATCCCATTCAACCGAACCGGCTCAATGGGATTGGGCGTTGCTCTAGATCTTCGCTCCAATCGACGTGAATGTGGCCGAAAGTTGCGTGCCTACCGTGGTAAGGGCTGAGATCATGACCACCGCAACCAGGGCTGCGATCAGCCCATATTCCATCGCTGTGACGGCGCGAGTATCACACCATCCGGCCCGGCAGTTCGATCGCAACAAACGCACAGAACCAACCAATCCAATCATCTCTACGTCTCCCACTCACAAAAAATTGCCTTACAGGCCACAATATCCCTCACATGAAACACAACACGCAATCATAATAAGGCCATATTCAACAATTATTATCGTTCGTTAGCGGTTATTGAATAATGCCTTAATTTTGAACCCATTTTAAGATTTTTTTGTTCAGCCAGTCCCAGCCAGCGCCTGCTGGGCATCCGTCTCCACCAACTCAAGCCGCCCGCTGCCGCGCACCGCACCGCGCAGCAAAGCCGCCAGAAACAGCCTTCCCCAGGCCAGCGGCGTGCGGTTCTCAATCGCATTCCACAGCGCCTCATGACGCTCCTGGCGCTCGGCCAGCTTCATCGTCATCGCCTGCACCATCGCCTCCGCCATCGCGTCCGGATCGTTCGGGTTGACCAGCAACGCCGCATCCAGCTGCTGGGCGGCACCTGCAAAGCGGGACAAAATCAGCACGCCGGGATCAGCGGCGTCCTGTGCTGCCACATATTCCTTGGCAACAAGGTTCATCCCATCTCGCAGCGGCGTCACCAATCCCACGCGAGAGGTGCGCATAAAACCAGCCGCCGTTGCACGATCCACGCCATGCGAGATCATGCGCAAGGGCAGCCAATCCGGCTCACCGAAATCGGCATTCAAATTGCCCGACTCGCGATCCAGTGCCGAGCGCAGCGCACGATAGCAGCCAACATCCTTGCGCGAGATCGCCGCCACCTGTAGCAGGGTCAGCCGGCGTTTCCACTCCGGTGCGGTCTCCATCAAACGCCGCAGGCCGGAAATGCGCTGCAACAAGCCCTTCGTCGGGTCGAGTCGGTCGAGACCCAAAATCAGCGTCTGCCCCGGCAGGCTCTGCCGAAGCCGCACAACCGGCAGCTTGCGCGCATTCGCCTCTGCCTGTGCCGCGAATTCATGCGCGTCGATCTCAACCGGGAACACGCCCAGCAGCACGCGCCGCGCCCCCACCTGCAGCACATTGCCGGGCTGACGCACCGCAGCGGCCAGCAGAACCGCCGTGGCTGCGAAATTCACCATGTCACCCTCGGTCTGGAACCCGATCAGATCGGCCTCCAGCATTCCCGCAACCAAGTCTGCCATGTCCGGTGCCGCTTCCATCACATCGGGAGCGGCAAAGGGAATGTGCAGGAAAAAGCCGATCGGGTTCGAAACGCCAGCCGAACGCAGCGCCGCCGGCAGCGGCAACAGGTGATAGTCATGCACCCAGATCAGATCATCCGGGCGGATGAGCTTCTGCACATGCGCCGCCAGCCTTGCATTCACATCACGATAAATCTGCGCATCCGTGCGGTCATACTGGATCAAATCCGGCATCGAATGCAGCAGCGGCCACAGCACGCCGTTGGAAAAGCCGTTGTAATACCGTTCATGCTCTTCCGGCGTCAGATCGACGGTCGCGTAATCCACCATGCCATGACGCTGAATCTGCACATGCTGCTCGCACGCATTCGGCGAAATCTGGCCAGACCAGCCGAACCACATGCCACCGCGCTTCTCCATCAGCCCATCCAGCGCCACCGCCAAACCACCCGCACGCGGCCCGTCACTCGGCAACGGCACGCGATTGGAGATCACGACCAAGCGGTTCATCGTGTTGCTGCCACCCAAACCCGGATGCAACTCCGTCACCTCCGCACCGAACGGGGCGGTACGGTTGAGGGTCTGCGCAAACGAGCCAGGGGCGAACGAACGGGGCAGACGGGTCACGGAAGTCTCCTTGCGGCACAGGGGAGAGACCAACTTCGCCGGACCAAGCGCCCGACGCTCTATCACTCACCTTGGACAACATCACTGTCACACTGACCCGTGGCGACATTGCGGCGGAAATCATGGCGATGCGTTTTGTCTGCGCTTTGCATCAAAGTATTTTGGCCCAATTCTGGGGCTGGCGCTTTGTGTCAGCGAATGAAAGACTGAAACCATGGACAATACCCTCGCCGAAACCCTCACCGGCTGGCGCCGGCACCTGCACGAAAACCCCGAATTGTCGCTGCATGAGGCGAACACGTCGGCCTTTGTTCAGGAAAAACTCACCGAACTCGGCGTGCCGTTTGTGGCCAATATCGGCGGCCACGGCATTGTGGCAACGCTGAGCCGGGGCCAATCGAATCGCAGCGTCGGCCTGCGCGCGGACATGGATGCGCTGCCGATCACCGAGACAACCGGCCTGCCCTATGCCTCGAAAACCCCTGGCGTGATGCACGCCTGCGGCCATGACGGCCACACCGTCTCCCTGCTCGGCGCCGCCGCCATGCTGCGTGATGACCCAAGCTGGACCGGCACCGTCCATTTCGTCTTCCAGCCCGCCGAAGAGGGCGCGGGGGGCGCACGATCCATGCTGGCCGATGGCCTGCTGCGGCGTTTCCCGATGGAGCGCATTTTCGGCTACCACAATTGGCCCGGGCTTGAGGCAGGCACCGTCGCCGTCCACCCCGGCCCGGTCATGGCCGCCGGTTGCCGGTTGGAGTTTGTGATCACCGGCACCTCCGGCCACGCAGCCCTGCCGCATTTGACGCGAGACCCGATTGTGGCCGCTGGACACCTCATCGTCGCACTGCAAACCATCGTCGCGCGCAATGTCGATCCCATCGAATCGGCCGTGATCAGCCTCGGCATCATCGAAGGCGGCGGTGCCTCCAACCAAATCCCCGGTCAGGTCCGCATCAAAGGCACCGCCCGCAACTACAATCGCGCAACCCAGGCGGTGATCGATGACGGCATCCGCCGCGTCGCCCGCGGTGTGGCGGAGATGATGGGCGTTGAGATCGATGTCGTGCTGCAATACGGCGTCGGCCCCACCATCAATCACGCCGCCGAGGCCGAACTCGCTGCCACCGCCGCCGAAATGGCGGGCCTGAAAGTGCGGCGAGATCTGCCCCCCGCCATGACCGGCGAAGATTTCGGCTGGATGCTCGAAGCCTGCCCCGGTGCCTATGTGTGGATCGGCAACGGCCCGGGCGGCAACGGCCGCGATCTGCACAACGACGCCTATGACTACAACGATGCCATTCTCCCCGCTGCCTCCGGCTTCCTTGCCAGCGTGGCCAAAAAGGCGCTCGGCTAAAACGGGAATGAGCGGCCCAGCAGGGTGAGCGCTGCGGGCGGCACATGTGTCTGCGCATCCGCCATCAGCGACTCACATTGCTGCCGCTCCTCTGACAAAGCGTGCTGCCACGTGCCCGCAAGCGGCGGACGCTGTGGTGCATTGACCAGCGAGCGTTCCGAAACACGTAGGTAATCCGTCCAGCTCTCCTGACGCACCAGCCCGGCATTGCTCGTGGCGTGGCGTTGCAGACTGATATGCTCCCGGTCCGGCATCATCGCCACTTGCGTCACAATCCCGCCCACCCCGGCACGTCGGCAGGTCAGGCGTTCAAGCGCCAGCAAATGCCCATCAGCATTGACCAATGCGAGCACATCCTGCGTGGCATCAGGCGGGTCCACCGCAAAAGAAAGGGCTGCAATCGCCATCGCCCGCAGATGAAGAACAGAGATCATATGCACCCGGCTGCTTGTGCAGGTGAACACTCCGCCACCCGGCAGCCAAAGTGAGGCACCATTGCCCGCAACCGTGACCTGCGGGGTCGCACGCCACGGGCCGAACAGCGGCAAAGCCGCAGGAAGCGTGAAAAATCGTCGTCGATCAAGCATGGCCGAAGCGTAGCCCGACGAGGTTAACCGCGCGTGAAGATCGCAGCCCCCGCCATCGTGGCCAACACACACAGCAGCACCGACGCCGCCACATTCGCAAACGCCGCCACCGGCTCCCCCGCCCTCAGCAAATTCATCGTCTGCAGGCTGAACGACGAAAACGTTGTGAACCCGCCACACACCCCCACAATCACCAGCAACCGCAACGACATATTGCCCTCAAGGCCGCCGCCCGGCCCCGTCAATGCCGCGAAAGCGCCGATCACGAAGCTGCCGAGCACGTTGATCGCAACCGTGCCCCACGGAAACGCCTCGCCCAGCCACTGCGCCACTGCAATCGACATCCAATACCGGCACACGCTGCCGAACGCCCCACCCAACGCCACCAACAACACAGCCTGCATCTGCAACCCTCCCCCTCCGGGATAGCGCGCCCACGATGCCAGGTCACGCTTCCCTCATCTGACACGCCTGTGATAGCCTTCTGACATGTCACATGGATCCAGCCTCGCATGTCGGTGATATCGCGCATCGAACCATCGCAAAATCTCACTGAACAGGCCGTCCAGGCGCTGCGCCGGGAAATCGTGGCCTGCCGCCTCAACCCTGGTGAAGCCGTCAGCGAAGCCCTCATCAGTGAGCGTCTCTCGTTCGGCCGCGCCGCCATCCGCGCAGCCCTTGCCCGCCTCGGCGAGGAAGGTCTCGTCACCGCCGTCCCCCGCCGCGGCTGGGTCGTCAGCGTCGTCACCATCCGTGACATCCACGAAGTCTTCGACCTGCGCCTAATGCTGGAGCCCGAAGCCGCCCGCCGCGCCGCCGGTCACGCTGACCTCGAACGCCTCACCCCGCTCAACGACATCTGCGCCCGCGGCCACCGCCCGGATGACGCCGATAGCGCGTTGGATTTCCTCGATGCCAACCGGCAATTCCACGTCACCGTCGCCGAACTCGCCGGCAATCAGCGCCTCGCCCGCCAGATCGGCCGCCTGCTCGACGAATCGACGCGCATGCTCGTCCTCGGCCTCGCCACCCGCGACCGTAGCCTGGAGATGGCGCACGAACACGGCGCCCTCATCCGCGCGCTACTCGCCCACGCGCCCGACGAAGCCGCCCGCATCATGCACGAACAAATCAGCGCCAGCCGGGACATGGTGCTCAGCGCCCTCACCGGCCCCCGTTCAACCTTGGTTGTCTAGGACACCGCCATGAACGCCATCAGCAAGCCCATCCTGGCCGCACCGCTGGAAGCGATGCTGGCCGCTATCGCCCTTGCCGCCCGCGCTGATTTCAGTGAGCGCCACCTCGCCGTGGCCGCCGCCATCGCGCCCTATCTCGGCACCGAGAACCTCCTGGCAGGGCGGGATTGTCCCTGTAATCCGCATCGCTACAGCCGCCATCTGCTGCACAACAACGAAGAAGCCGGATACGCCGTCGTCGCCATTGTCTGGACGCCCGGGCAAATGTCCCCGGTCCACGGCCACCGCACATGGTGCGCCCTTGGCGTGCATCGCGGCTGGCTGGCCGAGACCTATTTCACCCGCACCGGCACCGAAATCCTGCCCACCCGTTGCACTCAACGGACCCCGGGCATGACCAGCCACGCCACCGCAGATCGGGACGCCATCCATCGCCTCGCCAATCTTGGTACGCAGGAAGCCGTCTCAATCCACGTCTACGGCGTGGCATTCGATGATTTCGGTGACGGCGTGAACGAGGTTTACGCAATGTGAATTATAGGGTGCAGTCCGCTTTTGGACTGCACCAACGTCGCCACAAAAATGGTGCAGTGCCGACGCGCACTGCACCCTACAAAATGCAGCTTACTTTACGCCGAGCAATTCAACGTCGAACATTAGCGTGGCGTTCGGCGGAATGACCGCACCGGCCCCGCGCGCGCCATAACCAAGCTCGGGCGGAATAACGAGCGTGCGGCTTCCACCAACCTTCATGCCGGCCACGCCCTGGTCCCAGCCCGCAATCACGCGACCCGCGCCCAGCGGAAACACGAACGGGTCGCCCCGGTCGCGTGAGCTGTCAAACTTGCGGCCCTTGTTCTCCGGTGCCGCTTCGTCGAACAGCCAGCCGGTGTAGTGAACAGTCACCTGCTGGCCAGCCTTGGCTTCATCACCGGAGCCGATTTTGTGGTCGATCATTTGCAATCCTTTGGTTTGGGCGAACGAAACCGCCGACACACCAATCATGGCGGCAGCGAGCAAAAGCATACGACGGGTCATGTCAGGAACCTTCCTTGGCCAGAAGATCAAACGCCTTCAGTCGCGCCAGAACAGCCGGCATATCACGCACCGGGATCATGTTCGGGCCATCCGAAGGGGCATGATCCGGGTCTTGATGTGTCTCAATGAACAACGCCGAAACACCCACCGCCAGCGCCGCCCGTGCCAGCACAGGCGCAAACTCGCGCTGCCCGCCGGAGGAAGCGCCCTGCCCGCCCGGCTGCTGCACCGAGTGCGTGGCGTCATACACCACCGGATATCCCGTCTGCGCCATGATCGGCAAACCACGGAAATCATTGATCAACGTGTTGTAGCCAAAGCTCGTCCCGCGCTCACACAGCAAAATTCGCGTATTGCCGGTGGAAGCAATCTTCGCCGCCACATGCGTCATATCCCAGGGAGCCAAAAACTGCCCCTTCTTGACGTTGATCGCAGCCCCGGTCTCGCCAGCCGCCAACAGCAAATCGGTCTGACGGCACAGAAACGCCGGAATTTGCAGCACATCCACTGCCTTCGCCGTCGGCGCACACTGCGCGGCGGTATGCACATCCGTCAGCACCGGAATGCCGAACTTCGCGCGCACCTCTGCCAAAATCTCCAGCCCAGCCGCCATTCCCACGCCGCGCGCATTGTTCAGGCTGGTGCGATTGGCTTTGTCGAAGCTCGACTTATAAATCGGCTGAATGCCCAGCGGCCCGCACATCTCCACGATGGCCGAGGCCATCTCCAGCGCGTGCTCCCGGCTCTCAATCTGGCATGGCCCCGCAATCAGCACGAACGGACGCGTGTTGCTGATCGCAACATCGCCCACAATCACCGTTCGAACGTCAGACAAGGCGGGACTGCTTCACGGCGGCCTCAATAAACCCGCGGAACAGCGGATGCGGGTCAAACGGCTTAGACTTTAGCTCGGGGTGATACTGCACGCCGATAAACCAAGGATGATCCGGGCGCTCCACAATCTCCGGCAACACGCCATCCGGAGACATGCCAGAGAACCGCAGCCCCACCGCCTCAAGTGCCGGACGATACGCCACGTTCACCTCATACCGATGCCGGTGCCGCTCAAAAATGCGCGCCTGTTCGTTATACGTCGCGCGAACCAACGAACCCTCCGCCAGATCCGCCGGATAGGCACCCAGACGCATCGTGCCACCGAGATCGCCGCCTTCCTCACGACGCTCCACCTGATTTCCCACGGTCCACTCGGTGAGAAGCCCCACCACCGCCTCTTCACACGCCCCAAACTCGGTGGACGACGCGTGCTCGAACCCAGCCAGATTGCGCGCCGCCTCGATCACCGCCATCTGCATGCCGAAGCAGATGCCAAAGAACGGCACCTTGCGCTCCCGAGCAAACCGCACCGCGTTGATCTTGCCCTCGGTGCCGCGCTCGCCAAACCCGCCCGGCACCAAAATTCCATGCACACCCTCGAGGCGCGCCACCGTGTTCGGCTCTTCGAAAATCTGGCTGTCCACCCAGTCCAGATGCACCTTCACATGGTTTGAAATCCCGCCATGCTGCAGCGCCTCAGCCAGCGATTTATAGCTGTCGAGCAGGTTGGTGTATTTGCCCACCACCGCAATCCGCACCTCGCCCTCGGGCGCGCGAACCACGTTCACAATCTTGTGCCAGCGCCCCAGATCCGGCTCCGCCTCGAACGGCAGATTAAAATGCCGCAGCACTTCGCGGTCCATGCCCTCGGCGTGATAGCTCAGCGGCACCGCGTAGATCGTGTCCACATCCAGTGCCGCAATCACCGCCGACGGCCGCACATTGCAGAACAACGCAATCTTGCGCCGCTCATTCTCCGGGATCGGCCGATCACACCGGCACAGCAGCATATTCGCCTGAATGCCCACATTCAGCAGTTCCTTCACGGAATGCTGCGTCGGCTTCGTCTTCAACTCACCGGCAGACGGAATCCACGGCACCAGCGTCAGATGCACGAACATCACGTGCTCCGGCCCAAGCTCGTTGCCCAGCTGACGGATCGCCTCCAGGAACGGCAGGCTCTCAATGTCGCCTACCGTGCCGCCGATTTCGATCAGCAGGAAATCCAGCTGCTTGCCATCGGCGTCCTCAGCATTGGAGGTGATCGCCTCTTTGATCGCGTCCGTGATGTGCGGGATCACCTGCACCGTGGCCCCCAGATAATCCCCGCGCCGCTCCTTGGCGATCACATCCTGATAGATGCGCCCGGTCGTCGCATTGTCGCCTTTGCTGGCGGCAACGCCGGTGAACCGCTCGTAATGGCCGAGATCGAGATCGGTCTCCGCGCCATCGTCAGTGACGAACACCTCGCCATGCTGATACGGCGACATCGTGCCGGGATCGACATTCAGATACGGGTCAAGTTTGCGCATCCGCACGCTGTAGCCGCGCGTCTGCAACAAAGCGCCAAGCGCTGCCGACGCCACCCCCTTGCCAAGCGAGGAGACGACGCCGCCGGTGATAAAAACAAAACGGGTCATGGCGCAGCACCATAGGCGCACGCCCGAGTCGCAGCCATGCAGATGGGCATTCGATTGGTCCTGTCAGACGATGCAGAGGCTAGTTGGTCGGAACGGCGGGGCCTTTTGGCGCGGCAGGCAAAGCAGGAGCAGCCGGAGCGGCGGGTGCTGCCGGAGCAGACGCAGCCGGCGGCGGCTCATCGAAAAGCGAATGGCCTGTAACCGTGCCACGGTTCAGCAGCGCCAGCGCCAGCGAAAGGCCGAAGAACAGCGCGCCCAGAATGGCGGTGGTGCGGGTGAGCAGGTTCGCAGTGCCGCGCCCGCCCATGAACGCACCCATGCCCTGCGAGCTGCCAATGCCAAGCCCGCCGCCCTCACTGCGCTGGATCAGCACAAGGCCAATCAGCGCCAAGGTCACAAACAGATGGATGACAAGCAGAACGAAGGTCATGGATTGCCTTAGATAACGATCACTACAAATGCAGCGTTGGCGGCTTCTAGCTTGCGGCGGGGGGTTCGGCAACCATTTGGGCAGCGTGCGCAATCGCCAGGAAGTCTGCATCCACCAGGCTGGCACCGCCGATCAACGCCCCGCCCACCTCCGGCAGATGCAGCAATTCCTTGGCATTGGAGGGTTTCACCGAACCGCCATAAAGGATGCGAACCCCCTGCCCCGCCGCCCCAAGATGGCTGATCAGCGTGGCGCGGATAAAGCCGTGCATGGCAGCCACGTCATCGGTCGAAGGGGTTCGCCCAGTGCCGATCGCCCAGACCGGCTCGTACGCCACAACACCCTGAAATTCCTTCGGCAAGCTGTGAACCAACTGGCTGCCGACAACCGCGTTCTGCTCCCCAGCCACTCGCTGTGCCTCGGTCTCGCCCACGCAAACAATGGGTGTTAGATCCGCCTTCACGGCCGCCTCGGTCTTGGCCTTCACCTCAGCATCTGTCTCGCCATGATCGCCCCGGCGCTCCGAATGGCCGAGTATCACCCAGCTTGCCCCGGCGTCGCGCAGCATGGCCGCCGACAGATCACCGGTGTGCGCACCGCTCACCTTGGCATGGCAATCCTGCCCACCCACCATCGTGGCCGAACCAACCAGAATATGCGCCACCGTCGAGATCATCGTCGCCGGTGGACACACGAGCATATCGCAGTCCAGCCCATCAGCGCCGCGCCGCAACGACCCTGCCAACGATGCCGACAACTCGGTCAGCCCGTTCATCTTCCAATTGCCTGCAATGAGCTTTCGCATCGTCCGTCCCTCGATTTCCCTTAGCGTCTACGCCCTCCTCGCCCCGGCTGGCAAACCGGCGACGCCGCGCAAAAGCCGGTCCAGCCCGTCGGCTGGCAAACCGGCGACGCCGCGCAAAAGCCGGTCCAGCCTGTCGGCTGGCAAACCGGCGACGCCGCGCAAAAGCCGGTCCAGCCTGTCGGCTGGCAAACCGGCGACGCCGCGCATATGGTGCGCCGAATTCTGACGTGGGACGTTGTGATGCTGACGCTGTTTCGCCGCCTAACCGACACCTGGATCGCCAAACTGCTGTTCATCGTCCTGGTGGCGTCGTTCGGCTTTTGGGGCATCGCTGACGTCGTGCGTCAAATCGGCGGCGAAACCTCGCTCGCCACCGTAGGTTCGCGCAAGATCGAACTGCCCGAGGCGCAGGACGCCTATCGCCGCACGCTTGCCCAGGTGATGCGCAGCTTCGGCACCGACCTCCAGCCCACTGCGGAGATCCGCCAGTCGGTTGCCGCCCAAACGGTCGAACGGCTGATCACCATGACGGCCATTCAAAACAAGGTGGACGAGATGCATCTCGCTGCCCCCGACGCTGCTGTAAAAAAGGCCGTCTACGAAATGCCCGCCTTCAAAGGATCAAACGGCGCATTCGACAAAAACCTGTTCGCCAACCTGCTGCGCGAAAACGGACTGTCCGAAAAGCACTTCCTTGAGCTCATGCGCTCCGATCTCGGCCAAAAGCAGCTGCTCGAAGCCGTCCGTAGCAACACCGCCGCCAGCGACGTGATGACGAAAGCCGTCTTCGCCTTCCAGCGCGAACAGCGCGTGGCCGATGCCGTGAGCCTGCCATTCTCCGCAGCCCCAGCACCAGCCGCCCCCACCGAGGCCCAGCTTGCGCGCTATTACGACAACAACAAGGACCGCTATAGCACCGCCGAATTGCGCCGCATCAAGGCCGTGGTGCTGGCACCGGGCACCGTCGCCCAAGAGGCCGACATCACCGACGCCGACATCGCCACCGCCTATGCCAACCGCAAGGCGGAGTTCAACAGCGAGGAAAAGCGCACCGTCCAGGTATTGCTCGCCCCCGACGAAGCCGCCGCGAAGAAAATTGCGGAGGCCTGGACACCCATCACCAGCTGGGACGACATTCAAAAGATCGCAACCGCTGCCGGTGGCTCAGGCGTGGAGGTCACCGCCGCCACCAAAACCCAGTTCCCAGCCCCAGAACTTGGCGAAGCAGCGTTCGATGCCGCCGAGAACATCGTCTCCGCGCCGCTGCAATCCACCTTCGGATGGGACGTGTTCAAGGTCACCGCAGTCAGTCCCGCGGTCACCAAATCACTGGCCGAGGTCACGCCGATGCTGCGCGCCCGCCTGCTCGCCGAAAAGGCATCTGACCTGCTCGACACCCGCGCCGGCAAAATCGAGGACCAGCTCGCCGCCGGCACCTCGCTTGACGATCTCCCCGGCGATTTCGGCCTTGCCGCCATCACCGGCACACTCGACGCAAAAGGCATGACGCTCGACGGCAAACCCGCCCCGATCCCAGGCCCCGCCGAACTCCGCCCCGCCCTCATCCAGGCCGCCTTCAACGCCAAGGTTGGTGACACTCCGCACCTGACCCAGGCCCCCAACGCCGCTGACGGCTCGCAATCCTTCTACGCCTTCGTCGTGGAAGAGATTATCCCGCCCGCCGCAAAGCCTATTGATCAGGTCACCGACGCCGTTCGCGCCGATTGGACACGTGACGCACTCCGCCGCGCTCAGGAAGAATCGGCCACCAAAATCATGACGGCAGTCAAAGAAGGCCAGGCGCTCGACGCCGCCTCCAGCCTCCCCGTCACCACCCTACCGCCGATCAGCCGCAACGCTGCCGCTCCGGGCGTGCCGACCCAGCTGATCACCCCGCTATTCGGCCTCAAAATCGGTGAAGCAACGATGGTCGAAACGCCCGAAGGGTTCACCGTCGCCCGCCTCACCAAAATTATCACCGCTGATCCCGCAGCGGACCCCGCAGGCTTCGCCCAGATGCGCGACCAGCTCACAAAAGCACTGTCCGATGACACCGAGACCGTGTTCGTCTCCGCCATCCGCCAGAAATCCAACGCTCGCGTAAACCGCGCCCAGCTCGACACCCTCTCGCAGGCAACGCAATAACGTGACCGACGAAAGCAGCTTCCTCGCCGACTACAACGCCGGTCGCGGCCACCTCGTCTGGAGCCGCGCCGTCGCGGACCTCGAAACGCCAGTCGCAGCCTTCATCAAACTCGCGCAAGGGAAACCCAATAGCTTCCTGCTCGAATCCGTCGAAGGCGGTGCCGCGCGGGGCCGCTACTCCATTATCGGAATGGAACCGGATCTCGTCTGGCGCTGCAAAAACGGCGTGGCGGAAATCAATCGCAACGCCCAGGCCGCACCTTTCGGCTTCGAGCCGGAACCGGGCGCGCCCCTCGAAAGCCTGCGCCGCCTGATCGAGGAGGCCAAGCTCGACGTTCCCAAGGATCTGCCACCCATGGCCGGCGGTCTCGTCGGCTATCTCGGCTACGACATGGTGCGCCAGATGGAGCGCCTGCCCGCCAAAAACGCCGACGCGCTCGGCGTCCCAGATGCGGTGATGCTGCGCCCCACCCTCTTCGCCATCTTCGACAACGTCACCGACCTGCTGACCTTCGCAGCCCCGATCTACCCGCGCGAGAATATTCCAGCCGCCGCTGCGTGGCAGACCGCGCAGGACCGTCTGGCCCAGGCCGCCCTCGCCCTCTCACGTCCGCTGCCCCTCGCAGCACCCACCGTGAACCTGCCACCGCTTCCAGAGCCGACATCGAGCTTCACCAAACAGGGCTTCATCGACGTGGTGGAGCGCGCCAAGGAATACATCCGGGCCGGAGACGTGTTTCAGGTCGTCCCCAGCCAGCGCTTCTCCGTGCCGTTCGCACTGCCGCCCTTTGCACTCTACCGCGCCATCCGCCGCATCAGCCCGGCCCCATTCCTGTTCTTCCTCGATTTCGGTGGCTTCTCCATCGTCGGCTCCAGCCCAGAAATTCTCGTCCGCCTGCGCGATGACATCGTCACCATCCGCCCCCTCGCCGGCACTCGCCCACGCGGCGCCACCCACGCCGAAGACCAACGCCTCGCACGAGAACTCCTGGCCGACCCGAAGGAGCGCGCGGAACACCTGATGCTGCTCGACCTCGGTCGCAACGATGTCGGCCGTGTCGCTGAAATCGGCACCGTGAAAGTCACCGAGAGCTTCGCCATCGAACGCTTCAGCCACGTCATGCACATCATGTCGGACGTCCAGGGCCGCATCCGCAAAGGCCTGGACGCTGTGGACGCCCTCGTCGCAGGCTTCCCCGCCGGAACCCTCACCGGTGCGCCAAAGGTGCGCGCCATGCAAATCATCGAGGAACTGGAGCCCGTCCGCCGCGGCATCTACGCCGGCTGCATCGGCTACTTCGCCCCCGACGGCACCATGGACACCTGCATCGGCCTGCGCACCGCCGTGGTCAAAGACGGCGTCATGCACGTCCAAGCCGGTGCCGGCGTCGTCGCCGACAGCGACCCAGAAGCCGAATACGAGGAAACCCGGCAGAAAGCGCGTGGGTTGTTCCGAGCCGCCGAAGAAGCCGTCCGCTTCGCCTCAGGCCGCGCGATTTAGTCGTAACCAGCCTAATACACTGTGCTTTGGCACTGCACCACCACGCATGACCTTACGCCACGCCAACATTTCGAGTGAGCGACCTCACAGACCGCCGCGAATATCTTCCCCCTGGCACGCAACTCCCCAATCAGGCACCCTCCCGGTAAAAAGCCAGGGAACCAAGCCACATGGCCCAAAGCACCGCCGCTGACGCGCCCAACGACATCTTCCTCACCGCCCTCACGCGAAACCTGCCGCAGCGTGACATCGAACGGCTCGGATTCAACGGCATTGCCGCAATCGCAGCATCGCTGTGGAATTTCGCCGCCACCCGCGCCCCCGGCCAGCCAGCCATTCGCATCACCGAGAACGCTAGTGCCATCGAGATCGTCAATGACGACATGCGCTTCCTGCTCAACAGCACCACGGCCGCCCTCGCCGACATGGGCCTCGCCACAGGCCTCGTCATCCACCCCATCATGCCCACCAGCCGTGACCCCCAAGGCCTCCGCATCCTACCAGCAGAACCCAACGCACCAGCTGAATCGTGGATGCACCTCGCCCTCGACGCGCCCATCGATCCCGGCCGCCACGAGGCCGTGCTGGCGCGCCTCACCACCGTACTCGCTGACGTCGCCGCCGCCGTGGTGGATTGGCCCACCATGCGCGCCCAGGTCCGCCAACTCAGCGAGGCAATCCGCAGCACCCCGCACGTCGCAGCCCTGCCGAACGCGCCGGAGGACGCCGCGTTCCTCGACTGGCTGGACGACCGCAACTTCCTCTTCCTCGGCACCCGCCGCTACTCGCTGAACGGGGCCGACCTCGCCGTCATCTCCGGCATAGGCCTTCTGCGAGACGACAACTTTCTGGTGTTTGACGGCCTACGCGCCCTCACCCGCAGTTCGCCGGACGTGCAGGCATTCCTGCAGGTGCAGGACCCGGTGCTGGTCACCAAATCCAACCGCCGCTCACCCGTCCAGCGCCCGGTGCTGATGGACACCATCATCGTCAAGATCTTCAACGAACAACTCGACGTCATCGGCCTGAACCTCATCCTCGGCCTGTTCACCATCGGCAGCACCTACCACCCACCGCGCGAAATCCCCGTCCTGCGCAGCAAGATCGCCGGATGCCTCCAACGCTCCGGCCTGCCTGCGGACAGCCGCGACGGCCACGCGCTGGCGCACATCCTCGACAGCTTCCCGCGTGACGAGCTGTTTCAGATCGATCAGGCCCAGCTGTTCGACACCGCCATCGGTATCCTGCACCTCAAGCAGCGCCCAGGCCTCGCCCTGTTCACCCTGCACGACCCGTTCGGCCGCTTCACCACCTGCCTCGTCTACCTCCCACGTGAGCGCCTGAACGCCGAAACCACGCGCCGCATCGGGGCCATTCTGGAGCAGGATTTCCAGGGCCAGATCAGCGTCGAAGCCACCCATTTCGAGGACGACATCCTCGCCCGCCTGCATTTCGTCATTGCCACCCACCCCGGCCAAACCAGCCCCACCCAGCCCGCCGAAACCGAACGCAAACTCACCGAAGCGCTGCGCAACTGGTCCGACCGCCTGGGCGAAAGCCTCGCACCCACCGCCACCACAATCCTTCGCCGCTACGCCAACGCATTCCCCGCCGCCTATCGAGACCGCTTCGACGCCGCCACCGCCACCACCGATATCCCCCATGTCGAAGCCGTGCTGGAAGGTGCCCCCGTCTCGGTCACGCTCAAGCCGACAGACGACGGCCGCCTGCATTTGCGCAGCTTCCACGCGGCCCACCCAGCCGCACTATCCGACATGCTGCCCGTGCTCGAAAATCTCGGCGTGCGCGTGGTGACGGAGAACCCGTTCGAAATCACGCCACGAGACGCCACCACCAGCGTCTGGCTGCAGGAGCTCGAACTCACCACCGCCGCCAAACCCACAGCCGAGGACTGCACCCGCTTCGAGAAAGCCTTCACCGATGTCTGGACCGGCATCGTCGAGAATGACGGCTTCAACCGCCTCGTGCTCACCGCAGGACTCACAGCGCGCGAAGTCGTCATCCTGCGCACCTACGCCCGCCTTCTCCGCCAGGCCGGTTTCGCCTTCAGCCAAACCACCATCGAAACCACGATGCAGGCCTACCCGCATCTCGCCTCCATGCTGGTCCGCCTGTTCGACATCCGCGCCAACCCTGCACTCACCCCAGCCACCCGCATGGGGCAAGCGAACTTCGTCTCCACGAACATCCAAACCACCCTCGCCAGCGTCGACAATCTCGACGATGACCGCATCATCCGCGCCTTCCTGCAGCTGATCAGCAAAACCCTGCGCACCAACTACTATCAGCGCGACGCCGCAGGCCTGCCGAAATCCTATCTCAGCCTCAAACTCGCCAGCCGCGAGATCGACTTGCTGCCGGCCCCGCGCCCGCTCGTTGAAATTTTCGTAGCCTCCCCCCGCATGGAAGGCTGCCATTTGCGCGGCGGCAAAGTGGCCCGCGGTGGCATTCGTTGGTCAGACCGGCGTGAGGATTTCCGCACCGAAATTCTGGGCCTGATGAAGGCGCAGATCATGAAGAACGCCGTCATCGTCCCGATCGGATCAAAGGGCGGCTTCGTCCCCAAGCGCCCACCGACCGGCACGCGCGAGGACATCCAGGCGGAGGCCATCGCCTGCTACAAAATCCTCATGTCCGGCCTGCTCGACCTCACCGACAACATCGTGGCAGGCCAGGTCGTCCCACCAATTAACGTCGTCCGCCATGACGGCGATGACACCTACCTCGTCGTCGCCGCCGACAAAGGCACCGCCACCTTCTCGGACATCGCCAACGGTGTCGCCCACGACTACGGCTTTTGGCTCGACGACGCCTTCGCCAGCGGCGGCTCCATTGGCTACGACCACAAAATCATGGGCATCACCGCCAAGGGCGCGTGGGAGGCGGTGAAGCGGCATCTCCGCGAAATCGGCACCAACATCCAGGCGGAGGATTTCACCTGCATCGGCGTCGGTGACATGTCCGGCGACGTGTTCGGCAACGGCATGATGCTGTCCCCCCACACCAAACTCATCGCTGCCTTCAACCACATGCACATCTTCATCGACCCGAATCCGGTGCCGTCCGCCTCCTTTGCCGAGCGCGTGCGCCTGTTCAAACTGCCGCGCTCCGGCTGGAACGATTACAACACCACGCTCATCTCCCAAGGCGGCGGCGTGTTCGAGCGCCGGGCAAAATCAATTCCGCTCTCGCCAGAAATCCGCGCCCTGTTCGGCCTCACGCAAGACAGCATGGCCCCGTCCGAGCTGATCCAGGTGCTGCTGCGCCACAACACCGACCTGCTCTGGTTCGGCGGCATCGGCACCTACGTCAAAGCGTCTAGCGAAACCAACGCCGACGTGGGTGACCGCGCCAATGACGCCCTGCGCGTCAACGCATCTGACCTGCGCTGCAAGGTCATCGGCGAAGGAGCCAACCTCGCCCTCACCCAACGCGGCCGCATCGAATACGCCCTCGCCGGCGGCAGGCTCAACACCGACGCCATCGACAACTCCGCAGGCGTGGACACGTCCGATCACGAGGTGAACATCAAAATCGCCACCGGTGACGTGATCGCCGCAGGCCTCGTGCCGCAATCCGAACGCACAGCTTTCCTCGCCTCCATGACCGATGAAGTCGAGCGGCTCGTGCTCATCGACAACTACCTGCAAACGCAAATCCTCACCGTCGTGCAGTCTCAAGCCGCGGCGCTCCTCGAAAGCCACACGGCCCTGATGCGCGCCATGGAACGCACCGGCCAACTCGACCGCGCCGTCGAGTTCCTGCCCGATGACGAAGCCCTCGCCCATCGCGCTGCCGCCCGCGAGGGCCTCGTTCGCCCCGAACTCGCGGTGATCCTCGCCTACGCCAAAAACGGCCTTTACGACGAGTTGCTGACCTCCGACCTGCCCGACCTCCCCGCCCTCAACACCCTCCTGCTCGACTACTTCCCCGAACGACTGCGCAGCCTCGCCCCCGATGTGCTCAGCAAATACCGCCTGCGACGCGAAGTGATCGCAACCGTGGTCGCCAACGCGCTCATCAACCGCATGGGCCCCAGCTTCGTGCACGACACGATGATCCGCACCGGGGCCTCCGCCGCCGAAATCGCCCGCGCCTTCCTCATCACGTCAGACGTGTTCAGCCTTCCCGAACTCTGGGCCGACATCGAAGCGCTCGACAATCACGCCCCCGCCGCCACCCAAACCCGCCTGCACATCGCCATTTCTACCATCATCGACCAAGCCGTCCGCTGGTTCCTGCTCAGCGGCGAACTGCTCGACCCCGCCGTGATGGTGCCGAAATTCAAACCGGGCGTGATGTCACTGACCGGCCAACTCACCTCGCTGCTGCCAGAAAGCGAGCGGGAAATTCGCCGCACCCGAGAACTCGCCCATATCGAATCAGGTGTTCCGCAAGCGCTCGCCGAACGCATCGTCGTCCTCACCACGCTCAGCACGGCGATGGACATCATCGAAATCGCCGACCACGCGCATGCCGATCTGGCTGAAACCGGAAGGCTCTATTTCAGCGTCGGGGCTGAATACGGCCTGCTGCTCATCCGCCGCCAATCCCGCCTCATGCAGCAATCCACCGCCTGGCAACGCTTGGCCGCCGACGCCTTGGCCGATGACAGCACCGCCCTGCAACGCGAAATCACCGCAGGGCTCGCGGCCAAAGACGCACACACCGCCCCCACCGAAATCCCCACCATGCTGCGCGACATTCTCGCCGAAATCAGCCGCACCACGCCGCCAGACCTCGCCATGCTCACCGTCGCCAGCCGCCGAATTCGCGCCGCTGCGTCCGGGCTGCCCGGCTGATCATCACGACGCACCAAAACTCTGCACCAGGGAGCCCGCCACCAGCCGCCAGCCATCCACCAGCACGAAAAAGATCAGCTTGAACGGCAAGGAGATCACGCTTGGCGGCAGCATCATCATGCCCAGGCTCATCAGCACGCTGGCAACAACCATGTCGATCACCAGAAATGGCAGATACAGCATGAACCCCATCTCAAACCCACGCCGCAGTTCGCTCACCAAAAACCCTGGAATGAGCGCCCGCCACGACGCCTGATCCAGGCTCGCGGGCTCGGGCAAATGCGCCAGATTGAGAAACAGCGCCAGATCATCCGAACGCACATTCGCCGCCATAAAATGCCGGAAAGGTTCAGTGGCCAGCGCAAGACCGTCCATCTCGCCGATACTGCCATTGGCCATTGGCAGCAGACCCAACGTCCACGCCTGATCAAACACCGGCTGCATCACGAAATAAGTCAGGAACAACGCAAGCCCGATCAGCACCGTGTTGGGCGGTGTGCCCTGTGCCCCAATCGCAGAGCGCAGCAGCGACAGCACAATCACGATCCGGGTGAACGCC
>CAIJTR010000178.1 GCA_903823665.1 uncultured Rhodospirillales bacterium
CGCCGCCGGGGACGATGCCTTCTTCAACGGCCGCACGGGTTGCGTGCAAGCTGTCGTCCACGCGATCCTTGCGCTCCTTCACTTCCACTTCCGAAGCGCCGCCGACGCGGATGACGGCAACGCCGCCAGCCAGCTTCGCCAAACGCTCTTGCAGCTTCTCACGGTCGTAGTCCGAGGTGGTCTCCTCGATCTGCGCGCGGATCTGGGCGCAACGACCCTGGATGTCGGCCTTCTTGCCAACGCCCTCGATGATCGTGGTGTTTTCCTTCTCGATCATCACGCGCTTCGCACGGCCGAGCATGGCGAGCGTGACGGTCTCAAGCTTGATGCCGAGGTCTTCGCTGATCACCTGGCCACCGGTCAGGATCGCGATGTCTTCCAGCATCGCCTTGCGGCGATCGCCGAAGCCCGGAGCCTTGACGGCTGCGATCTTCAGGCCGCCACGCAGCTTGTTCACGACGAGTGTTGCCAGAGCCTCACCCTCGATGTCCTCAGCGATGATCAGCAGCGGACGACCCGACTGCACAACCGTCTCGAGCAGCGGCAGCATCGGCTGCAGGCCCGACAGCTTCTTCTCGTGGATCAGGATGTAGGGGTTTTCCAGGTCCGCGATCATCTTCTCGGCGTTGGTGATGAAGTACGGCGACACGTAGCCGCGGTCGAACTGCATGCCTTCCACGACGTCGAGCTCGGTCTGGATGCCCTTGGCTTCTTCGACGGTGATGACACCCTCGTTGCCGACCTTCTGCATCGCTTCGGCGATCATCTTGCCGATTTCGGTCTCGCCGTTGGCGGAGATCGTGCCAACCTGGGCGGTCTCGGCCGAGGTGGTGATCTTCTTCGACTTCTTCTTCAGCTCTTCAACGACATGGGCCACGGCCTTGTCGATGCCGCGCTTCAGGTCCATCGGGTTCATGCCGGCGGCCACCGACTTGGCACCTTCGCGCACGATGGCCTGAGCCAGAACGGTCGCGGTGGTGGTGCCGTCGCCGGCGAGGTCGTTGGTCTTCGAGGCCACTTCACGCACCATCTGGGCGCCCATGTTCTCGAACTTGTCGGCGAGCTCGATCTCCTTGGCGACGGTCACGCCGTCCTTGGTGATGCGCGGTGCGCCGAAGCTCTTGTCGATGACAACGTTGCGGCCCTTCGGACCAAGCGTCACCTTCACAGCGTCAGCGAGAATGTCGACGCCACGCAGCATACGTGCGCGGGCGTCACTTCCGAAGCGTACTTCTTTGGCAGCCATGGTGTTATTTCCTTTGTTGGTAGATCAGACGAGACAGCGGATCGCGATTACTTCTTGGAGGAAGTCGCGATGATGCCCATCACGTCCGACTCTTTCATGATCAGCAGATCGGTACCGTCGATCTTGACCTCGGTGCCCGACCATTTGCCGAACAGAACGCGGTCGCCAGCCTTCACGTCGAGGGCCACAATTGCACCGGTCTCGTTGCGAGCGCCGGGGCCGACGGCGATGACTTCGCCTTCCATCGGCTTCTCTTTGGCGGTGTCGGGGATGATGATGCCGCCTGCGGTCTTTTCTTCGGCATCGAGGCGCTTGACCACGATCCGGTCGTGCAAGGGACGGAATTTCATAGCATTCGCTCCTGGATAATGAGCGGCCATTCTCGCCAGACCATCTGACCCGAAGCATCAGACAACCCGCGCATGGCCGTTGTTAGCACTCCCAGGCTGGGAGTGCCAGAGAAGTAGAAGTGCTACTGGCTGATGTCAAGCATTCGGCAGCACTTTCACAGTGCGAGTGCTAATCGTCTGATCATGCTATGTTTTTGGTTGCAAAGGGCGTGGGGTGTTGTGGCAGTCTTATGACAGCCGCGAATGGCGGCAGCCTGAAAGGACCGACATCGTCACCAACCGGGAGTGCTGGGATGCGCGCACAGAGTTCTATGGAGCGTCAGTTGCAGGGCTATCGCCTGACCACAGCTGAAATTCTCTACCATCTGCCCGACCACCCAGCCGTGTTGCAGAGTTATGTGTGGCAGGACCTCGATATCGCGCCGAAATTCCCGGTTCTAAACAAATTCCTGGGCTTTTGGACGCGCGAGATCGAAGGGCGGCTGCACTCAGTGCGCGTTGGTGCCACAACGCTCATTTCCCCCGGCGAATGGCGGCACGTGGACGGCATTCTCCATTTGCATTGAATAAGGCGCTACCACAGCGCCTTGTGGCCAGTTGGGTCCATGCCGTTCAGAATTTCGCGGCTGGCAAAGATCAGCAGCGCCACGCCCAGGGCCAGCACCACAAGGTTGCGCAGCGTGATCGAAGGCCCGTAACGCCATTTTTTGCTGGCGGTGCGAACCTCTGGATACGTCACGCGCCACAGCGTCCACAGCAGCAGCAATCCAAAAGCGATGTGGACGAATGGGGCAAAGTCCGGCGGCACGATCTTGGCCAGATCGGGCCGGTCGATCAGCAATGCCGCGTAGAACGCCCAAGCGCCAGCAAGAATGAGAAGTAGCAGGAAGGTCATACGCGCGCGATCCGTCCTTCGAGGGGATAGGCGGGGTCGTTATAGCCAGGCGTCGAAGGATGGCCGGGCATGACGAGGCGATCGACCAGAGCTTCGTCTTCTTTTGTGAACTGGTAGGTCAGTGCGCCTACATACTCCGACCACTGCTCCAGCGTGCGCGGCCCGGTGACGGCACCGGTGATGAGCTTGTTGTTCAGCACCCATGCGAGCGCGAATTGGCCAGGCGTGATGCCGCGCGCACGGGCGTGCTCGGCCAGGGTTTGTGCGATGCGCAGGCTCTCCGGCCGCCATTCCGTCTCCAGAATGCGCTTATCCTGCCGCCCGGCGCGGGAGCCGGCTTGCGGCGGCACGTCCGGCGTGTATTTCCCGGTGAGCACACCGCGCGCGAGGGGCGAGTAGGGGAACACGCCAAGGCCCAAATGCGCGCAAGCAGGCAGATGCTCCACCTCTGGCATCCGGTTCAGCGCGTTGTAATAGGGCTGGCTCACCACCGGACGATCAATGCCCGCCAGATCACACAGCCGGCAAATTTCAGCGACCCGCCACGCGCGGTGGTTGGAGACCCCAAAATAGCGAATTTTGCCGGTGCGCACGAGATCGGCCATGGCGTGTATGACCTCCGACAGCGGCACAGCGTGATCTTCCTTATGGAGATACAGGATGTCGATCACGTCTGTGCCAAGGCGGTGCAGGCTTGCATCCACCGCGCGCATCACATGCGCACGCCCCAAGCCACGGCCGTTTGGTCCCGGCTCTGTCGGATTGGCAAGCTTGGTGGCCAGCACCCACCAATCACGACGACTGGCGATGGCACGACCGGTGATCTCCTCCGAGGCACCCTCGTTGTAGACATTGGCGGTGTCGATGAAGTTCACGCCGTGGTCGCGCGCCGCATCGACGACCAGGCGTGACGTGGCTTCATCGGTGGCACCGCCGAACATCATGGTACCAAGGCACAGCGGCGAGACCTTGAGCCCGCTTTGCCCGAGATTGCGATACTCCATTACCTATCTCCACCGGATGCGCCCGGTGGGATCATGCCATAGTTACCGGTAATAGTAGACCGGGCGGAATGGACGCACCGGCTCGATAATGCAGCCGCCGAGCGTTATGGCCACAAGGCTCAGGCAGATGCCGCGTAGAAGCCAAATTCTCTTCATCACATTCTCCACACCGGAAAGACCGCACATATATACGCGCCCAATTGGGACAACGGGGTGGCAAACCGTATCCAAGAGTAACCAAGGCTCTTTGTTCATCTGGGGCGCGCTGAACGCACGGAGGTGAGCGTGAAATGACGAGGCACATCAAAATACGGAGTAATACTTAATAGCACTATAGGAGTTCGTTATATTGTCATTAAAACAATGATGAAATATATTTGTCAATTGCTAAAATTTTTGATGTCATTAATCATTGTAAATGACCAGATGCCTGTGAATGCAGGAGACAGATTTGTGGATAATTACGTGAAAACACGTGGCTTTATGCAACTTGTGATGCAATTGTATTGGTGATGACATGAACGAGATCAGTGTGCCTCGCTCGATGGCTGAACCCGATTTTATGTCACGCACCACGCCAGAGGACCTATCGTGGCGCAGGCCGCCTGATGCTGCGACCATTGTGGCTGGCTCTGGCCTGTTCGATGCGCCCTGGTATTTGCAGCGGCACCCCGACGTGGCCGCTGGCGGTCACAAGCCCGCTGAACATTTTCTGCAGCAAGGCTGGCATGAGAGCCGCTGGCCAAACGCCTATTTCGACGTGGACTTCTATCTTGGCGAGAATCTGGATGTGGCTTTGGGCGGCATCAATCCGCTGCTGCACTACATTCAGCATGGCGAGGCGGCGGGCCGCTCGCCTAGCGGGTTTTTCGACCCTGCCTGGTATGCTCAGCGGCACGGCCTTGCCCCCGGCGTATCGCCACTGGCGCATTTCCTGGCGCGGCGCACCACGGCGGAGGTGTCCGCGATCGCGGAGTTCGACGCTGCCTTCTATCTTGCCGCCAACCCCGATGTCGCCGCCGTCGGCATGGACCCGTTCGAGCATTACCGGTGCCGGGGTTTCCGTGAAGGGCGCGATCCGAGTGCGTCGTTTGACACCAAATACTACGCCCATCGGTATCTGGCCGATCACCCTGACGAAATACCGCTGCTGCATTGGCGCAGGCATCGCCATGCTTTGGCGCTCCACACGAAAATGCCCGAATACGAACAGGCCGTGTTCGAGCATGTACGGCGCTTCGGCCGGGCTGGGCCTGAGTTCGAGCAAGTGGAGAAACTGCCGAGCAGTGCTGTGCGTCATGCCAAGGTTTTGGCGTATTATCTGCCGCAATTTCATGCCGTGGAGGAGAATGATCGCTGGTGGGGCCACGGCTTTACCGAATGGACATCCATCGCCCGGGGCATGCCGCGGTTTCGTGGCCATTATCAGCCGCGCATTCCACGTGATCTTGGCCATTACGATCTGTCGCAGGGTGAGGCAATGCGCCGGCAGATCGCCATGGCTCGCGACGCCGGCGTGTTCGGCTTCGTGCATTACTTTTACTGGTTCAACAGCCGCCGCCTGCTCGAAAAACCGCTGGAGGCGATGCTTGACGATGTTAGCATCGATTTTCCATTTTGCCTGATGTGGGCGAATGAAAATTGGACACGGCGGTGGGATGGCTCGGATCAGGAGGTGCTGATCAGTCAGGATTATCGCAAGCAGGATGATGCGGCGCTGCTTGCTTGCTTTGCCCGGTATTTCGCTGATCCGCGCTATATACGCATCAATGGCAGGCCGGTGCTGATGATTTATCGCGCGGGCCTCATCCCTGACACGTCGGCCACCATCGCGCGCTGGCGGATAATGTTTGCCGAGACGCATGGCGAGCAGCCAATTCTTGTGATGGCGCAAAGCTTTGGTGAGGATGATCCGACCAAATTCGGGCTCGACGGTGCTGTGGAGTTTCCACCGCACAAACTGACCCAGGCCCTTGCGTTGCGCAATGCCGAGGTGCAGCTGTTCGACTCGCATATGCTAGGCCAGATCTATGACTATGACGATGTGGCGGCTGCCTCGCTGGCAGAATGCCCGCCGAGATTTCCACTGATCAAGACCGTGCTGCCGGGCTGGGACAATGATGCGCGCCGGGAGGGCCACGGCATGGCGCTGCGGGGTGCTTCGCCTGCAAAATATCAGGCTTGGCTGGCCGCCCTCGTGGACCGCACCGCCGAGCATGATTTCTTTGGCGAGCGTATCGTGTGCGTGAACGCGTGGAACGAATGGGCCGAGGGTGCCTATCTTGAACCTGATGTGCATTACGGTGCGGCGTTCCTCAACGCGACCGGGCGCGCCGTGTGCCGGATGGCCGATGTGGCGAGTCGTGAGCGCATTTTGCTGGTGGGGCATGATGGCTTTGCCGCGGGCGCGCAGATGCTGCTTCTTCAAATCGGTCGCACGTTGCTGCGCAATCACGGCGTGGCGGTGGAGTTTCTGTTGCTGGGCGACGGCTCGCTTGCGTCGCAATACGCCGAGTTGGCCCCAACGCAGGTGGTGCATGATGACGCATCGCTGATGCAGGCGGCTGCGGCGGCACGCGCACGCGGCGTGATCTCCGCCCTCGTCAACAGCTCCGCCTCCGCCCGGGCCATCGCCGTGTTGGATCGAGCAGGCATTGCCTCGGTGTTGCTGGTTCATGAACTGCCGAGGGTGTTGATTGCGGGCAATATGCTGGACGCCGTGCGCAAGGGAGCAGCGCTGGCACGCCGGGTGATTTTCCCCGCCGCCTGCGTGCGTGATGCATTTCCCCCACTGGCTGATCTCGCCCCAGAACAGCCGCGCATTCTGCCGCAGGGATTGTACCAGACATCACCGTTTGATATCGCCGCCCGCACCCGTCTGCGCGCGCAACTCGGCATGGCTGATGGCGCTGTATTGATCGTGGGGGCCGGCTATGGCGATTTGCGCAAGGGCGTTGATTTGTTCTTGCAGGCTGCCCGCGCGGCACAGCGCCGTGGCATCGATGTGCATTTCTGCTGGGTTGGTAAACTTGCTGATCAGATCACGGAATACGCGGCTCCTGAGATTGCGGCGGCCGAAGCGTCTGGGCGGGTGCATTTTCCGGGATTTTCCGACGATATGGCGGGCTGGCTGAGTGCCGCCGATGTGTTTGCCCTGACCTCGCGCGAGGATCCGTACCCGTCCGTGGCACTCGAGGCGATGGCAAGCGGGCTAAGGCTCGTGGCGTTCGCAGGCTCCGGCGGCATTGCGGATTCGTTGCAGGACACAAATGGCCTTACGGTTCCCCTGGCAGACACTGAGGCGATGCTGGACGCTTTGCTGCAACTGGCGCGGCCCGAAGACCCTGCCATGCGTGCCAGCCGGGCGGCACGCGCAAGGGCTGCATCGGACTTCAGTACCTATGTGGGGGAGTTGCTGGCGGAGCTTCGCCCTGTTGCCCCGCGTGTGTCGGTTGCGGTGCTCAGCCACAATTACGCGCGCTATCTCCCACAGCGTCTGGGCTCGATCTTCGCGCA
This sequence comes from uncultured Rhodospirillales bacterium, assembly GCA_903823665.1. GTDB lineage: Bacteria > Pseudomonadota > Alphaproteobacteria > Acetobacterales > Acetobacteraceae > CAIQQQ01. The sequence goes on from CAIJTR010000178.1 coordinate 7,012, forward strand.
GAACGCGGCGCTGGAGGAGGTGATCGTGCTCGATGATGCCTCCACCGACGACAGCGTGGCGGTGGTGCAGGCAGTGTCGCAGGACTGGCGGCGCGATATCAGGCTGGAAGTGAACCGCTCCAACGGCGGCAGCGTTTTCCGGCAATGGCACCGTGCTGCTGCCCTGGCGCGTGGCTCGCATCTATGGATTGCCGAGGCCGATGACAGCGCGGACCCCGAACTGCTCTCCCGCCTGTCGCGGCTGGTGGCAGCACACCCTGAAATTGACATCGCGTTTTGTGACAGTTGTGCCGTGGACGGGCAGGGTGGGCCGCTGATGGCGAGCTACCGGGAGTATTGCGGTCATGCGTCAGCAGGCTTGCTGCTGGAGTCTGGCATTTTCGACGGAAGACGCTTCATCGAATGCTTGGCCGAGCGCAACACCATCCTGAACGTCAGCTCGGTGGTGTTTCGCACCGAGGCGCTGCGGGCGGCGCTGCTGCGCTGCGCGCGGGATTTGCCAAGCTGGCGTGTGGCGGGGGATTGGCGGCTTTACGTGGATATTCTCCTGCACGGCGGCGGCCACGTTGGATATCTTGCAACGCCGCTGAACACCCATCGCCGCCACGCCAAAAGCGCCACCGCCACGCTGTCGGACGGGGCGACGTTGCGCGAGATTGGGCGCATGCATGCCACCATCAACGCGATCCTGCCGGACGACCCCGGCCGGTCCGCACGGCAACTGGGCTATCGGCAGCATCTGGCGGAAAAGCTGATGGGTGCAATCAAGCAGCAAGCTTTGCCACCACATCACGTAACAGCGCCGGCACTTCGGCTGCTGGGCGCGGCGGACTGAAGAGATAGCCCTGCATTTCGTCGCAGTTCTCGGCCATCAAGGCACGCAGTTGCTCTGGCGTCTCAACGCCTTCGGCCACTGTGGTAATGCCCAGGCTAGCACCAAGCCCGGCCACGGCACGCACGATTGCTGCGGCTTCCGGTGAGGGGAGGCTGCGCACGAATGACTGATCAATCTTCAGTTTGTCGAACGGAAAGCAGCGCAAATAGCTGAGCGAGGAATAGCCGGTGCCGAAATCATCCAGTGCAATGCGTGCGCCGAGGCTGCGAAGTTGGTGCAGCGTGTCGAGCGTGGCGGCGTCGTCCTGCAGGCGAACCGATTCGGTGATCTCAAGTTCCAGCCGGTGCCCCGGTAGCCCAGTTTCCGTGAGGGTGGCGGCGACAATCTCCGGCAGGGACTGGCCTTCGTAGCGGCCGAATTGGAGCGGTGAAAGATTAACCGCAACCCGCACATCATCCGGCCAGCTCGCGGCCTCGGAGCAGGCGGTGCGCAGAACCCACGCCCCAATGCTGCGGATCAGCCCGATTTCCTCGGCAAGTGGGATGAATTCGGCAGGCGAGACCATGCCGCGCAACGGATGACGCCACCGTATCAATGCCTCGAACCCGGTGACACGGCGTGTTATGGCGCTCACCAGCGGCTGGTAGTGCATTTCAAGCTGGCCCGCCGGGAGCGCGCGGCGCAGGTCAATTTCAAGTGCGTGGCGTGCCTGCATGTGGCGGTCCATGTCTGGCGCATAGAGCCAAGCGGTGCCGCCGCCTTCCAGGGCCGCCTGATTGAGGGCTACGGTTGCGTTGCGCAAAAGCTCGGTCGCCCCGTCCTTTGCAGACTTGGTGCCGCGTTGCTGCGGTGCGCTGGCAATACCAACGGACACATTGGCCATCAGTGTATGACCGCCCACCAATGACGGCTCACGCAGATTCTCGATCACGCGCTGGGCCAGTTGCATCGAGCCTTCTGGGGTGGCGGGTGCCGATTGAAGCACGGCAAAACAGCCGCCGCCGAGATGGGCCACAAGATCATGGCCACGCACACTGCAACTCAGCCGGATGGCAACCTGTTGGACCAGCAATTCCCCGGTGTGATGGCCCGAGGTGTCACAGATTTCGCGAAACCGGTCGATTTCCAGGCATAGCAGTTGGAACACACCACTGCGGGTTTGTGCCCAGGCGCTGACAATGGCTTCCAACAGCGCCTGACGGTTTGGCAGGCCAGTGACGGCATCATGCCGGGCCAGATGATCGGCCCGCTCGGTTGCGGTCTCACGCTCCGTTATGTCCTCGTAGGAGCAGACCCAGCCGCCATTCTCCATTGGTCCCCAGCGAACCGATAGCAGCCGCCCATCCGGCATCGTCTGGCGGAACGCTATACGTAAGCCCGGGGCTGCAAGTTTGCGCAGGCCCTCCAACACATCATTGACCGATTTGCCAGGGTAGTTGCCGAGCGCCACCGAATGCGCGACGAGCTGCTCACAGGTTGCACCGGGGCGGACGATATCGGGGTCGTAGCCGAAAATGTCGCGCATCAGCCGGTTGCACATCACAACGCGCAGGTCCCGGTCCACAATGAGCAGGCCGTGGCCAATGTTGTTGAGCGCTGCATCCAGCAGGGCGTGGCTTTCCTCCAGCTCCCGGCCTCGCAGCTCGATCTCCTCCGCATCGGCGCTGCGATCGTCGGGCGATGGCGTCCATAGGGGCACGACGGCGTCGGGCCATGATGGCGTGTCCGCGCGCAGTCTGGGATCGGCATGACCCCGCCCAATGCTCGTGCTGTTGGCCGAGGCCTGGCTGCGAACTGAGCAGGCCGACTTGTGGAGTGGTGCGTATGATGAATGTCTCATGGAAAGAGAATATCTCAAATTTCTTGCTCAATTATGAATTACTGACGGAATTAGCGACGGCGTGCCCAGTCATGAGGGTCCTTGATGCGATTATAAGGTCGCTCGAATGTGCCAACGCGGCAGTCATGAACCAGCAAGTCGTGTTGTTAACGAATTGTTCATCAAATGGAGCGATGTTTCTCATGCCGGCGTTACATCCACGCCATATGCCGGCGCGTATTGTTTGTGTGCCTGACGGTCACAAGGCCACTGGCCGCAACGCTGGTGTTTTCAAAAAGCGGAGTATGCAGCATGCGTCAGACAGACATTGCCCCGGCTTTCGCACAGGCGATCACGTTTCCTGATGTTGATGCCGCCACCATCGCGGCTGAGGACAGCCCGAGGCGGGCAAGCGCCTCCGGTGCGTGGGACAGCTATATGCACAAAATCCTGCCGCCTTTGCCGCCGCATGCCTCTCGCCGGTCTGGTTTGCGACTGCTGGAGGTCGGCTGTTTCTGACCAGAGGATAGACACAAGGCCCGCATAGCCCGATCCCGATACGGGCGGGCGGGCGGGCGCGTTGGTCCTTATTTCTTTGGCACTGCGCAAACATAGCAGAATTGCCGCCGCCGCCCATCGCCACGAAACCCGCCGTGCCGCACTCTGCCGCGCATGAGCCCTCTTGTTCTTCGAATGATGTTTGCCGTGTTGTGCTTCGTGTGGGGCAGCACATGGATCGCCATGAAGCTCGGCTCGGCCGTGGTGCCTCCGGGGATATTCGTGGGGCTGCGCTGGAGTATCGCGGGTCTGATCCTGCTTGCGTGGGTGTGGCTGCGGCATGGCCGCTGGGTGTCACCGTGGCCGCTGGCGGGACGCATTGCGGCGGTGGCGGCGCTGATGATCCTCGGCAATCAAATGTTCACGCTGCATTCCCTTCGCTACGTGGGCAGCGGGATGGGCTCGGTGATTAACTCCTCGCTCACGCCGCTCTCACTGGTGGGGTTCGCCCTGCTGATGCGGCAGGAGCGAATGAGCTGGCGCATTGGGTTGGCGATGGGCCTCGGCGTGGTCGGCATTCTCGTGCTGTTCGGCCCGGCGGCTATGGCGGGGCGCATGGATGGCACGGTGCTGCTGGGCGCGGTCGGCATCATTTTGGGAACGCTGAGCTATTCTGCAGGCTCCGTGCTTGCTCGGCCGATGATGGCGGCGATGCCAGCCTTGCAGGTGGCGGGATTGATCAATCTGCTGGGTGGGCTGATGTGCCTGGCGTTTGGTCTGGCATTTGAGGATGGGGCCTGGGAGGCACTCAGGCTCGACTGGGGCTTTGGGACATGGGTGGCCTGGCTGTGGCTGCTGGGTCCTGCGGCGCTGGGGGCCTCGACGATGTATCTGGTGCTGGTGCGAGACTGGGGGGTGACGAAAACCGGCAGCTACGCCTTCATCTCGCCCATCGTGGCGGTGGTGCTGGGGCTGCTGATCAACAATGAGGCACTACATCCCATCGATGCCATCGGCATGACGCTGATGCTGGGGGGCGCTGCGGTTGCTTTGCGCCGGCAGTAACCCGCGCTATGACAATGGTTCGATAGGAGAGATGCGCCCGTGAACACTGTGCCCATGCCGAATTCCCTGCGCTCCGGCCCCGACATGCGCGGCCGGTTCGGCGATTTCGGTGGCCGATTTGTGGCCGAAACCCTGATGCCGCTGGTGCTTGAGGTCGAGCGCGCCTATGCGGCAGCCAAGGCCGACCCAAGCTTTCAGAAAGAGCTGGATTACTACCTCAAGGATTACGTGGGCCGCCCGAGCCCGCTGTGGTTCGCGGAGCGTCTGACGAAGGCCCTCGGCGGTGCCAAGGTTTATTTCAAGCGTGACGAGCTGAACCATACCGGTGCTCATAAAATCAACTCCTGCATGGGCCAAATTCTGCTCGCCCGCCGCATGGGCAAAACGCGGATTATCGCTGAGACCGGCGCTGGTCAGCACGGCGTGGCGACGGCCACTGTCTGCGCGCTGTTTGGCCTTCCCTGCACGGTTTACATGGGTGCGACGGACGTGGCCCGGCAGTCCCCCAACGTGTTCCGCATGAAGTTGCTGGGGGCTGAGGTGAAGCCCGTCACCTCCGGTGCCGGCACGCTGAAGGACGCGATGAACGATGCCATGCGCGACTGGGTCGCGAACGTGGACGACACGTTCTACATCATCGGCACCGTGGCAGGTCCACACCCGTATCCGATGATGGTGCGCGATTTCCAGTCGGTGATCGGCGAGGAATCGAAGGTCCAGATGATGGAGGCCGAGGGCCGTCTGCCGGACGTGGCGATCGCTTGCATCGGCGGTGGCTCGAACGCCATGGGGTTGTTCCACCCATATCTGGACGACACCGCGGTGCGCCTGATCGGCGTGGAGGCTGGTGGCCATGGCGTCGACACGATGCAGCATGCGGCCAGCCTCACCGGCGGTCGCCCTGGCGTGCTGCACGGCAACCGCACCTATCTGCTGCAGAACGAGGATGGCCAGATTCAGGAGGCGCACTCGATCAGCGCGGGGCTCGACTACCCGGGCATCGGGCCTGAGCATTCCTGGCTGCACGACATCAAGCGCGTCGAATACGTCTCGGCCACCGACGCTGAGGCACTCGCCGCGTTCCAGCTTTGCACACGCACCGAGGGCATTATCCCGGCCCTCGAACCGGCGCATGCGCTGGCATATGTCGCGAAACTCGCGCCCACGCTGCCGAAGGATCAGATCATCCTGATGAATCTCTGTGGCCGAGGCGACAAGGATATCTTCACCGTCGCCGAAGCGCTGGGGGTCTCGCTGTGAGCCGCATCGCCGCTCGCTTTGCTGCTCTGAAGGCCGAAGGCCGTGGCGCGCTGATCCCATTCCTTGAAGCTTGGGACCCGGACGCCGCCACCTCCATGGCGCTGCTACGCGGTATGCCCGGCGCGGGTGCCGATCTCATCGAAATCGGCTGCCCGTTCACCGACCCGATGGCCGATGGCCCCACCGTGCAACTCGCCGCCATTCGCGGGCTAAAGGCCGGTGCCACCATGTCGCGCACACTCGCGATGGTCCGCGAATTCCGCCGTGAGGACGACGCGACGCCCATCATCCTCATGGGCTACCTCAACCCCATCGACAGCTACGGTGTCGAGCGCTTTTGCACCGATGCCGCAGCGGCGGGCGTTGATGGTCTGATCGTGGTGGACCTGCCGAGCGAGGAGGCCGATCTGCTGCTACCGCACGCAGCCGCTCAGGGGCTCGATGTGATCCGGCTGGTCGCCCCCACCACCGATGATGCGCGCATGCCACTGGTGCTGAACGGCAGCTCGGGCTTCGTCTATTACGTCTCGATCACCGGCGTCACTGGCACACGCACGGCGTCTGCCGATGAACTTGCCGCCGCCATCCCGCATGTCCGGGCCGTGACGAACCTTCCCATCGCCATCGGCTTCGGTGTGCGCACCCCGGCGCAGGCGGCGGCGGCTGTCCGGGCGGCGGACGCGGCGGTGGTCGCCTCCGCCCTGCTCGACACACTTGCCGGCAGCCTCGACGAGCAAGGCCGTGCGCAGCCAAACACGGTGCGCCTGGTGCTCGATCAGGTGCGAGACCTCGCCGACGCGGTGCGCAATGCCCGCATCACCGCCTAGGAGCGGGCCATGAGCTGGATCACCGAATACGTTCGCCCGAAAATCCGCACGCTGCTGGGCCGGAGGGATGTTCCGGAGAATTTGTGGATTCAGTGCCCGTCCTGCCAGCACATGATTTTTCATGTCGAACTGGATAAGGTGCAGAAGGTGTGCTCCTCGTGTGGCCACCACATGCGCGCCACCGCCATGGAGCGGCTGCGCTGGACGTTTGATGAGGACAGCTTCACCCGCATCGAACTGCCCAAGGTGCCCGCCGATCCGCTGAAATTCCGCGACAGCCAGCGCTATGTGGATCGTTTGAAGGCGGCGCGGGAGAACACGCAACTCGATGACGCGATGGTGGTGGCGCACGGCAAAATCGGCGGCCACGCGGCCGTTGTCGGCGTCATGGCGTTCGAGTTCATGGCAGGCTCGATGGGGGCTGCTGTGGGTGAGGCGATTTTGGCGGCGGCGAAGCTGGCCGTACTGCAGGACGCGCCGCTCATCCTGTTCACCTCCTCCGGTGGCGCACGGATGCAGGAAGGGGCCGTGAGCCTGATGCAGATGCCGCGCAGCATCATCGCCTCGCGCATGGTCAAAGAAGCCGGTCTCCCGTTCATCACCGTGCTGACCGATCCGACAACCGGTGGCGTCACCGCCAGCTTCACCATGCTGGGTGACATTCAAATCGCCGAGCCCGGTGCCCTGATCGGCTTCGCAGGCGCTCGGGTGATCGAGCAGACGGTCCGCGAAAAGCTGCCGGAGGGCTTCCAGCGCGCCGAATACCTTCTGGAACACGGCATCCTGGACATGGTGACGGTCCGCACCGATCTGCCTGAGACACTGGCGCGGCTAATCTCCTTGTTACGGGTGAGGATGCTCGAAGCGGCGTGAGCGACAATCCGCCGAACCGCATGTTGCAGGGCCGTATCTCAGCGGTGATCGAGCGGCTGCATGCGCTGTATCCGCGCATGATCGATCTATCCACCGTGCGGCTGGACCGGGTTCTGGCCGCACTGGGCAACCCGCATCTGCATTTGCCGCCGGTGATCCATGTGGCCGGCACCAACGGCAAGGGCAGCACCTGCGCGTTTCTCCGTGCCATCGGTGAGGCGGCCGGCATGCGCGTGCACGTGTTCACCTCCCCGCATCTGGTCCGCTTCAACGAGCGCATCCGGCTGGCCGGGGAGATCATCAGCGATGATGACCTGATCGCAGCACTGGACGAGGTGGAGCGGGCCAATGCCGGTGAGCCCATCACCGTGTTCGAAGTCCTGATGGCAGCAGCCTTCATGCTGTTCGCCCGCGTGCCCGCCGAGTTGTGCGTGCTGGAAGTCGGCCTAGGCGGACGGCACGACGCCACCAACGTGGTGCCACGGCCCGTCGCCTGCGCCATAACCTCCATCTCGCTCGACCACCGGGAGATGCTGGGACCCACGGTCGAGATCATCGCAGGCGAAAAGGCCGGCATCATCAAGCCTGGCGTGCCGGTCGTGACGGGTGCCCAGAAACCCACCGTGCTCGATGTTTTCCGCGCCGAAGCCCTGCTGACCGGCAGCACGCTGCTGGCCCGCGGGCGGGAGTGGAGTGTGGAGCCGACCCCAACCGGCTTGCGCTTCACTGACGCCAATGGGTCAATCGATCTGCCAAAACCATCGCTCCCCGGCGAATTTCAGTATGACAATGCGGGCATCGCCGTCGCCGCTATCCGAGCCTCCGGCCTGCCGATCCCCAACGCGGCGGTGGCGGCGGGCATTGGTTCGGCCGAATGGCCGGCGCGGATGCAACGTCTCCACGGGCGTCTGGCGCAATCCCTGCCCGAGGGGTGGGAACTATGGCTGGATGGCGGCCACAATCCCGGCGGTGGTGAGGTGATCGCAGCGCATCTGGTGGGGTGGGCAGATCGGCCCATTCATGTGCTGGTCGGCATGAAAAAGGCCAAGGATTCCGCCGAGTTCCTGCGCCCGATCATTCCGCACGCCACAACGCTGTGGGCGGTGAGCGAGGAGCATCAGCATCTCGCCTTGCCGGTGGAGGACATCATCGCCGCGTCAGGCGGTGTGGGGCTGCCGGGGCCAACGGTTGCCGCCGCCCTCGCCCAACTCAGCGGCCCGCCCGCTCGCGTGCTGATCTGCGGCAGTCTTTATCTCGCTGGCGAGGTTCTCAAAGCGGACGCGTAGGGTGCAGCCCGCTTTGGGACTGCACCATTTCGCCGCAACGATGGTGCAGTGCCAAAGCGGACTGCACCTTACGAAAAATGCGCCTCAGACGACCTGCTCACCCACCCACTGCTTCAGCACGCTCTTTGGAGCGGCACCCACCTTCTTCGAGACGGGCTTGCCGTCGCGGAACAGGATCAGCGTTGGAATGCCGGTCACGGCGTAGGCGTTCGGCGTGCTGGGGTTGTCGTCGATATTGACCTTGGCCACCGTCAGCTTGCCTGCGAATTCCGCGCCGATCTCTTCCAGAGCCGGGCCGATCTGCTTGCAGGGGCCGCACCATTCCGCCCAGAAATCAACGAGAACGAGGCCCTTCGCACCCAAAACGTCGGTGGCAAAGCTGGCATCGGTGACTTCGACTGTGTTTTCGCTCATGGGACGATGGGCCTTTCGGGGTCAGAACAGATTACTGCATGTGGCAAGATCGCCCCCGGGATCAAGCCGCTTGTGATGCGGTGGGAGCATGGCCGTCCAGCAGCGATGATGGCAACTCGGTCACCGCACCTGCACTTGTCCATACCAGGAGGCACTGGATGGGGCGATCTAGGAAGATCTGCGACAGTACGGCGCGGTAGGCCGCCATCTGGCGCAGATAGAGCACCGGCGTTGCCTCGGCGGAGGCGGGCGGGTTGCGATTGGTTTTGTAGTCGGCGAGCACAACCCGGTCCTCCAGTACCGCCAGCCGGTCGATCAGCCCGCCAATCACCTGGCCCGCCACCACGCCACTCAACGGCACCTCGGCGCGACCGTGTGGGCCGAACAGCGGGGCAAGGGTTTCGTGCTCAAGCACCGCCATCACCTCGTCTGCCAGCTGCTCCGGATCATTGATGCCACTTCCTGGCCGGGCGGCGAAGGCATAGGCCGCCTCATGTTGCTCGTCGGCAGGCACATCTGGCAGATGTTGCAGCAGGGAATGGATCAACTGGCCACGCCGAAAACGCTGGCCCCCGGCGTCTCGGCCTGCCATCGGCGAGGCTGCCGCGGGAACGCTGCCGAGGGCGGCACCCTCTGGCCTGCTGGGCGCGAGCGGGGTGGGCAGTGCCGGTTCGGCGGGCGGCGGTGCGGCCTGCCACAGCGGTGCAGACCCGGCCCAATGCGGCAGACGCACTTCGGTTTGCACAGCCTGATGCCGCTTCTTCTGCGGGTCGCTGGTCTGCGCCGATGCAACGGCAAGCTGATCGCCCGGCCATGGATTCTCCACCGCATCGAACGGCGCGGTGGTCGCCCCCAAAGCCTCAAAGCCACGACTGACATGGGCATACCAGCAGGCATCGTTCACGCTCGCGTGCGTCTGCCAGCCACATATCAACAGCCGGTCCTCGGCACGCGTGAGGGCCACGTAGAGCAGGCGGTTCTGCTCGGCGGATTGGCGCTGTGCGGCGCTGGCGCGAAGGTCGCGTGCAAACGCACTGCGCTGGTCCGCGCGTGGCGACCAGACGGGAAGGGCGGTGCCGGTATCGTCCTGCGCCCATAAAATCGGCTCGTCATCCGGCGGCAGGCCCGTCGTGTCCGGCAGGATCACAACAGGAGCCTGCAACCCCTTCGCGCCATGCACCGTCATAATGCGCACGGCGTCAAACCCGTCACCCCCCGGTCCCTCCGGCTCGCGCTTCACCTCGGCGGAGGATTGCCGGAGCCAATGCAGAAAGCCTTGCAGCGAGGGCGGATGCGATTGCGCGTGACGCAAGGCGGCGGCCAGCAATTCGTCAATCGGCTCGGCAGCTTCCGGCCCAAGACGCGCAAGCAGCCGAGCGCGGCCACCGAGCGGTCCCAGCGCCTCACTGAGCAGCGCATAGGGGCTGGCGTGATCAACACGCGACAGCAAGGTGCCGATAAACTGCGTGGCGAACATGCATTCTGGTGTGGCACTGGTCCGCAGCGCATCCCAAAGCGAGCCGGTGCGTGGGGCCGCGAGCGCCATCAGTTGATCGTCGGACAGCCCGCCCAAAGGCGAGGTGAGCACGCAGGCGAGTTGCAGACCATCCTGCGGCAGCAGCAGCGTGTCGCACAGCGCCAGCAAATCGGCGATGGCGGGCTGGCTGGTCAGCATCATCCGGTCCAGCCCCGCCACCGGCACACCGCGTGATTTCAGCGCGCGCACCAGGGCGGCCGGGAAATTGTTCCGCCTGCGCACAAGCACCAGAAAATCTCCGGCAGAAATCGGCCGGCCCTGGCTTTGGAGCATCACGCCGTCACGGATTTGGCCTTCGATCCACTCCGCCAACGCATCGGCCAGACGTTGCATGGCACTGATCTGCCGCAGGTTCTCGCGCGGTGTGTCCCACGGGTCGAGCGGCATGGCGTCCGGCTTCGGCACCAACGGCCAAAGTTCGCACAGCCCCGCAAAACCAGCGCGATCGGCGATGTGGCGCAGCGTCTCGCCATCGGTCACGCCGGTGGCCGCACCCGGCTGGGCGAACACCGCATCGACCAGCGCCAGCACAGGGGCGGTGGAGCGAAACGACACGTCCAGCGTCACGTCTTCCCAAAGCTGGCCGCCATCCTTCACGCGTCGGCGCAGACGGTCGCGCCAGGTTTCGAAGGCGTCCGGGTCCGCCCCTTGAAACCCGTAAATCGACTGCTTCCGGTCACCCACGGCGAAAATGGTGCGGCTGATGTTTTCCCGCGCCCCCACGCCGGTGAAAAACGCCTCCGTCAGTGCTCCGGCAATCTGCCATTGCGCAGGGGCGGTGTCCTGCACCTCGTCAAGCAGAAGGTGATCCAGCCCGCCATCGAGCTTGAACAGAACCCACGCCGCACCGGGGTCGATCAGCAGTCGTGCCGTGCGGCCGATCAGGTCCTCATAATCCAGTCGCCCGGTGGCGGATTTCTGCTGCGCGTAGGCATGCGTCACCGGCACCGCGAGGCTGAGCAGGGCTTCGGTGAGTTCGGCGAGTTCGGCTGCTTTCCAGCCATCCTCGATGCGCGCGATGCGCTCCTGCTCGGCCACGATGACGGGTTCGAGGTCGGGGAAGCTCGCAGCGCGGGCAGCGGGTGCGAATGCCCCGAGCTTGCGGGCGTCATTGCTGCCGGTGAAGAACAGCGCGTGCCATGCATCCCAGTTCTCCTCTCGGGTTTCGCCATCCAGAGCGAGCCAGTCCAGCACCTCCTGCGCCTTGGCAACCGACGCGGGCGAACTGCGGGCGGCGATGTCGGTGAACAGTCGCCGCAGGTCCCGTTCCCCTGCCCATGTGGCATCATCGCCCAGCACGCCGGGCGTGGTCGCACCGAGCATCCTGCGCAGTGCTGCGAGCAGATCAGGATGAGCAGCCACCTGCTCCAGCCTTGGCCGGTCGCGTTGCAGCGTTTCAACGAGCTTGCCGAAATCAGACAGCGTGGTCAGCCCGGCCAGCCGTTCCAGCGCGGCCCGGCGCTGCGGCGTGTGAGCCTGCGCCAGCATCGTCTCGCGCGCCTCCTGCCACGCAAGGCTGCTCTCTTGATCGTCGGCCAGCATGAAATGCGGCGAAAGCTGCGCCTCCAGCGGGAAGCGTCGCAGCAGCGACTGGCAGAAGGCGTGAATGGTGCCAATCCGCATCCCGCCCGGCAGGTCCAGCACGCGGGCGAACAGCGCGCGCGCGGTGGCGCGGTTTTCCTCCGTTGCCTCGATCGAGCGGATGGCAAGATCAGCGTCCAGCGCCGCGTCATCCAACGTCACCCAGCGCCCGAGCACGCTTTGCAGCCGCAACGCCATTTCAGCGGCGGCGGCTTTGGTGAAGGTGAGGCACTGAATGCGTGCTGGTTCCGCCCCTTGCAGCATCAGCCGCAACAGTCGGTCGGTCAGCAACTTGGTCTTGCCCGAGCCCGCGGACGCAGACACGAACGCAGACACAGCGGGATTGGAAGCCCGGCGCTGCTCAGCGTTGGCGATGTCGCGTGCCGTCATGGAGGCGGAGGCGCTCATTCGCCGTCCTCCAAATCCCACTCATCCACACGGGCAAGCTGCGCATAATCAGGGAAGCGAGGCCGCAAACCCGGATGCGGCTGCGCGAGGTAGGCGCAATTCGGATCATCAAACGCAATCACGCGGTCACGCAGCCGGTTGAGCGCGGTGTCGGCGGCTGCCGCGATACCCACGATGCTGCCGTCGAACAATGGCTTCGACTTGCCAGGCGTGTGGCCGCCGCTGACATGCCAATAGGCGAGTTCGCGCGCCTGCCCCGTCCATTTCTCGCCAAACCCGCCGCGCTCGGCCATTGCCGCTTCGAGGGTCAACTGCGGTGCCGCCCCGCTCTCGACGGCCTTGGCAGGCGGCGGCGTGCCGGTTTTGTAATCCAGAATGGCCAGCGTGCCGTCGGCAAACCGCTCGATGCGGTCGGCGCGTCCGGTGAGGGTAAAGCCGCGCTCGGTTTGCAACCGCAACTGGCCCATCAGTTCCGCCCCAATGGACGCCGGAGCACGGCTGGCGTGACGCTCCCGCTCAACCTCGATCACCCAATCGGCAATGCGGATCAGGCGCGGTGCCCACCATTCGGTCAGCGCACGGCGTAGCTCGGTCTGTTCAAGTGCAAGCAGCATGGATTGCCGAAGCATCGGCTGCCAGTCCGTCCGGAACCGCTCACCCGCGTGCTCAAGGAAAATCTGAAATCCACGATGCACGATGGAGCCGTAATCAGCAGCATCCGTCGCCTCCTCCAGCGGCTTGAGCTTCTTCAGATGCAGGATGTGCTTGGCATAAATCGCGTATGGGTCAGCAGACCACGTCTCGATCTCGGTCACGCTCAGCTTGCGCGGCCGCAGTTCCACCGCAGGCTTCGGCGCAGGCGGGCGAACCGGGCGGGCCGGGCCATCCGGCTGATCCAACAGCCGCGCCCAGGCCGTGGCTGGGTGCTTTGGCAAAAACGCACGCTGCCCGGCAAGGCACGCATCAAGCCGCGCAAGCCACCGTGCAGGCACGGCAGGCGCACCATCCCTCCGGCGCGGGCAGGACAAAATCGCCATGGGGGCGGCGCAGGTCGCCATCACGAAATCATGCGCGGACTGGCCCACCGCCTCCTCCGGGCTCGGCAATCCCGCCGCCTCGCGCATCGGCCGGCTCATCCAGGGGCCGGGGTCGGTGGCCGGGGGCCAGATCGTCTCCGCAAGGCCGCCCAGCACGACAACGTCCACCGCTTGCAGCCGCGCTTCCAGCAGGCCCCAGATGAACACACGCGGATGTTCGAAGGCACTGGCCCGCCCGCGCAACGCCCGTCTGCTGCGCACCGCGATGCCTTCCAGCAATGCGTCGAGCAGGCCGGGCAGCGTGCTGGTGGGCTGCGGTGGCAGACGCTCCAGCGCGTCCATCGCGGCGGCGAGAGTCTCAGCCAACGCCTCGCCTTCCTCATGCGCCCAAAGGCGGACGGGGCCTTCCACCTCGTCCGTGGCTGTCAGTGCCTCGGCGGCGGCGATCAGCGCTTCAAGCTGCGCACGCGGCGGCACCGGGCCAGCGGTCGCCATCACGCGCAGCAGCGGTTCGAGGCAAACTTCAAGCCGGTTCAAGAACTCCGCAACCGCAGGCGTCTCCGCCGTGGCAAGCCGCAGCCCAGTGATCCCAGGCGGCGGCTTCGGTCCTCGCAGCGCCGCACGCTCCAGCATCCGCGCGGCATCCCGGCACTGCGCAGGCGTAAGGCGAAGTGCGGCCAGCGGGTGTTTCAACAACGCCAGCAGCGCCACGGGTGCCAGTTCGCTGGTGATCGCCTCGGCCAGCAGACGCAGGAACAAAGCAGGCGGGCTATGCGCCAAAGGCTCACCCGCACTGTCATCGGCCACCACGCCCCAGCGCAGCAACTCGGCGGCAACCCGCGAGGCAAGCGCGCGATCCGGCGTGACAAGCGCCGCCCGCGTGCCCGGCTGTTCCAGCGCATCACGCAGGATCAACGCAATTGCCACCGCCTCCTCCTGCTGATCGGCGGGCTCCAGGCGGAACAGCCCCGAAGTGTCCGGCACGGCCGGTTCGCGCCACGCGACCAGCGCCTCGGCCGGCAGCAGCGCGCGATGCAGCAGCGCCACTCGGCCTTCTGGGGCTCGGGCAGGAGCATCCCACCGCGTGACATCCGCAGGCTCCGCGCCCATGCCCTGCAACAAACTGAGCAACCCGGATTGCGGATGCGCCTGCGTGGTGTGGTCCGGCGGGGCATCGTCGAGTCCTGGCAGGATCACCATCCCGTTCGGCAGGCGTGCCACCACCCGCAGCAGACTCGCCACCGCCTTGATGCCGCCAGTCGCCCCTGCCGCCCAGATATGCGAGGTGGGCGGCTCGTCTTCCCACGCCCGTGCCTGCGCCCGCAGCAGCAGCACGGCGCGGGCCTGTGGGTTGATCAGCCCCTGTTCGCGCAGCCAAAGCGGCCATTGTCGGGTGACGATATCAAGGAACCGCAGCGTGATGTCCCAATGCTCGGCCAACGCCCCCTCGGCGGCGCGAGCCAAAGCGGCCGGAAAATCCTCGATCTCCGCCCGCTCCGCCTCATCCATCAGCTTCGCCAGTTCGCGCGCCAGCATCCAAGCCTGATCCGCCCTCGCCACGCCACCGGCCTCCACTGGCAATGCCAGAATGAGCCGCGTCAGCTCCGCGAGCCGCATCGCTGCATCCACCGCGGGCGGCAAATCGAGCGCCCCCACCAAAGCCAGCGGCGTCTCATCGAGTGCGCCCAGCGCCGTGATCCGCGGCAACAGCATCGGCCGACCCTCAGAAACGCGCAGGAACGCGTCCGCCAAGCTGCGCGCCGCCCGCCGCGTCGGCAGCAAAATCAGCCCCGAACCCTGCGCAACGCCCAGCGCCAGCCACCGCCGCGCAATGGCCTCCAGGAAATCCGCATTCGCCGGAAGCGTGGCCAACCTCACAGCGTCCGACCCTCCCAGCCCGAAATCCGAGCGTGCCGAATATCCTCGCCCTCCGGCAGAAACTGGATCTCCAGCGCCCCCTGCGGCCACAAATCACCCAGCCGCTCCGGCCACTCCACCAGCACAATATCCTGCGTCAATTCGTCCCACCCGAGTTCCGTCACCGCACCCGGCCCGTCCAGCCGCCACAGGTCGAAATGATGGATCGACCCGTGCTTCGTCTCATAGCTCTGCACCAGCGTGTAACTCGGGCTCGGCACCTCCATCGCGGGATCACCCGACGCCGCCCTCAGAAAAGCCCGCGCAAACGTCGATTTCCCAGCCCCAAGCGGCCCCTGTAGCAAAATCGCATCGCCGGGCCGCACCTGTGCTGCCACCTGTGCTGCGAGGGCTTCGGTGGCGTCCAGGCTGGCAAGGATCACATCAGGCATGACCGCACTGTGCCGCAGCCGGGCGTATCCCCACAACACATGCTTGCCAGATACGTGTTGATCGCTAGGTTTCCGCTATGACCGAAAGCACCCAACCACCTCCTGTTTCTGTTGACGTCGCCATCATCGGCGCGGGGCCCGTGGGCCTGTTCGCAGCCTTCGAATGCGGCATGTTGAAGCTGTCCAGCCTGCTGATCGATGCCCTCGGCGAAGTCGGCGGCCAATGCTCCGCGCTGTATCCAGAAAAGCCGATCTACGACATTCCCGCCCACCCCGCGATCGAAGCCGGCGACCTGATCGCCAATCTCGAACGCCAGATCGCCCCATTTAACGTGCCCCGCCTGCTCGGCCGCCGAGTTGAAACGGTGTCCGGCACCTCTGGCGCGTTCACCCTTACCACCGACCAAGGCGACATCGTCCACGCCCGCACCATCATCATCGCAGCCGGTGCCGGCGCATTCGGCCCCAACCGCCCACCGCTGGAAGGCCTCGCCGCATTCGAAGCCACAGGCACCGTGCAGTATTACGTCCGCAGGCGAGAGGATTTCCGAGGCAAGCGCGTGGTGATCGCCGGTGGCGGTGACTCCGCGGTGGACTGGGCGCTCTCCCTGCGCGAAATCGCCGCCAGCGTCATGGTCGTCCACCGCAGAGCCAAATTCCGCGCCGCCCCGGAAACCGCAGCCCAGCTCGACGCCGCCGCCGCCGCCGGTGAGGTCGAAATGGTCATCCCCTACCAACTCCACGCCCTGCACGGCGAAGGCGGCGTGCTGACCTCAGTGGAAGTGGCCGACCTCGACGGCAAAACCCGCCACCTCGAAGCTGACGTGCTGCTCCCCTTCTTCGGCCTCTCAATGGACCTCGGCCCCATCGCCGGCTGGGGTCTCGACCTCGCCAAGCACCACGTGGCCGTCACCCCCGCCACCTGCGAAACCAACGTCCCCGGCATCTTCGCCATCGGTGACGTTGCAACCTATCCCGGCAAACTCAAACTCATCCTGCAAGGCTTCAGCGAAGCCGCCATGGCCGCCCACGCCATCCACCCCATCATCCACCCCGACACCGCGCTGCACTTCGAATACTCCACCAGCAAGGGCGTTCCCGCATAACCCCGTGGGGTGCTGTCGCGCTTGAGCGACGCACCATCCCTCAACGCCAAAACCATTTCATTAACTAACCGGAACGATTAGGGCGCAGTTCTGCGGCAGTGCCAAAACCCGTGTTGAAAATTTAAAAAAAGAGAGCGGGATTAACGAACCAATAAGGCTCCAGCCGACCACCGCGACCGGCTTCACGGGCACGCGAACGATCGCACTCGTCACCACCGGAACCATCACGGCGAGGCCAAACCGGGTCACATGCCGCCACAGCACAACGCGGCCCTTGGGCGTCAAAAAGCCGCGATAAAGCCCGTCCGGACCGCCCCACCCATCCTCAACAACGCCGGGCTGCTCAGCAAACTCCAGGCCTGCATAGCGTTCTTCGGTGGCCAGCCACGCCAGCATCGCGTGCCGCAGCACTGGGCAAAGATTGGCAATCACCAACAACTGCATCAGCAGATTCCACTCCCCCGCGCCGCGCACAGCTCCGCCAATGAGGCAGAGCAGCGCCATCGGATCAGAGGTTGCGGAGGAGCGAGAGGCGGTCATCGGGTGCGGTTCCTATCCAGGGAGCAATGTCAGATTTAATGACATAAATACACCACTGGCCGCAAGAGAAAAGAACATACGCAGAACAACGTAGGCAGAGCCTGCATCGACCGAATGCATTACCGCATCGCTTGGCATTCAGGCATCAATCCGGGTTTTGAGATTGCCCAGGACCGCCTGCAGACGTGCGCCCTGTGTGATGCGTGGCGCGCATGGTGCCATCAGATCTGTCTCGAAAACTGCCCCCCTCAATGGCACTCAAAGGTCGCAACAACCCGGTCGAACCGCAGCGCGGCCAAATCTGCCGGCGCAATCCAGTATTGCAACACACCAACATCGCCGAAGTGCCAGTCCAACCCCTTATCGGGGCTCAACTGCATCAGCATGATTTGGGATTGGCCGAGATAGCCAACTGATCCCTGAATGTCGCGCCCGACGCCGAGCATTTGATGCTGATGATAATGGCCGTGCTCGCCGAACCGTTCTGCCGTCAGCGGCGTATGATTAAATCGCAATGCCTCCGTGTACGACGGCGGTATCAGATGCGCGGTCGAGGGATCGCGCAGAGCAAGTTCGGCCGAATGTGCAGCGGCCTGCGCCACAAACTCCTGCAACTTTTGCCGCCGCCGCCGCTCCTCATGCCCTGGGTTGAACCCGTTGGCTGGCTCGCTGGTGGCCGCTGACACGGGTGCTTGCATGAGAACACGATGTAACTGCGCCAGCACCTCGGATTTTTCCATCATGCTAAGCGGTGCGCCGCGCTCACTCGGCAGCGTCTGGGCCAAATCCAGCGCTGCCAGATCGGCCTGCAACTTTTCCCGTTCGCCAACAGCCGCGTTCAACCGCTCTATGGCATCGTCGGCCAAAGGCTTCGGCCCACCGGCCAATTTTGCGGCTTGCGCAACCTCGTCGCGCAAAAGCACGCGCAAATGCCCGACCAGAATTTCTGCGGCGTAGCGGTTGGTGGGGAAGCCTTCGTAAGGCGGAAACGGCAGTTCCGCACCGTCATTCCAGCCGTTCAGGATCGGGTTGTGCGGCACCGGAATGCCATGGAAGCTCAGCAAGCCTTCCCGTCCATGCTCTGCAACAAGCGCCAGCCCTGGGCCGTCCTCCAGCTTCGGCGGCAGATGCGCAACCCAGCCGAGTTCAATCTCAATCCGGGGTGAAACGCAGGGGTGCAACTGCTTCGGCTGCGGATGCCAATACGTCCATCGCTGCGAAAATTCAGCGTCCTCCAACGGCTTCAAAACCGCAGGCGGCCCCGGCTCGCGCGGGGCCCAATCGAGGCCAGCAGAACTGGGCACGTAGCGAACGCAGTTCTGGTATGGGCTATCGGAGAAGTCACTGAATTGCGGTGCGAAAAAATAGAGATGACCAGACGCCGGCAGCAAATCACGCGCCGGCCCGGGCGGCAGGGTTGCGCAATCAATCTGCGCCATGAAGCTCAGGCCCACGATTTCCCCGTTCGGCTCCTGCACCACCGGGTAATCGAAATCTGCAGGTGCCACTGGCAAACCGCCAAGTGCGCAAAGGGTGTGCGGAGGATGACGAGGTGGGAAAACATGGCGCAGCGCCAAGCACTGTGCCGCAGCACGTTGCAGCGTTTTGAGTTCGGGTGAGCCTTCTTCCGTCGTCGGCGGATTGCGCCAGGCTTGCGAAACCTCCAGCACGCGCCGGAACATTTCTTCCGCCACCGGATCGACCACCTCCGCCTGCTTTTGTGGCCACTGCCGCCGGTGCATCACCCCGGTGACAGCGAGTGCCGTGAGCATGAACGCCACGAACATAACGGTACGGCCCGGACCCGGCGAGATGATCGGGCCGGCCAACCATTCAATGATCACCACGAGAAAGATCAGGCCACAAAACACGGCCAGCCCAATGCCAATCCCGTGGAAACGACGATCGAACATGGTCAGTGCAACCCACTCATCTGCAAATCAGCCGACATACCCACGGTCCTTGCGCGTTGCGGAAGTCTGGAATCGGCGTTTAGATGCTGGAAACTTGCCATCTCATCGGTGGCCGCTGCAATGAAAAGGATGCTGGGATGGACGCGCTGATTGAGCCTCGGGTGAATACGTCAGACACAACCCGCCACTTCGACGTGCTGATCGTGGGCGCAGGCATCTCCGGGATCGGTGCCGCCTACCACCTGCAAACGCAATGCCCCGGCACCACCTTCGCCGTGCTCGAAACGCAGGCAGGTTTCGGCGGCACATGGCGCACCCACCGCTACCCCGGCATCCGCTCGGACAGCGATCTCTACACTTTCGGCTATCGTTTCAAGCCCTGGACCTCCGCCCCAATCGCCACCGCCCAGGAAATCCTCACCTATCTCGGCGAGGTCATCTCCGAGAACAATCTCGCCCAGCACATCAACTACCGCCACCGCATCGACGCCGCCGCATGGTCCAGCGAGACGAAACGATGGACCGTGGACGCAACCCTGCTCGACACCGGCGAAACACTCCGCTTCACAACCAACTTCCTTTGGATGTGCCAGGGCTACTATCGCCACGACCAAGGCTACACGCCGGAATGGCCGGGCATGAGCAGCTTCAACGGCCGCATCGTGCATCCGCAGACCTGGCCGGACGATCTGGACCTCACCGGCAAGCGCGTCGTGGTCATCGGCTCCGGCGCCACTGCCGCCACCCTGGTGCCGAACATCAAAGGTGCCGCCCACGTCACCATGCTCCAGCGCACGCCGATCTTCTACCGCACCGGACGCAACGCCAATGCGCTCGCCGATGAGCTGCGCGATCTGCAGGTCGATGAAAACTGGATTCACGAAATCGTCCGCCGCCGCATTCTCCGCGACCAGGACATTTTCACCAAGCGCACCTTCAACGAGCCGGAAAAGACCAAAGAAGAACTGCTCAACCTCGCCCGCGCGAACCTGCCGGCCGATTTCGACATCGACCGCCACTTCACCCCAGATTATCGCCCGTGGCGGCAACGCATCGCCTTCATCCCGGATGGTGACCTGTTCAAGGCCATCAGCGCCGGCCGTGCCTCCGTCGTCACCGACGAAATCGAAACCTTCACGGAAACCGGCATCGCCCTCAAATCAGGCGCGCATCTCGATGCCGACGTCATCGTCACCGCCACCGGCTTTCACCTCAGCGTGCAGGGCGGCATCGATTTCTCCATCGACGGCACGCAGTTCAACCTCGCCGACACCATCACCTATCGCGGCATGATGTTCACCGGTGTGCCCAACCTCGCCTGGGTGTTCGGCTATTTCCGCGCCAGCTGGACCTTGCGCGCCGATCTCGTGGGCGATTTCGTCTGCCGCCTGCTCACCCACATGAAATCCCGCCAGGCCCACATGGTCACGCCCGCACTCCGGCCAGAGGACGCGGATATGGAGGTCCTGCCGTGGATTGACCCAGAGAACTTCAATCCCGGCTACCTGATGCGCGGCATGCACATGCTGCCCAAGCGCGGATCAAAGGGCGATTGGCAGCACAGCCAGGATTACTGGACCGAGAAGGACGAATTCCCCGCCATCGATCTGGACGATCCGATTTTTCACTACGCGTAAGTGCGCATAGCGGGCGCAAAACGCCCGCGAACCGTGGCGAGCTTGGGGTCGCATCATCTGCGGTTCCAAATCCTTCAAGCGTTGCTCTAAGTTGCTCTCGTGATTTGAAAGTCATCTGGCTTCGTCAAGCCAGGATGCGGCGTAGTGCCACAATCTCTTCGGCGAGGCGTTCAAGCGGAAGCTCATGCTCAACGGCGCCGGTCTGCATCGCGGCTTTGGGCATACCGTAAATCAGGCAGCTCGCCTCGCTCTGGCCAAATGTGTGGGCACCCGCCTTGCGCATTGCGAGCAGCCCGTCCGCGCCGTCTCGCCCCATACCGGTCAGAATCATCCCCAAAGCGTTTCGGCTGGCCGCAGATGCCACGGAGTGGAACAGCACATCTACTGAAGGTCGGTGACCGGACACCGGGGGGCCGTCATGCAATCGGCAAGCATAATGCGCGCCGGTGCGAACGAGCTCCAGGTGCCGCGCACCCGGTGCAATATAAACATGGCCCGGCAGAACGCGGCGGCCGTCTGTCGCCTCAAGCACCGTCACCGCGCACTGCGTGTCAAGACGCCGCGCGAAGGAGGACGTGAAGCCCGCTGGCATATGCTGCGTGATCAGGATCGCAGGTGCTGCTGCGGGCAGCCTGACGAGCACGTGCTGCAACGCCTCCACCCCGCCTGTCGAGGCGCCAATCGCCACGATCCGGCCTGCCGTCGAAAGACCGGCGTCGACCGTGAGCGGCTTTTGATCAGACGAGGTGCTGGCACGCGCCCTGGGGCGCGCCATAGCCGCCGTTTTCACCTTTGTGATCAATTCCGCCGAAAGGCCGGCCATGCCTGTTCTGATATCAATCAGCGGCTTGCCCACCGAATCGACTGCACCGAGTTCCAGCGCCCGGACAGCGGCTTCTGCGCCTTTTTGCGTGAGGGTTGATACCACCACGACCGGCATCGGTCTCAGCGCCATGAGCTTCTGCAGGAAGCTCAAACCGTCCATCACCGGCATTTCGATATCGAGCGTCAGGACATCTGGCGACAGCGCTTTGATCTTCTCCCGCGCGACATGTGGGTCAGGGGCCGTGCCGACCACCTCGATCGCAGGGTCGGCGGAGAGGATTTCGGTTAGCATCTGGCGCATCAATGCGCTGTCGTCGATGATCAACACACGTATCGGCACAGGAAACTCCCTGAATTTTATTGGAACAGTGCGATTCCACCGGCGCGTTTGGTGGATCCAAAGTCGATGGCGGCGGCGGGTCCGTCATGCTGGGACAACTCAACGAGGAACGCGCGCCCACTGACCGGCATGTACGCAAGCCGCCGTGCCTCTTTGCCGCGCAACTTGCTGATCAAGGGCACCAGGCCGTGCGCCTTCAGATAGGCTTCAACATAACTCGCGTTGCGATCGCCGATCTCGGACGTGTCGGGGCCGATCCGGGCACCGCCGAAGATTTTGACCTCCAGCAGCTCCCGCCGACCGCCCGAACGCAGGATATCGCCAATCAACCGGGCCATCGCGAAGTTACCGTAACGCAGGCTCTCGAGCCCGCCGCCCCAACGGCCATCCCGGCTTTCGGGCAGCATGAAGTGGTTCATCCCACCCACGCCTGCGAGCGGATCGCGGATGCACGCCGAGACGCACGAGCCCAACACGGTCAACAACAACGCCTCAGGAGCGCCACTCACCGCGTGATCGCCGGGACCAAGCTTGATGACGTGGCGACCAGGCCGAGGGTCCACGCAGACGCGACCTGAGGGATCGCCTGGGCCGTTCATCGGATACGACGGTAAATGGTCCGCCCGAGATGGCGGAACCGGTCGGACACATTGTGCAATGTTTCTGAATGCCCAACGAACAAATGGCCGTCTGGCGTCAACATATCCGCATACCGGTCAAACAGCGCGCGTTGAGTAGGCTTGTCGAAATATATGATGACGTTGCGGCAGAAGATGACATCGAAGGGTCCCTTCATCGGCCAGGAACCCAACAAATTGAGCTGCCGAAAGCTGATCAGCGACTTCAGCTCTGGTCCCATCTCTACCGTTTCAGAATCAATCCGCCTGACATGGGCGCGGCGCAATTCTGCGGGTATGGAAGCAGCGCGCTCCATCGCATAGCGGCCCGTTGTTCCAGCTTCGATCATGTCGGTGTCGATATCGGTGGCCAGGACGCGCGCATCCCAGCTCGCAAGATCCGGCATCGCTCGATGCAAGGTCATCGCAATCGTATAAGGCTCCTCACCGGACGAGCAGCCGGCCGACCAGATCCGCAACCGCCGGCGCGTGCGGGGCAGGGTTGGCAACACGTCATCGCCGAGAAATTCGAAATGATGCCCTTCGCGGAAGAAGCCGGTCAGATTGGTGGTGATCGCGTTGATCATCCGCACGCGCTCGGCGTCGCCACCGGAACCGTTCAGCAACACGAGATAGGCCGAGAAACTATCGAGGTTCAGCGCGCGCAGACGCCGCCGGAGGCGGCTGTAAACCAGCTCCCGCTTGGCCTCCGTCAGCACGATGCCGGAGGCCTCCCGCACCATGGCGATGATTGTGTGGAAGTCCTCCTTGGAAAGCATGACCTCGCCGAGCGGGGACTCTTGCACCGTTATATTCATCGGCCGGCTCAGAACTCTTTCCAGTCATCGTCGGCCGAGGTCTTGGCCATAACCTTGCGCTTCACCACCGGCTTCGCCACGGGCCGCGATGCGGGTGTGCGCGGCTGTGGTTGTGGGCTCTTTGGCGCAGCCTCGCCGCCTGGGGCCAAAACGAACGCCGCCACCATCTGCTGC
>CAIJTR010000179.1 GCA_903823665.1 uncultured Rhodospirillales bacterium
AGCCCACGCGATGCGACTTGGCGCATCGCAATGCAGCCCACGCGATGCGACTTGGCGCATCGCAATGCAGCCCACGCGATGCGACTTGGCGCATCGCAATGCAGCAACGTATAACCACGCTTATGCCGGACCCACCCGGCATGACATGGAGTGATACCCAACATGGCTTCGAGCGATATGCACGCCGCCCGAATGATGATGGTCGATAGCCAGGTCAGGCCGAACAAGGTCACCGACGCGGCGCTTATTGCCTCCTTGCGCAGCCTTCCGCGGGAAGATTTCCTGCCGCCCAACCTCGTCGCCCGCGCCTACGCGGACGAGCCTATCCGCCTTGGCGATGAGCGGGTGATGCTTGAGCCGATGGTGATCGCCCGCATGCTGCAACTCGCGGCAATACGCCCCGGTGAAAACGTCCTCGTGGCCGCATGCGGCGGCGGCTACAGTGCGGCACTCATCGCAAGCCTGGGCGCAGTTGTCACGGCGCTGGAGGAATCGCCCGCACTTACCGCGGTTGCAACACGGGCGCTCAGCGAGCACGCGCCGGGTGTGTCTCTGGTAAGCGGTCCAATTGCTGCCGGGTGGCCGAAGTCCGCTCCTTACGACCTGATCTTTATCGATGGTGCTGTTGAAGATCTGCCTGATGAATTCGCGTCACAGCTCCGTCCAGACGGCCGGATTGTGATGGTGCTACCGGTATCGGCCAAACTAGGGCACGCAGTGATCGGCCATCTCAGCCAGGGTTCGCTCGCCTTCACCGCAACCTTCGATTGCGCCGCATCCCCACTTCCGATGATGCGCCGCGCGGCCGCCTTCGTGTTTTAGCGCCGCGCTTTGGCATGACGGGCAGGGCTGGGGTGGAGCAATTAGACCCTAAAAACAATTAGATCGGCGATATGCTCGTTGATTTTGCTATGGCTGTTGAGCTGGTTTGGTGAATAGTATCGTAAATGCTCCACTGTCTTTTTCCCTGCCGGCCTGACCAGCAAGTGGTTCACCGGCGCGGCAAAACGATGGCGGAGCGCTCAGGCGTGTGGCACATCTCAAGACAGATGACGCACGCAGTGAGCCGATACGCATACATGCGCCGTCGGGGCTTATATACGTGACGGGATCGCGGAGAACGAATCGAATGGCTTGGAAGTCGGCTTCTTGTCCAGTTTTGACCAGCCTGCTCGGCGCGCTGTTGAGCACGGCAAGCGTGTTGCCTGTTGCCGCCCAAACATCACCTGCACCCGGCGCGGCTATCGCTGCGGCATCGACAACCGGCACGCACACGCTGCAGGAAGCCCTCGCCGCCGCCTACTCGAATACGCCGTCACTCCAATCGGCCCGTGCCCAGTTGCGTGCTGTCGATGAAGGTGTTCCCACCGCACTCGCCGGCTGGCGTCCGACGGTCGTGCTGCAAGGCACCGCTGGGCCAGCTTTCGGCAACCAGATCAGCGGTATTCCGCCATTCGTCACGAAATCGCAGCAGGGCCGCGCGGTCGTCACCGGCTCGTCCACGCTCACGCAGCCGATCTATCGTGGCGGCCGAACGACGGCTGCCACAAACAAGGCTGATAATCTCGTGATGTCCGCACGCGCGAAGCTCATCGCAACGGAGGAGCAGCTGTTTTCAGACAGTGTCACCGCCTATGTCGGCGTCATCCAAACCACCAACCTGCTGGCGCTGAACGCCAACAACGAGCAAGTTCTGCAGCGGCAGCTCCAGGCCACCAATGACCGTTTCCGTGTTGGTGAAATAACCCGGACTGATGTGGCGCAGGCCGAAGCAGCCCTCGCTGGTGCAACGGCCACCCGCCAGACCGCTGAAGGCAACCTGCAAACCGCTCGCGCCACCTATCAGCGCTTGATCGGTGACCTGCCAGACAAGCTGGTCGAGCCGCAGCCGCTGAAGCTGCCGACGAAAACGCTGGAAGAAGCCAAGGCGATGGCGTCTGCCAATAATCCAAGCGTGATCGCGTCTCTCTTCCAAAACGCAGCGGACAAAGACAATTTCGACCTGCAATATGCAGCCTTGATGCCGACTGCGAGTATCCAGGCAACCGCTGCCTACACTCAGAATTCGTCGCAAAAGAATGTTAAAACCGACAGCAGTCAGATCGTCGCTTCGGTCTCTGTCCCGCTTTACCAGGGTGGTGCCGAATATTCCGCTATACGGCAGGCGCGGCAGCAGGAGCAGTCAAGCCGCAAGCTGATTGATGATGCCCGGCGCACTGCCGTGCAGCAGGCAATCAGCGCGTGGGAAACCTATCAGGCCGCTAAATCGACCATCGAAAGCACGCGTACCCAGATCAAGGCCAACGAAGTGGCACTTGAGGGCACGCAGCGCGAAGCCATCGTGGGCAGTCGCACCACTCTTGATGTGTTGAACGCCGAGCAGGTGCTACTCAACAGCCGCACCACTCTGGTGCAAAACCTCGCATCTCTGGTCACTGCCTCCTACCAGGTGGCAGGTGCCGTCGGCAGGCTCACTGCACGGGATCTCAACCTGCAGGTTCCGCTCTATGACGAGACCGCGTATTATCAAGCGGTTAAAAGCCGCTGGATTGGCACTGGTGACTACGCGACCGGGCAACCCGGTCGTTGATCCGCGCGTCGGCGTGTCGCCGGCGAGAATGATGCCTGGGTAGGAGAGCAGAATGAGCGGCAGCGGCCAAAACCATCCATCGTCGGGCAACGCGCCTGCCACAAGCAGCGATCCGTCGATGGAAGATATTCTGGCGTCGATCCGCCGCATTTTGAGCGAGGATGACGGCGGTGCATCGCGAAAGGCCGCCGCACCGGTTATCCTGCCGCAGCCAGTGGCACAGCCCACTCCGCCACCATTGGAGCCTCCCACCCCGGCAGCCACGCCAGAACCAGCGGCGTTTGTTGCGCCGGCCGCGCCAGTTGCACCCGTGTTCAACTTGGATGAATCAATGCTTGTCCGCCCACCGGCTGCGGCTCCAGGGAATGCCTCGTCGTCATTGGCGGCTTTGGGCAATTTCATGTCCGCGTCCACCCAGCCAAAGGTGGTTCCGACGCAGCCGGCTGCAGTCGCCACGCC
This sequence comes from uncultured Rhodospirillales bacterium, assembly GCA_903823665.1. Taxonomy (GTDB): domain Bacteria; phylum Pseudomonadota; class Alphaproteobacteria; order Acetobacterales; family Acetobacteraceae; genus CAIQQQ01. The sequence continues at coordinate 3,050 of CAIJTR010000179.1, forward strand.
CGCTCCGCAACCATCACCGGTGTCACCCGCGCCGGCCCCCTCCCCAATGGCGCTGGAGCCAACCCCGGCACTGCAACCCGCGCCGGCACCCAAAGTCCAGATCGCACCACAGCCCCAAACGGAGCCGGTAATGACGCCGCATGATGAACTATCCGCCCATGCGGCCACTTTGGTGGCACCCGAAGCCGCGGCTGCTGCGGCGGCTTCGATGGGTAATCTCATGCGCACCCTTTCAGCTGAGCGCCATACCTCAGTCTACCGTGGTGGCCCCACGCTGGAAGACCTCGTGCGTGACGAGATGCGCCCCATGCTCAAGGAGTGGCTTGACGCGAACGTGCCGGCCATGGTCGAGCGCATCGTACGCTCCGAGATCGAACGCATGGCGGGCCGCGTCGCCATCTAAAGCCAAGCCGCCTCGGGACCGGGGTGTGCTTCAACCCCAGACCCGATCGAGCCTGATCTGATGCTGACCAAAAGCCACACTCCCGCCGACACCGAGCGCGCCATATACGCGGGCTGGGAAACCGGCGGCGCATTCGCGGCACACCCTGAGCGGAACGCCGACCCGTTTACCATCATGATCCCGCCGCCGAACGTCACCGGCAGCCTGCATATTGGCCACGCGCTGACCATGACGGTGCAGGACATCCTCACCCGCTATCGGCGCATGCAGGGTCGCGACGCGCTGTGGCAGCCCGGCACCGATCACGCCGGCATCGCCACCCAAATGGTAGTCGAGCGTCTGTTGGCCAGCGAAGGAACAACCCGTCAGGAACTCGGCCGCGATGCCTTCCTGGAACGTGTCTGGCAATGGAAGCGCGAGTCGGGCGGGACCATCACCGAACAACTCCGCCGCATCGGCGCCTCGCTCGACTGGCCCCGCGAACGCTTCACCATGGACGAGGGCCTTTCGGTTGCGGTCCGCGAAGTGTTCGTCACGCTGTTCAAACAGGGCCTGATCTATCGCGACCGAAGGCTCGTGAACTGGGACCCCAAATTCCAGTCCGCCATCTCCGATCTCGAAGTCGAAAGCCGCGAAATCCGAGGCTCAATCTGGCATATCCGCTACGACATCGATGACGGTTCAGGCCGCTCCATCACCGTCGCCACCACGCGTCCGGAAACGATGCTGGGCGACACCGCCGTGGCTGTCCACCCAACCGACGAGCGCTACACCGACCTGGTCGGCCTGCACGTCGTCCTACCACTCACCGGTCGCCGCATTCCCATCATCGCCGACGAATATTCCGACCCGGAGAAGGGCACAGGTGCTGTCAAAATCACGCCCGCGCATGATTTCAACGACTTCGAAGTTGGCCGCCGCCACTCGCTCGCCATGCCGTCCATCCTTGACCGCGAGGCCAAGATCACGCTCGCCGAGCTTGATCTCGCCGCCGCCAGCGAATTCACCCACACCCTCGAAGGCCTCGACCGCTTCGAGGCCCGCAAACGCATCGTGGCCGAACTCGAACGCCTCGAATCCCTCGTCGCCGTCGAACCACACACCAATCAGGTCCCACACGGTGACCGTTCCGGCGTCCCCATCGAGCCACTGCTGACGGTGCAGTGGTATTGCAACGCCGCCGAACTCGCCAAACCCGCCATCGCCGCCGTCGAGCAGGGCCGCACCAAATTCGTCCCCCAGCAATGGGAGAACACCTTCTTCGCCTGGATGCGCGACATCCAGCCCTGGTGTATCTCCCGCCAGCTCTGGTGGGGCCATCGGATTCCCGCATGGTATGGTTCAGACGGCACGGTGTTCGTCGAACGCGACGACGCCGCGGCGCAGGCTGCCGCCGACGCGCATTACGGCGAACCCAGCTTCATCACCCGTGACGACGACGTGCTCGACACCTGGTTCAGTTCCGCACTGTGGCCATTCTCCACCCTCGGCTGGCCAGAAAAAACGCCGGAACTCGCGAAGTACTATCCAGGCGACGTGCTCGTCACCGGCTTTGACATCATCTTCTTCTGGGTCGCCCGGATGATGATGATGGGCCTGCACTTCATGGACGATGTGCCCTTCCACACCGTCTATATCCATGGCCTCGTCCGAGACGAAAAAGGCCAAAAGATGAGCAAATCGAAAGGCAACGTCATCGACCCGTTGGCCCTCGTGGACCAGTTCGGTGCCGACGCCATGCGCTTTGCCATTACCCGCCTCTGTGGTCCCGGCCGTGACGTGAAGCTGGGTGCCTCAGCCGTCGAAACCGGTCGCGGCTTCATCACCAAGCTCTGGAACGCCGCCCGCTTCGCCGAGATGAACGAGATCAAGCCCGATCCATCCTTCACCCCGAATCAGGCCACTCTGCCGCTCACCCGCTGGATTCTCGCAAAAGCGTCCGACGCCATCCGCGAAGCCACCGAAGCGCTCGACGCCTACCGCTTCGATGACTACGCCAGTGCCGTCTACCGCTTCACTTGGAACGCCTATTGCGACTGGTTCCTCGAACTCGCTAAGCCTGCCTTGGCCCAACCTGACACCGCCGAGGCCCGCGAGGTCAAACAAACCGCAGCCCACGTGCTCGGTCTCATTCTCCGCCTGCTCCATCCCTGCGCACCCTACGTCACCGAGGAGCTTTGGGACGAATTCGGCTACGGCCCCGCGTGCAGCCTGATCACCGCCGCTTGGCCCGAGCCTTTCACCGTTCCCGGTGCCGCCGAGGCACAGTCCGAACTGGACTGGCTGGTCCGACTCGTCGGCGAAGTCCGCGGTGTGCGCGCCGAAATGAATGTCGCCCCCTCCAACAAGGCCCCGGTTCTGCTCCGTGACGCCACGCCTGAAACCCTGGCGCGCGGCCAACGCTGGATCGAAGCCATCAGCCGCATGGCCCGCGCGTCCGAATTCGGCCCACTGGTCGGCGACATGCCGCGCGGAGCCGCACAAATCTTGCTCGACGAAGCCACCATCGTCATCCCTCTCAGCGGCCTGATCAACTTCGACGCCGAACGCACCCGCCTGACCAAAGAGAAGGCAAGAGTGGAGAAGGACGCCGAAGTTACGCGCCGGAAGCTAGAGAACCCAGACTTCATCGCCCGCGCCAAGCCGGAGGTGGTGGCAGAGAATCGCGAAAGAATCGCCACCGCCGAGGCGGAAATCGTCCGACTTGACGCGGCGCTCGCCCGCATCTCATAGCCAAACCCGATTCGCCGTAAAAGTCAGACGACTGCGATTATCTGCCACGAATATTGCAGATAATTGCAGCCTCATAACAAAATTTTCACGCAGACATCAATGTTTGCCAAACACGCCTGAGGCTAAATTGTCATTGCTAACCAAGGAGTTCGCAATGACGACCCGTCGCCTCTTGCTCGCCAGTCTCGCCACCGGCCTCACGTTAGCCGGGACCGCCTCGGCCCAGCCGTATGGTGCCCCTCGACCATACGAACCCATCCCGGCACCACGCTATGAGCCGGAGCCGCACCGGCGTCACGGCTACGTTTGGGAGCCGGGGCACTGGCATTGGGAAGGCCGCCGATATGTCTGGTTTGAGGGGCATTACGTGCCAGTCCGGGCCGAATATCATCGCTATGTGCCAGGCATCTGGGTCCAGCGAGGCCCGCGCTGGGAGTGGGTCCCAGCGCACTGGGAGTAACAATTATCATTGCCACGACGGTTCGGTCTCGTAAAAGCTGTCGTGGCAACATGATGATTGACTGAAAATTAGCATTCGCGTGCGATCTTAGTGGCATGCACAGGCAAGGTGGCGTATTTCGTGCCCCTGAGGGCCAGATAGAAAAGGCCACTCTGATGAGGATTGTCTCGCGGATGTCCGACGGCACGGTCGACGCGGATGAAAGGCGGCACTCGTTGGCGGGTGAAAGTGGTCCTGCCGCGGGTTCAATTGCTCCCGCGATCGAACGGCGTGGTACGCTGCGCCCCATGGCGCTGGCGACGAGCCGTTCTCGTGCAGAATTGGGCGGGCTTCAGCGCCTCTTCCGCGTGGCAGAAATCTGTCTTGTCAGTGGCCTGGGTCTCGACTGGCTGGGCATTGGAAATCTATTGGCCTTGCTTTCAGCGCCAGTGGCCTCTGTGCTTCCAATCGCCATTGGCGCTCCGGTGATGTGCGCCTGCCTTGGGTGGACAAGACCGAAAATGCTGCACGCCCAGCGTCATTGGCGCGTTGCACTCGGCGGTCTTGCCGCAGGCCTGGGTCTATCCGGTTTGGTGTTTGTGGCCATGATTTTGGTTCTGCCGCTGGGGGCACAGCAGATCGAGCCTAGCCTGGAGTGGTTTGCCTTCAGCGCCTTGGCGGTTACATCGCTGCGATGCATTTGGCTGCTTCGGCTGCGGCAACTGTTCCGCGCCGGCAAGCTTACGCCAAACATCGTCATCGTCGGCGCGACCGCCAATGCCGCATGGCTGATCGCCCGTGCCCATGAAACGCGGGATGTCGCTGTTCTCGGCGTGTTCGATGACCGGTCTGACCGCATCCCCCCCAACATTGGCGGCGTGAAGGTGCTCGGCAAAGTCGACTCAATGTTCGGCCACCGCATCATGCCGTACGTTGACCGTGTGGTGATCACGGTTTCTACCGATGCGCGCGAACGCTTGCGCGAGCTCACAGCTCGGCTGCATCTCTTGCCCAATGAGATCTCGCTCCTTGTCGATGTCGAGGGCGAAATGGATACGCGCGGCTCAGCCGCCGGAATAGCGGGCATTCCTCTGTCACGGCTGTCCGGCCACACGATCGATGAAGACCGCATCATTGCCAAACGCCTGCAAGATCTCATCCTCGGCAGCGTGATGTTGGTGCTGCTAATACCGTTCATGGTGCTCATTGGCATTGCTGTGAAGCTCGACTCGAAAGGGCCGATGTTCTTCCGTCAGCGTCGCCACGGGTTCAACAATGAGATCATCACAATCTGGAAATTCCGCACAATGCGTGTGGAGGCGGAGGACGCCACGGCTTCGCTGCAGATCCAGGCAAATGATTGCAGGGTCACGCGGGTCGGCCGCGTCATCCGGCGCACCAGCGTCGATGAATTGCCACAGCTGTTCAACGTCTTGAGCGGGGAGATGTCGCTCGTGGGTCCCCGGCCGCATGCGGTTGGGATGAAGACCGGTGATGAGGAATCAGCGCGTCTGGTTGCGGAATACGCCCACAGGCATCGCATAAAGCCTGGCATGACCGGCTGGGCTGCGATCAATGGCTCTCGCGGTGCCGTCGATACCGTGCAGTCCGTTCGTCGGCGCGTGGCGCTGGATGTAGCCTATATCGAGCGTCAATCTTTCTGGCTGGATATGTATATCATTCTTATGACCGTGCCCTGTTTGCTCGGAGATCGCACAGCAATTCGTTGATGGGTGGTGATTTCTGGCTTCATACCCAGATCTTTACAAGGTCAATCAGCTCACGCTCATCGCGGTCTTGTGGAGTATTCAACGATGTCCATCCTCACCCGTCGCGCCGCATTGTTCGGCGCTTCCACCGTGTTCGCAACATTGCGCACCACTGTCGGTATGGCGCAGAGCACCGGTCCCTACACCCTGCCGCCGCTGGCCTACGGCTTGGACGCCAACGAGCCCTTCATCGACGCAATGACGATGCAGATCCACCATGACCGGCATCACGCGGCCTACGTCGCCAACCTGAACAACGCCGTGAAGGACCATCCGCAGCTCGCAGCCCTTGCGCCCGACGCACTGCTGGGCAAGCTCACCGAAGTGCCCGAGAGCATCCGCACCGTCGTCCGCAACAACGCAGGCGGCCACGTCAACCATTCCATGTTCTGGCAAGTGATGGGCGGCAAGGGCGGCGCGCCGACGGGCGCTCTGGCCGCTGCCATCACGCGAGACTTCGGCGATCTCGCCACTCTGCAGGCCAACTTCAACAAAGCCGGTGCCGGCGTGTTTGGCTCCGGCTGGGTGTTCGTCACCGTCACGCGGGAGGGCAAACTCGCTCTGCTGCCGCGCCCAAACCAGGACAGCCCGATCATCGACGGCAGCCGCGTTCTGTTCGGCAACGATTTGTGGGAGCACGCCTACTACCTGAAATACCAGAACAAGCGCCCGGACTATTTGGCGGCATGGTGGAACGTGGTGGACTGGTCGAAGATCGAAGGCCGCTACAACCAGGCTCTGGCCGGCACGCTCGCGATCTAAGCCGCAGCCAGTTCTACAACAACGGGAACGTGGTCAGAGGGCTGTTCCTCCCCGCGTTCCCGCCGGTCAGGCATCGCTGAGACGAGCCGCTCCGCCACGCGGGGTGACAGCAGCGCGTGATCGATCCGCAGCCCACTGTCGCGCTGCCAAGCGGCAGACTGGTAATCCCAGAATGTGTAAATCGCGCCGGTCGGATGCAGCGCCCGAATGGCGTCTGTCAGTCCCAGCCAAAGCAGGCTGCGATATTTCGCCCGCGTTGCAGGCCGCACCAGCGCGTCAGTGGCCGACAAAGCCCCGAGCGCATAATCCTCATCCGTCGGTGCCACATTATAGTCGCCCAGGATGATGAAATCCCGGTCCGCATCCATCAACGCCTTCGCGTGAGCCGTCAGCGCGTCCATCCACGCCAGCTTTGCCGCGTACCCAGCGTCGCCACCAGAGTTTCCGTTCGGCAGGTAAATACCGATGATGGTCAGGTTGCCCACCAAAATCTCGATATAGCGCGCCGCCGGGGTTTCGTCGGCAAGGCCGGGCAGGGCGGTATGCACCACCTCAAACGGCACCCGGCTGAGCGCTGCTACGCCATTGTAGGATTTCTGCCCAACCACAACCGAGTGGTACCCCGCCGCCTCAAACACCGCCCCAGGAAACGCCGGGCTCTCGCATTTGATTTCCTGCAGAACCAGCACATCAGGCTGCACGCGCGCCAGCCACCGCTCCACGTGACCCTGCCGCTGACGCACGGAATTGACGTTCCAGGTCGCGATGCGCAGCGGCTGATCGGGCATCACATCACTCAATGGCGAAAGATGTCCCGCAGCCGCATGAAGACTTTGCCTGAGGGTTGCGCACCGCGAAATGGCTGCCCATCAGGGCGTCCGTGTAATCAAGCTCGCTGCCTTCCAGCAGATCAAGGCTCGCCGGGTCGATGTAAACCTGAGCCGCACCGTGGGCGATCACGATGTCATCCTCCCCGGTCTCACGGTCCAGCTCGAACTTATATTGAAAGCCGCTACAGCCCCCCGCGAGCACGGCCACGCGAAGGGCACCGCCGCCATTGGCACTGGCAATCTCGGCAATGCGCTCGGCGGCGCGGTCGGTCAGGCGAAACTGGGTTCTGTCCATAGAACCAACATAGGCGTGATCGCAGCGTGTTTGAAGTGGCAAGCCGCGCGGTGTAGGCAGAGCGCTATGATCTCGCACGCCGCCTCCCATGCACCCTGGGCCGTGAGGCCCGAAACGTCTCGCGGCCGGCTGTATCCGGAGCCGGACGCCGCCACGCGCAGCCCCTGGCAGCGGGACCGCGACCGCATCATCCACAGCTCCGCGTTCCGCAAACTGCAATACAAAACCCAGGTTTTCGTCAACCACGAGGGTGATTTCTACCGTACCCGCCTCACGCACAGCATCGAAGTGGCGCAGATCGCCCGCTCCATCGCCCGTGAACTGGCACTCGATGAGGACCTGACCGAGGCGCTGGCCCTGGCGCACGACCTCGGCCATACGCCCTTCGGCCATGCCGGCGAGGAAGCACTGAGCGCCGCCATGAAGCCCTTCGGCGGCTTCGACCACAACGCCCAGGCGCTGCGCATCGTAACCCTCCTCGAAAGCCGCTACGCTGATTTCGATGGGCTGAACCTCACCTGGGAAACGCTGGAGGGTCTGGCCAAACACAACGGCCCCTTGCGCAAGCCGCCGCCTTACGTCGCTGACTACGACCAGAAGTTCAAACTGGACCTGGCAACCTTCGCCTCAGCCGAAGCCCAGGTGGCCGCACTGGCCGACGACATCGCCTATCACAGCCACGACCTCGATGACGGCCTGCGCGCCGAGCTTTTCACCATCGCCGACATCGCCCACTTGCCCGTCGTCGGCGCAGCACTCGAAACCGCAAGGCGCGCCAGCCTGGACATGCCGCCGCCCCGTCTGCGCCACGAGACCATCCGGCGGGTGATCAATGCCCTGATCGTCGATCTCGTGGCCGAAACCCGCGCCCGTATCGCCAAGCTCGAACCAGCCGATTCAGACGCCATCCGCCACGCCAAAACTCCCGTCGTGGCGTTCAGCGAGCCGATGGCCGAGGCAAACCGCGTCATCAAAGAATTTCTGTTCGCCCGTATGTATCGCCACTGGCGCGTCAATCGCATGACGGCCAAGGCCCGCAAGGTCACCGGCGAAATCTTCGCGCTCCTGCACACCGCCCCCGGTCTGCTGCCCGATGACTGGCGGGGCAGGGCAGGTGACGTTCCCGGCAACCAGCGCGTGGCCTCAACGGTTGCCGACTACATCGCCGGCATGACCGACCGTTTCGCGCTCGATGAGCATTCGCGCCTGACCGACATTTCGGTTTCAGGCTGATCTGATAGGCAAACCTGATGAGTGAAAACCTGTTCTCCGACCTGCGCGCCACCGTCGTGGCCGCACTCCACTCCATCGTGCCCGATCTCCCGCCCGAAATTGCAGATCGCGTCGAGGTCACGCCAACGAAGGACACCTCGCACGGCGACATGGCCACCAACGCCGCCATGGTCGCCAGCAAGGTGGCTCGCCGCAAGCCGCAGGAAATCGCCGCCGAACTCGTGGCAGCCCTGTCCGTAGACCCGATGATCGAAAAGGCCGAGGCAGCAGGCCCCGGCTTCGTCAACCTTACGCTGCGTGCCGACGTGCTGCGCTCACAAATCCCCATCATTCTGCGCGCTGGCGAGGCCTACGGTGACAGCAATGCGGGCGGTGGCATCCGCGTCAACGTCGAATACGTCTCCGCCAACCCCACCGGCCCCATGCATATTGGCCATTGCCGTGGTGCCGTTGTGGGCGACGCGCTGGCCAGCCTGCTCGCCAAGGCCGGGTTTGCCGTCACCCGCGAATACCTGATCAACGACGCCGGCGGCCAGGTCATCGCCCTCGCATGGGCCGCCTACTGGCGCTACCTGCAAGCCATTGGCACCACACTCACCGAAGAAGAATACTCCGCCCACGTCCCCGGCGGCCTGCAATATCGCGGCGAGTACCTCATCCCCGTCGGCGAAGCCCTGGCCGAGAAACACGGATCAACCCTGGCTGCCGACGGCAAGCCTGCCGATCCCGCCGTCTGGTTCGAGATCGTCCGCGAAACCGCCCTCGCCATGATGCTCGCCTCCATCCGCGAGGATCTCGACCTGCTCGGCGTGCATTTCGACGTGTTCAGCTCTGAGCGCGAACTGATGCAAACCGGTGCCACCGACCGCGCCATCGAACGCCTGACCCAGTTGGGCCTGATCTACCAAGGCACGCTGGAACCGCCCAAAGGCAAGCTGCCAGACGATTGGGAAGCCCGCGAACAAACCCTGTTCCGCTCCACCCAATTCGGCGATGACGTAGATCGCCCACTTCGGAAATCCGACGGCTCCAACACGTATTTCTCCAATGACATCTCCTACCACGCCGACAAGATCGCCCGCGGTGCACAGGTGATGATCGACGTCTGGGGTGCCGATCACGGCGGCTACGTCTCGCGCATGAAGGCCGCCACCCGCGCACTTTCCGGCAATGAGGGCGTGCAGCTCGACATTGTGCTCTGCCAGATCGTCAAGGTCCTCAAGGGCGGCGAACCCGTGCGCATGTCCAAGCGCGCCGGCACCTTTATCACCCTGCGCGATCTGCTCGATGAAGTCGGCCGAGACGCCGTGCGCTTCACCATGCTCACCCGTAAATCTGATGCGCAGATGGACTTCGACATCGACGCTGCCATCGCCCAAACCCGCGAAAATCCGGTGTTTTACGTCCAATACGCCCACGCCCGCTGCCGCAGCGTTTTGCGTGCCGCCACCGAGCAGATGGACGTCTCAACTGCGGTTCTGGCAAGCGCGAGCCTTTCCAGCCTCACCGATCCCGCTGAAATGGCACTGATCCGTCGCTTGGTGTCCTGGCCACGAATGATTGAGTCGGCGGCTGTTGCCCGTGAGCCACACAGAATCGCGTTTTTTCTCTATGACTTGGCGGGCGACTTTCATATGCTATGGAACCGAGGGCGGGAAGATGCTGCACTGCGGTTCCTGCAAGCAGATCAACCCGAAGCGACACGGGACCGGGTGGCATTGCTGACCGCCACAGCTTCCGTCATTCGCTCCGGTTTGGCCGTGATGGGCGTGACGCCAGTTGAAGAAATGCGCTGAGCCGGAGTTCCCGGCCAGTGCCGGGGGTTTGGGCAATGCGTGACGATCTGGATATTCCGTTTCCGGCCATGGCAGGCGTGCAAGGCGGCTCCTACACACCGCGCGGTAGCCGTGATGGCATTGACGCCAACACCAAGCGGCTGGCGCTGATCGCCGGCGGTATTGGCGCAGCACTGCTCTTGCTGATGGGCGGCTGGTCGCTGATGGGCCATCGCCACACCGGCGTGCCAGTCATTCAGGCCGACAGTCGCCCAGTACGTGAACGCCCGGTCAACAAGGGTGGACTTGCTGTTGAAGGTGCCGATGAAACCATCCTGTCTGGCGAGGCCGAGGGCAAAGCTGTCGTAGCCCCTGCACCAGAAGCGCCAGCACTCGCAGCGCTGAAGGCCACGCCTGCGCCAGTCATGACCGCTTCTGTGCCGGCCACAGAAACAGAGCCGGTGCCCACCTTGCGCGTCGCACCGCAGATTGAAGCGCCACATGAGTCGCTGCTGAACGCCTCGCGTCCGGCACCGGTGGCCAAGCCTGCACCGGCCGCAAAGCCCGCACCCGTTCAAGCCGTTGCAGCCCAGCCTGCTCCGGTCGCCCCTGTTGCTCCAAAGCCCGCGGCAAAATCCGCTGCATCTGCACCACCAGCAGCAGTCGGCCGCGCGTCAGTCCAACTCGCAGCGGTCTCTTCAGAGGAAGCAGCGCAAGGCGAATGGCACCGTCTTTCCGCAAAATATCCGGATTTGCTGGGTGGCAAGCAATTCGCGGTCTCGCGCACCGAGCATGATGGCAAGGTATTCTGGCGCCTCCGCGTGCCCGGCTTTGCTGACAGTGCCAGCGCCAAAAGCTTCTGCGACCAACTCCACAGCAAGGGCGGCAACTGCGCGGTCGCCCACTCCTGATTTTGTAACTATACCTGCATCGTGCCAGAAGGGGCGATGCATCTGAAAGCCGCCATTCTCGGCATTCCCGGCACGTCGTTGGGGTGGGAAACAAGAGATTTACTTCGCGCGGGAACGCCTGCCGGAGTAATCTTGTTTGGCCGAAACATCGAATCACCCGCCCAGCTCGTCACTCTCATCGCGGCCTTGCGTGCGGAACTTCCGCCGGAAGCAGTGCTGCTCGTCGATCAAGAAGGCGGCCGCGTTGCCCGTCTCAAGCCGCCGCACTGGCGCAAACATCCCTCTGCAGGCCGGATCGGCGATCTCTACGCTGAAAACAACGAGTCCGGATTGCGCGCCGCCTGGATCACCGGTGCCCTGATCGGCACTGACTGCGCAGCCAGCGGCTTCGATGTCGCGTGCGCCCCAGTCCTGGACCGCAGGCTCCCCGGCTATCACGACATCGTCGGAGATCGTGGTTTCAGTGCCGACCCAAACGCCGTCGCAGCACTCGGTGCCGCCACCGCCGCCGGGTTGCTGGCCGCTGGCATCCTTCCGGTCATGAAACACCTACCAGGCCATGGTCGCGCCCGCGTCGACAGCCATCTGGCGCTCCCTGTCGATGAAGACGGCGATGACGAAGACCTCATCCCCTTCATCGGCAACGCGCGCCTACCCTGGGCGATGACGGCGCATCTGCTCTACCCCCGGCACGACGCACGACATCCCGCCACGCTATCCGGAACCATTATTTCCGACATCATCCGAGGCCGCATCGGGTTTGACGGCGTGCTGGTCTCAGATGATCTCGCAATGCAGGCACTCTTCGGCCCACCAGCCGCGCGAGCCGCCGCAGCCCTTGAAGCTGGCTGTGATCTCGCGATGTATTGCGCCGGCGACGACGGTGGCAACGCGGACGTGCTTGCAGCATGCCGATATGTCACGGACAACACCGCCCGGCGGCTGGCAGCCAGCCGGGAAGTTGCGCAGAACGCGCGGGAAACGCTGGACGCAGCGGCATTGGCCGCCGAACGGGATGCTTTGCTGACATGATCGAGATGATCCTCTCATTTGCGCTCGCTGTGATCCCAGCCATCCTGGCGATCACACTGCATGAGGCCGCCCACGGTTACGCCGCCTGGGCTCTCGGTGACGACACCGCGAAAAAGCTTGGCCGCCTTTCGCTCAACCCCATCGTCCACGTGGATCGCGTCGGCACCATCCTGTTACCTGGATTCCTGCTGATCTCCCAATTGCTCACCCTCGGCCGCGTCGGCTTCATGTTCGGCTGGGCCAAGCCGGTCCCAGTTGCCGCCTGGAAGTTTAAAAGCCCACGCCGCGGCATGATGCTGGTCGCAGCCGCAGGGCCCGCGATGAACTTTTTGCTCGCATGGCTCGCTGCGGTGGCCGCCTTCGGCCTCGACTATCTCCCGCCCATCATCGCCGATGTGGGCGTTGAATTCATTGAGGACTTCATCCTCGTCAACCTCGTGCTCGGCCTGTTCAACCTGTTGCCAATCCCGCCGCTCGACGGCGGTCGCATCATCGTAGGCCTACTGCCCGAAGCAGTGGCCGTGCGCTGGGCGAAGCTGGATCGTTTCGGCATCGTCATAGTCCTGCTGGCGGTCTTCCTTCTCCCCGAAGCAGGCCGGGATTTTGGCTTCCATTTCGACCCCGTTCATGACGGGCTCGAACAGGTGCTGCCATGGGCGCAGCGCTGGATCTTGCTGTTGTCAGGCCATGGCCGAGAAGGCTGACACACCCGCGGAAGCGGTCCCAGACGCTGACCGCCTGCTGCTGCAACTCGATGGCTTTGAGGGTCCGCTCGACCTGCTGCTCGATCTCGCCCGCCAGCAGAAACTCGACCTTGCCACAATCTCCATCCTCTCCCTGGTCGATCAGTTCCTGGCCGTCATCGAAGGTGCCCGCCGCGTCCGCCTCGAACTGGCAGCGGATTGGCTCGTCATGGCGGCCTGGCTCGCCTGGCTCAAATCCCGCCTCCTGCTCCCACCCGGAGACGCCGCAGCGGAGGAGGGCGAGGTTGCCGCCGAAACCCTGGCCGCCCGTCTGCGCGATCTCGCCCAGGTCCGCAGCCTCGCCGGATGGCTCTCCAACCGTCCGCAACTCGGCCAAGACGTCTTCAAACGCGGCGAGCCGGAGGATCTGACAGAAACCGACCGCTCCAAACTCGCACTCGATATCGTCAGCCTCATGCGCGCCTATCTCGTGGCACTGCGCCGCGCCAACACCATGCGCGTCTACAGGCCGCGCCCCGTCGCACTATGGAGCGTGCAGGATGCGCTTGCCCGCCTGAAGCGTATGATGCGCAGCCTGCCGGACTGGTCCACATTGGAGAGCTTTTTGCCCGAGACGATCTCAACCCCGCTCGAACGCCGCGGTGCCATGGCCAGCGCGCTTATCGCTGGCTTAGAAATGGCCCGCAATGGTGATCTGCAGTTACGCCAGGACGAGCATTTCGGCCCTATCCTGCTTGGGCAAATGAAGGCGGAGGAGGACCAATGAGCGATACGTTGCAAGACGACATCCGCCTAGCTGAAGCCCTGATCTTCGCCAGCGCCACTCCAGTACCGTCCAGCGCACTCGTCCGCTCACTTTCGATGGAGGCCGATTTCGACGCTGTGATGACAGGCCTCACCGCACTTTACACCGGCCGCGGCGTCGAGCTGGCGCAGGTCGCCGGAGGCTGGCAGTTCCGCACAGCCCCCGATCTCGCTCCCCGTCTGCGCCGCGTTATCGAAGTGCCGCGCCGCCTGCCGCGCGTGGCGATGGAAACGCTCGCCATCATCGCCTACCACCAGCCGGTCACACGCCCCGAAATCGAAGAAATCCGCGGGGCCAGCCTTTCGCAAAACACGATGGACCAGTTGCTCGAAGCAGGCCTGATCGTGCCGAAGGGCCGCAAAGAGGCACCGGGCCGCCCAACCCTCTGGGCCACCACGCCCTCATTCCTCGCCCAATTCGGCCTGTCCGACCTCCGGCAACTCCCACGGCGTGATGATTTGCTTCTCGATCCCGATGCCTTGGCTCAGCCTGCTGAGCCGGTTTCCAATTCGGCCGCATTCCTGCTAGCAGAGCCGCCAGGAGAACCCGTCCCAGATGTTTGACTTCGACTGGACCGAAATCGCGCTGATCGGCGTAGTGGCGCTCATCGCCATCGGGCCGAAAGATTTGCCGGTGGCCATCAAAACCGTCGCCGGCTTCGTCAAGAAGGCGCGTAAGATGGCCGGTGAATTCCAGGGCCATGTCGATGAAATGGTGCGTGAAGCCAACCTTGGCGAAGTGCGTGACCAGTTCAACCAGCTCCGCAATCTGGACATCAAAGGCCAGATCGAGCGCGCGGTGGACAGTGACGGCGAGCTTCGCAAAACGCTCAGCGAGAACCCGATGAACCCAAGCTACACGCCGCCAGCGCAGGTGACGGAGCAGGTGGTCGAAACCCGTCCGATCCTCGGCGTGGCTTCTCCTAGCCCAGCGGCACCTTCCTTCATTCCACCGAGCGCTGACATCGTGCCGCCTCCAGCGCCCGTGCTGCACATAGCGCCAGAAATGCCTGCTTTCTTGCCGCCCGACTCCGCGCCGTCGGGTGGCCAGCCCGCCTCGCAGCACACCGCCTGAACGAGGGATTTTCGTGGCCACTCCAGAAGCTGAAGACCATATCGACGACCAGCCGATGCCGCTGCTCGATCATTTGATCGAACTGCGCCGCCGCCTGCTGTGGTCGATGGTCGCCCTCTTGCTGTGCTTTTTCTTCTGCTATTACTTCTCCGCCAACATCTTCGACTTTCTAGCGCGGCCACTGGCCAGCGTTTTGGAGGCGCAGGGCGGTAGCAAGCACATGATTTACACGCATCTGACCGAGGCGTTCTTTACCTACATCAAGGTGGCATTCTTTGGTGCTGCGTGCATATCATTCCCCGTCATCGCATCCCAAATCTGGCTGTTCGTGGCACCGGGCCTCTACCGCAGCGAAAAGCGGGCGTTCGCACCCTTCCTGATCGCAACGCCCGTGCTGTTCATTATGGGTGCAGCACTTTGCTACTACTTCATCTTCCCAGTGGCGTGGCAGTTCTTCGCAAGCTTCCAAAGTGTCGGCGGCGGCGGCGGCGTAGCCATTGATCTGGAGCCAAAGGTTGGTGAATATCTCGACCTCGTGATGAAGCTCATCTTCGCGTTCGGCGTGGCTTTTCAGCTTCCCGTCGCACTCTCGCTGATGGCGAAGGTCGGCATCGTGCGCTCCACACAGCTCACCAAGTTTCGCCGCTACGCCTATGTCGGCATGTTCATCATTGCCGCCATTTTGGCACCGCCCGACGTGATCACCCAGACCGGCCTCGCCGTGCCGCTGATCGGGCTCTACGAGCTATCGATCATAGCAGCGCGGATCGTTGAGCCAAAGCGTGACCCTGAGGATTAAGCCATGCATGATATCCGGGAAATCCGCGCCAATCCCGAGGCGTTTGACGCGGCAATGGCGCGTCGCAGGGTTGAGCCGATAGCTGCTGTCTTGATTGAGCTGGATGTACTCAACCGGGCTCGTCTAGCTGCGGTTCAAGATTACCAAGCCAAATTAAATGCGCTGTCCAAGGAAATGGGCGAGGCAAAGCGGAAGGGCTTGGACACCCAAGAAATAACCGCCAGGGTAGCTGAGTTAAAACTGCGTTCCTCTATCACAGAAGGTGACCAAGGAGCTGCGGAAGAGCTCAAGTCACGACTTGAGAACCTCCCCAACATCCTCGCTTCGGAAGTCCCGGACGGCCGAGACGAAGCAGACAACGTGGTCCTTAAGCAGCACGGCGAGCCACGCGTCCCCAACTTCACCCCCAAGCAGCACTTCGAGCTCGGCGAAGCCCTCGGCCTGATGGAATTCGAGCGCGCCGCCAAGATCTCCGGCAGCCGTTTTACCATCCTGCGCGGCGCACTCGCTCGTCTCGAACGTGCTCTCGGCCAGTTCATGATCGACCTGCACACGCGCGAGCACGGCTACGAGGAAGTCGCTGTCCCGTTGCTCGTCAATGCAGCGGCAATGTATGGTACCAGCCAACTGCCGAAATTCGAGGAAGACCTCTTCAAAACCACCGATGGCCGCTACCTCATCCCCACCGCCGAAGTGCCGCTGACCAACTACGCCGCCGGTGAAATCGTGCCGGAGGCAAAGCTGCCCTTCCGCTTCGCAGCCCTTAGCCAATGCTTCCGCAGCGAAGCAGGCTCTGCCGGACGAGACACCCGCGGCATGCTCCGCCAGCACCAGTTCCCGAAGGTGGAAATGGTCAGCATCGCCCACCCGGATCACTCCGCCGCCGAGCACGAACGCATGACGGTCGCCGCCGAAAAAGTGCTGGAGCTTCTCGAAATCCCCTACCGCCGCATGCTGCTCTGCGCGGGCGATACCGGCTTCGGCTCCACCAAAACCTTCGACCTCGAAGTCTGGCTTCCGGGCCAGCAGATGTGGCGCGAGATCAGCTCGTGCTCGAACATGGGCCCATTCCAGGCCCGGCGCATGAACACGCGCTATCGCGGGGCAGACGGCAAGCCCGCTGGCTTCGTCCACACACTCAACGGCTCCGGCGTCGCAGTCGGCCGAGCACTCATAGCCGTCATGGAAAATTATCAGCAGGAGGATGGCAGCATCACCATTCCATCCGTATTGCGCCCCTACATGAACGGCGTTGAGAGCATCACCAGCGCGGCTTGATCTCAGACAATGTGTAATTCAGCCGTTCATGCCAGGTTCGTTCCAGGCTCGTTCCAGGCTCTTAGTCCCGCCATAACCAGGAGATGTGCACATGAGTGATCTCGTTGTCATCGCATTCCCGAACGAAGCCGCCGCGGAGGCAGTTCGCGATAAAATCCTCAGCCTTCAGCAGGAATATTTGATCGAACTTGAGGACGCCGTGGTCGCCGTGAAGCGCAAAGACGGCCATATGAAGCTAAACCAGATGGTCAATCCGCTCGCCCTGAGCACCGCCTCCGGCACGCTCTGGGGCACTATCATCGGCATGATCTTCCTGATGCCACTCGCCGGCGCCGCCCTTGGTGCCGCATCCGGGGCGATCACAGGCGCGCTGACCGATCTCGGCATCAACGACCAGTTCATGAAGGATACCGCCGGCGCCATCGCACCGGGCCAAGCCGCCCTGTTCCTGCTGATCCGTAAGGTGACCGCCGACAAGGTGCTGGAGCGTCTTGACGGTGTTGGTGGCACAGTTCTGCGCACCAGCTTTGACCACACCAAGGAAGAAGCTTTGCGTGCGGCGCTCGCCGGCCATTCTGCAGCAGCTTCGCACTCGTGAGCGATCAACCTGGAGACGGCGGAAAGCCTTTGAACCGTCTCATGGACGGTGTCCGACGTTTCCAGGAGCAGGCGTATCCACAGCGCAGTGCATTGTTCCAGGGCCTCGCGCAGGGCCAGGACCCGCACACACTGTTCATTACCTGCGCCGATAGCCGAATCGTCCCGGAACTCATCACGCAAACCGAGCCGGGCGAGCTTTTTGTCAGTCGCAACATCGGCAATATTGTGCCGGCCTACGGCGAAATGATGGGTGGCGTCTCGGCAGTGATCGAATTCGCCTGCACGGCTCTGGAAGTCTCTGATATCGTCGTGTGTGGTCACTCCGACTGTGGTGCCATCAAGGCGCTGCTCAATCCGGATACCGAGATCATGCACCGCATGCCCACGGTCCGCTCCTGGCTGCGTAACGCCCACGCCGCAAGGAGCGTCGTTGAGGCGCTACAACCCGACCTTGCTCCAGCCGCCAAGCTTGAGGCAATCGTGGAGCAGAACGTCCGCACCCAGTTGCAGCATCTCCGCACCCACCCATCTGTTGCCGCCAGAATGGCTTGTGGCAGCTTGCGACTGCATGGCTGGGTCTACGGCATCGGCTCCGGCAGCATCGGAATTCTGGAAGGCGGGGAGGGACGTCTCGTGTCCCTAGAGCAGGCCAGCCCTGCACAATGGCCCGGCGGCGAACAACGCTCATTTTAGGCTCTTGCAGGGGGGGCGGTGTTCGTCTACACCGCGCCTCCCAGCGTTGCACCCGTAGCTCAATTGGATAGAGCACCAGACTACGAATCTGGGGGTTGGAGGTTCGAGTCCTTCCGGGTGCGCCAAGCTGTTCACCGGCAATTAAGAGTATGCGTGCAGTCTGCCCAAGAAGGGCAGGTTTTTGATGGATCGTCGCAGATTGCTGGAGCAGGCGGCTTCCGATGTAGCGTCGGACCGTCTTGATGAGGCCGAGACACGATATCGCCTGATGCTGCAATCTGTGCCCGATGATGCGGAAGCGCTGAGCAATCTGGCGGCGCTCCAGAATCTCGCAGAACGCCACCTCGAAGCAGAGGTTACATGCCGCTCCGCCCTACAGAGGCAACCCGGCTACTGGGCGGCACTCAGCAACCTCGGCGTGGCTCTCCACCGACAGCAGCGCCATGAAGAAGGAATCGCCGCCTACATCGCCGCCCTGCGCGCCAACAACAGTGACGTGAACGCCTGCACGAACCTCGCCGTGGCCTTTAACGAGCAATGGCGGATGCCCGAGTCGCTTCTTGTGCACGATGCAGCTCTTGACTTGGCTCCATCCAATCCAACCGTGCGCGCAAACCGCGCCATGGCCCTGCTCATCGCCGGTGATTACCAACAAGGGTTTGCTGAGTTCGAGTGGCGCTGGCAGGCCCCAGGCATCACCCCGCACGGCCTAACCGCACCGCTATGGGATGGCAGTGACCCTGCCGGCAAAGTGATCCTCGTCCATGACGAAGGCGGCTTCGGTGACACCCTCCAATTTGTCCGCTACGTGCCGATGCTGATCGAATACGGGGCAAAGGTGCTCCTACAGGTCCAATCCCCATTGCTCCGCCTTATGCGACAAAGCTTCCCGTCAATTGCGCACAATATCATCGCGCGAGGAGACTGGCCGCCGCCGCATGATCTGCATTGCCCAACAATCAGTTTGGCGCGCTGCTTCAAAACCACACTCGCCACCGTGCCAGGACAAACACCGTATTTGACGGCAGACGCTAGCCGCATATCGCTATGGAAGTCACGGCTTGGCACGCAGACGGGGGAGGGGCCGCGCATCGGCCTGGTATGGGCAGGGTCGCCCAGGCATGGCATGTCGATCGTTCACGCCATGGACAGACGGCGGTCAATACCCCCAGCGTTGTTCAATGACCTCGCAAATATAAATGGCGTGCGGTTCGTCAGCCTTCAGCTTGGGGCAAATCCGGCTGACTTCCCCGCGGGCCTGAAACCATTCGATTCTATGGGTGAAATGACGGATTTTGCCGACACAGCGGATTTGGTTGCCAATCTTGATCTGGTGATCTCAGTCGACACCGCCGTCGCCCACCTCGCCGGGGCACTCGGTCGCCCAGTGTGGCTGCTATCAAGGTTCGACGCTTGCTGGCGTTGGCTCGCAGGCCGGCAAGACAGCCCCTGGTACCCGCAAATGCGGGTTTTCCGGCAATCCAGCCCTGGTGACTGGGCAGGGGTGTTGACAGAGGTCGCAATCGAACTCCAGCGGCTGTATCAGGCCTGATCCGTTGCAGACATGTTTTTCAGCACAATAGGTGTCCGCTTGCCCCCCTGTGCCACGATCCGCGCACGTCGAAGCACATCCAGCACGCCAGCCTTGTCACGCGTCAGAACCGCATGCTGCAGCACGTCGTTGATACGCGCTTGGCTCGCCGTATATCCAGGTGGTCCAGGCACATGCAGATAAACCGGAACATTCGCCGCCACGGCTGCCGCCACGGTCTCAGCCAACCCATCCGCCTTAAGCGCCCGCGCGGTCAGTAGAGTGAAGACCACGCCAAGCTGCGGGGGGGGCTCTCCTTGCGGCTTTTCGAACTGCAACCGAACCAGCACGTCAGAAACGTCCGGGCGTAGCGGCTGGCGAACCCATTTCAGCGTGCGCCAGCCACAGTAAAAGTCTTTGCAGGTCTTGGGCCTGCGTTCATAGATTGCGCAGGAATGATCCGGATTGGCGTTCCGGCAGCGATACCCCTGCGGCTTTTGCAACTCCGGATCATCTATCGTGAGATGCACGCAACACACGTTGCACGACCCACACTCCCGCCCAGCCACCAATTCACCAATCACAGCGGCCCTCCATCATGGGGACGAACACATGATACACTTACGCGCCGCAGTGGCGTCAATTGTCGCAGAAGATATATTATGGAAATTCGAATGACCTGAAATCAGGCAATATCCAGCATTTGGCCATCAAATCCCGGTTCAATGCCCTCAGGCAGATTTGCGCTAAGCCATCCCCAATCCATGTCGCCCCCCATGTGCGTGAGAACCGTGCGACGCGGCTGCAGCCGTTCACGCCACTCGTACACACGCTCCAGCCACGCATGGG
>CAIJTR010000180.1 GCA_903823665.1 uncultured Rhodospirillales bacterium
CCCTACACGACGCTCTTCGATCTATCGCATGTCAGAACGATCAAGCTATTGAAGCTATTCGTATTTCATCAAAGCGAGGGCTTCAACCATGACCATTCTGGCAACTCTTACACTGAGTGACGCGAACCGATCCCGGCGACTGCCAGATACAGAACGACGGCGCGAGAAGCTGGTTGCGAAGCTGACAGAGCAGTTGGCGCTGGTTAGGGCCCAGTTGGCCGGCGAGGAGTTCGTGGTCAGGGTCACCAAATGGAAGAGGGACGAGCATGGTGTGCCTCAGCCCGTGGTGTCTCATCGTCGTGTGCGCCCCTGGTACTGGCAAGCGGGTGACGGTCAGTGGCTGATCAATGTCCGTTATGGTGCCAAGGTCCTCGACCTCGGTGGTGGCAAGTCAGCCATTGTTGCAGGTGAGCAGGCTGCGCTGGTCGGAGTGATTGAGGCCTTGATCGCCGCGACGCACGGCGGGGAACTGGACGGCGCGGTGTCTGCTGTGCTGACGGTTCGCCCGCTTCGTATTAAGATGCCAAAGGCCGTCCCCAAAATTTAGTGAATGAAGGCGCAAGTTGCCCGCAATTTACCTAATTTGAATGGGCAATCCGCGTTATTTTTATTGTAATAGCCTATCGTTGAGCGACGGAGACAGCTTTAAGACCTTGGCGGTCAGTCCGATTGGAATGATTATAGATGATATAGTTACATACTGTGATCGATGTATATTATCTGTTGTCTTGATTTCTACGAATTGGGTCGTCCCATCTTTAACTAAGCACAGGTCAGGCCAACCTAGCCGATACTCGCCGGGGTTTTGAGTAAAAATACGAGCAATTTGGCCTAGTTTTGGGCCTAAGGCTGTGAACAATTTCGCCATAAAATCTATATTCAGGTTTGGATAAAAACTCCTCACTATCGGATCCGAATATATTTCAGAAAAATGTTCCCTATAAATTTCTAGGCTGCACGTTTCTACTTCTTCAAAAAAACTATCTAACTTATCTGGGTGCCTAACTATTGCGCTGATAGGGGCATCACGAATGGCGTCCAAACGAGTCTGAAAGAGGTTGTGTTCGGCCAACCACCCAAAGCCGGCGCATTTGATCGCCATTGTGATCGGACCGCCTTCAATATCTGTACCTTCCCATCCATCTTGTCTGAATAACTCCAAAGCAGCAGACTCTGGACGTTGAAAGACCTTCTGGCCTATCCGCCAACCGGTGTCATCGCGATCAACTGTAATAACCTCGAGGGGTATGCCGAGGGCGTCGCAGTGTTTTTTTAGCGATTGCTTGACGTATTCCATGTGTCAAAATGTTTTAAGATTGCTATCATTGACAACGGTAAGGCTAGAACAATGATTACGCCAATCTCTCAATTAATCCAGGGGCCACGGGCCTTGCTCGCTTTGGCTCAAGAGTCGTTGGCCCGCGCAACTTTAAAACTAGATGATGTAGCCTCATTGATAGCGGGGTATATTTTCGCTTATCACATCAAGGATTGGTATGGGTCGACTGAAGGCGCGAAGGTTGTCGAGGAGATGTTTTGGACAGAGTGTCCATTTGCTCAAACAATTTCAGAGGTAGCTAACGGTTCCAAGCATTTCCATATCTACAACCGTAAGCTCGTGACCGACCCGCATGTGGCCTCTGTTTTGGTTGAGCCTGCTCAAATTGGCGCAATCGGGTCGCTCCCGATAAACGCTACACCGATTGGCGGTGGTATCGACGCCCGGATTTGGATTCGGACCCGCGAACACGCTGACGCCGCCGAGAGCGACTTCTGGGGCATTCAGCCGCTCGGTTCGTGTGTCAGTTGGTGGGACTCGACGCTTCCGCCATGACGCCAGCGTGAACAGAAGGCCTTTTTTCGTTCAATAGGAGACCTATTCGGCGACCTTCTTGGGCCGTCCCACTTTCCGCGGTGCGGTCACCGGCGCGTCGGCTGTAGCTGGCCTGCGCGAATTGCCCAGCCCCAAGCTCTTGGCCATCGCCGACCTGGCCGCGCTGTAGCTGGGCGCAGTGGTGGGATAATCGGCAGGCAGTCCGAATCTGGCCTTATAGCTGGCGATGGTCTCGCCGTGCGTGGTCAGGTGGCGCTTTAGCGTCTTGTAGGGCTTGCCATCAATGAATGAGATCAGAGCGTTCGGTGTGATGCTTTTCCGGATTTGCGCAGCCGTGGGCCTGGCATCAAGCCCGCGTTCGACCGGCGTTTGACCGACGGTGGAAAGGGCCGCGTGGATGGATTTTATCAGCGACGGCAATTCGTCCATGCTGACCGCGTTCGCACCAAGGTAGCTGGCGGCAATTTCCGAGGTGAGTTCGATGATCTTGTCGGTCACGGGTATGCCTCGATGAATCTCAAAATTTGCTGGGGTATTCTGAAGTGGTCCTGAGCGGCGTCGAATGCATCATGGGATTTGTACTTACAATTGATTCGGCTGCTTGGGTCGACTGCAGCTTGTGGGCCTTGGCTTGTTGACAGGCGCGCTGTCGCACGAGCAGCGTCCTACAGCGGTGATCGGGGAGTAACGCATGTCAGTGTGTGTCTGAGGCTGGATGGCGCGTGTAGGGCGACCGCGACTTCGAATAAATTCACGGCGACCGCGTCGCTTATGTCCGCCGCGTTCCGACGCCCAGCTAAACACTCCAGCTTAACGACTTTCCGGCAGACTATTGGGTAGCGTGTCCGCAGAAGCGGATAGAGGGTAGCAAATGGCCGTTTCCACCGTCGGATTTGTCGCGCCCACGCCAAACACCACTGTGGGGGTGCTGGCCCTCTCAAGCGCATCAAACGCGACGAGCGACAAAAGCGCGGCCCCCTCCGCTGCAATTCCCGTTGACACAATCACCATATCCGAACAAGCGCAGCTAGCCTTGACGTCTGGAACTGCAGTTGCGCAGGGGTCAGTTGGGTCCACCAGTAATAGCGTTATCCAAGCGATTTCGGTTTTGAACGATACATCAAGTGGTGCCTCGGTCGAGGCCCAACTCGCGGCCTACAAGTTAATCGCTCAATACGTGAGCGACAGCCAGGGCAATTCCGTAACTTCTAATGAACAGACCGTTATGGCCCTCTATGACGCTCCGTTCAGCCAGCATGCTCAACAAATTTTCACCGAACTTCAAAGTCAAATGAACTGGGATGGCGGAGACGCGACCGCCAACTCTATAGACACCGTGCTCAAGTCATTCGACGCGCTCTCTGAAACCGATCAGCAAATCTATGTTGGTGCCGTCGGGTTGCAGAACCAATTGGTCAGCAGGGAAGTTCCGATAACCTCCATTTCCGATTTCAAGGCCAATTTGGAGGCGCGAGCGGCGGTCGAGCACGCGCTCCAAACGGCAGAGTCTGACCCAAAATACGCGTCGGCGATCGGTGAGGGTGTCGGAAAGGACTTTTACAGCAAGCGTGATGATATGGCGGCTCTGGCTGCAGCTTCGGGCGATCAAGCAATCGTCGACCTTGCTAAGTTGTCGAACACGAGCCAGTCAAACACTGTGGATTGGACTCAGCAGGTACAAGCCTACTTTGCCAAGTACGGACCGCCGGCGCAGCTAAGGCAGTCTTCCGAATCATCACCATCCGTCACACCTAACCGAGCGCCAGTGGGATATCAGGCTCCCAACGGTGCCACGCTCGGTGCTGATTTGGCCGCCATAAACGACGCCAGTGGGAAAACCTCGCTGAATGACAGACTGGCAGCTTTCCAGACTCTGTCTGATTATTTGAGGTTCAGCAGCGACTACGGCCCGGCGCGGACAGCCCTTTCGAAGGCTCTGAGTGCGTCACCTTTCTCCGCATACGCCGCCAAGCTTCAGGATACGATTGCTGGCGGGCTGGCGTTACCCGGGAAGGATGCTGCCAGCGATGCGTTAAGCCGCCTGAATGCACTTTCTGCCAACGACCAGCAGGCATATTTCAGCATCAGCAATGTAGACAACAACGGCGCGCAGCGTTTCGCATCTCTAGACAACCTAAAAGCCAACTACGCAGCCAGAAGCGCGGTTCAGTCCCTGGAGAACAGTCTCCTGACGAGATATGGCGTGGATAGTCTGACCCAGATCACCGATCCCAGTCTGACAAAAACTTCAGGCTTTCGGGGGCTCTTACGGCTCTTTAGCTCAAGCGATTGGCAGTACGACGCTTGGACACAGAATGCTCAACGTGTTCTCGCCGATTTCAAATCGATCAGCTTGAACCCCTTGGCTATCGTGACGAATTCAGCGGTGCCGACGTTGAAGGCGTTCGCAATTTCGGCTGTAGACGGCAACACCGTAGGGCTTCAATTGCTGACCTCAGCCGCGGCGTCGCAAGCCAAGGCGGAACCTGTTACTGGCGGCTCGCATACCCCGACGACACCGCGCCAAGCCGCGTACAGCCCCGGATCAGTTCACAGAATTACAGTTTAGCCGTAACGGCCCTATTGCCGTTATGCGATTCCCCGTGACGCTGTCGTGCGAGCAGCGTCCTACAGTGGTAATCGGGGAGTAACACTAGCAGTGTGTGTCTGGGGCGGGACGGCGCGTGTAGCGCGGGCGAGCGCGGAACTTGAGTGCCTCAATTTCTGACATGCAGCGGTGCAAAAGTTGCTTGCTCGATCCCTCCGACTGTGTGATCGTCAGGGCGAAAAGGTGGAAATATCAATAAGA
>CAIJTR010000181.1 GCA_903823665.1 uncultured Rhodospirillales bacterium
CTCGTCTTCCAGCCGCTTTGCCTCGGCGGCCTTGCGCTCGTCTTCCAGCCGCTTCGCCTCGGCGGCCTTGCGCTCGTCTTCCAGCCGCTTTGCCTCGGCGGCCCTTTGCTTATCAGCATGAACATTCGGAAATGCTGGTAATCTAGTAAGGTCACCATCCTGCTGATCAGGTTGATGCAGCGCCGGGCGAGCGGGTGTTTTTCCCGCTTCGCTCTCGAGCATGACTTGAAAAATATCGTCTCGAATATCCGCAAACGAGAGCATGGGGCTGTTTCGTTTGGCCGACCCTTCTTGCAGCAATCTAAGGAGGGCGCCTGTAAATAGGGTGCGGTCGGCGCCGGGAGCGCCTCGAGAAACTCTGCCTTTCGGGCTGGAGCACAGAAGAAGAGTTCCTCGCTTGGGATCTGGTGTATCTGCCACTAGGCTGCTTCCAGCTAATTTGGAAACAGCCTCGTCCAGTGCTCCCATAGCAGCAAACGACGTAACTGCTGCTTCTGAGAAGCAACAGTCGAGGATTACTAACCGCCGCTGCTGCGGCGCTGAGACACGCAATACTTTTGCGAGGTCAAGCGTTGAAATACTAGACTGAGCCTCCATCCCTTCACTACTATCCGCAACGAGCAAGTAAAGTGCTTCGCCGTCATCACTGGTGCCATGACCAACATAATATATTAGAAGATCTTTTATTGATCTTCCTTCACTTGCCGCAGAACTAATTCTTCCTTTGATAAATTTATTCATTCTGCCGAGCTGCGCGCTTGCTGGAGTAGGATCATCAAATAATGAAAGTATAGCGTCGGGGTAAAGACCAAGGCCAGAGGGCTGAGATTGAAGGAGGTAACGATGGAAATAAGAAGCCGATCTGTGAAAGGAATTAGCATGACCTAGTCCTGCCTTCGTCCAATCACTCGCGCCTAGTATGACACATATTGTGTCTTGAGGAGAGAGAAGCCTAGTCAAAGCTCCACCCTTTTCAGAACCTCAATGATATATTCTGCAGTACCCGGATCTATGCCCTCTACAACTGCCTTTAAGCTACCGGAGGAAGCCGTACGTTCAATTGTAAGTTTCGTGCCGCGACGAGCGCGAAGCCAGTCAGCCAGACCTTGACCGAGGGCTGTCACGGCACCAGACGCTACAACAACACTTACTATGGTTCCTAGGTCCATTGTAGTGACATCGCCCTTTCGTCTTATACTCTGCTCAACTCCCCCAATTTCTCGTACAAAATCTGCAAATGCACGTGATTGTTTATTGGCCTCACCTTCATCACTTGATCTAATTGTAATCAAGTATTCCGTGTGCTCACTCATGGCATCCCTTTCAATTTCGTTTTCGATCACAAAAAGCACACTATCTAATTTTGTATGCATAACGTAGCATCGCCATTTTTTTTGGCCAAGTGGCTCTCAGGGCCTGGCACTGTTGGTGTTATCGACGGGATCTTTGTCAGCGGCGTGCCTCACCGCGGGACGCAAAAACTGCAAAGCGGTTTGATCGCCAGCCTTCAGCTTGGTCATCCCGTCAGCCTTGTCAGGTCCAGCCAACACGGGCCGGCAGCTCCGCAGAACAATGGCCGCTTTCAGACGTGACAACATTCCGGCTGAGCGACGTCATTTGGGCGCTTAGCTGCCTTAGCGATGCAAGATGGGCAGCTGAATTGGCTTGACCTGGGAGGCGATGTTTTGGAGCCTGACAGCACGCGCGGTCACGACCTAGACGACCGACACCACGGCAATGGATGATTTGATGCTCGCTGCCACCTACAGCCGCTACAGTTCGGATAAGCAAAGCGCTGATTCCATTGCTGATCAGCAGCGGATCTGCCGGGATTTGGCTCAACGATTTGGCTTTGCAGTCGCGCAGGAATTCAGCGATCCCGCCATGAGCGGGTCGAATGCGTTCCGGCCGGGCTATGAGGCGATGCTGACGGCCGCTGAGCGCGGCGAGTTTCAGGTTCTGCTGGTCGAGGCGTTGGACAGGCTATCCCGCGACCAAGAAGACATCGCCCACCTTTTCAAAGCTCTCAACTTCGCGAACGTGAGGATCATCACGCATGCCGAGGGCCCGATCAACGAGTTACACATCGGGCTGAAGGGCACGATGAATGCCGTGCACCTAAAGGATCTCGCTCAAAAGACCCATCGCGGGATGCTCGGTCGCGCTGAAGCGGGTAAATCCGCTGGCGGGCTATGCTTCGGTTATCGCGCCGTTCACACACTGAGGTCGGACGGTAGCGTTACGCGCGGAGACCGTCGTATCGATCCCGCCGAGGCTGCGATAATCAGCCGTATTTTCGAAATGTTCGCTGATGGCGGCAGCCCAATCACGATCGCAAAAACGCTAAATGGTGAAGGCATTACAGGTCCGAATGGACATGCGTGGCGCGACACAACGATCCGCGGTCACGCCACGCGGGGCACTGGCATCCTGCGTAATGAGCTTTATGCCGGCCGAATGGTTTGGAACCGCATGCGGTTCCTGAAAGACCCCAAGACGGGCAAAAGGGTGTCGCGCATGAACCCGTCGGCACAGTGGGTCACGACAGACGTCCCTCACCTGCGTGTTATCGATGACGGGCTATGGCAGCGTGTTCAATCCCGCCTTGGGGGCATACGCGAGGCATCGGGTGCTAACGCCGCTGACCAGCCAAAGTTCTGGGAGAAGCGCCGTTCAGTCCATCTCCTCACTGGCAAATTATTCTGCGGCAAATGTGGAGGTGCATTTGCCGCCGTTGGGAAAGACTTGCTTGCCTGCGGTGCAGCGCGCCGACAAGGCATTTGCAGCAATCGCAAGGGTATCCGCCGACCTGTCTTAGAGGGCCTCATCCTTGATGCGCTACGCACCCAGTTGATGACGCCAGAGGACACGGCTGTGTTCGTCGCCGAGTTCACCGCCGAATGGAACCGCCAGCAGGCCGATGCGTCTGCGATGGTCGCCGTGAAGCAGCGCGAGCTGGATGGCGTCAATCGCAAGCTATCAGGCTTGGTAGATGCAATTGCCGATGGCCTGCGTGCGCCAGGGCTGCAGCAGAAGCTTGATGAACTGGAAGCACGCAAGAGTATCCTCGAGCGAGGAATGGTTGACACGCGCCAGCCCGCACCCCGATTGCATCCAAACTTAGCAGAAATATATCGCCAGAAGGTGGCTGAACTTCAGTTCGCGCTGGGAGCCCCCGTTAACGGCACTGCAGTGCTAGAGGCCACCCGGGCGCTGATCGACCGGGTGGTGCTTCATGAAGGTGACGAAGGCGAAGGCTTGGTGATCGAGCTGATTGGTGAGATCGCTTCGATGGTTTCTCTGGCGCTGGACAAGCCAAACGCGCGCCAAACCGAGGAAGATCGCGGTTTGTTCGTTAGTTCGGTAAAAGTGGTTGCGGGGACCAGCAACCGACGATCCCATCATTCAACCGTGGCTATTTGACCGTGATGGGGGGCGTCGAATCTGTCACGTTATGAGACCGGGCCGGGAGGTTAAAGCCGCATTGATGGTATCAGGGACTTGTGGGCCGAACCTTTCCCGGTACGAACACCCGCGAGCAGGCATCCTCGGACAAATCCACGCATGCGCATCTAACGCACACGTCTCCCACGTTGCGGTTTGATGAAGAAGCGCGTCTGAAAAAATAGGTGAGTGAGATTGGCGGGAAGAAGCCATCGCATGTCAAACCGCCCGGCTTGAGTCTGCACATAAAGTCACAAGTGTCGTGCTGCGCGATTCGGTGAAAGTCGTTATTAGGTAGAATGGCAGGTCCACGGGAACCGAGGGTCTAATGCACTTCTCGCGCGGGGACTAAGTCTATAGTGCTGTGAAGTGTGGGTTAATTTCCATGGCACCCGTGCATCAGCTCGATACAGTCATAGCCATCGCGACCAGCGAGGAGCGAGGAGCGGCTCGATGGGAATCACGCCGATATTTGGCGATATAAAATTTATTAAAATTATAAAATAGATTTCAGGCTTAAAATATCAAAAAAATATCTCCATGATCATTTCCATAACAAAACGAATGTGTTAATTTTATAGCATTTGCATTTGAATGGAAGTCAACCCGTGGCAATTTCACTCCCGCTGAACCTGAGCGCCGTTTTGGTCCCCACCGACGAAAACGATCTTGGGTTAGCTTCCATCTCTCCAGCAGGCCTTGATATCACTACAGGCAACTACAATAGCAGCGGCGGTGGCTCGGCGCTTGATCCCGCGACGCTTAGCAAGTTTCTTGGCGGTCTAGCTGATCCATCGCAGAACAATCTGACGACGGCGGAGTTCGACCACCTCCACCTCGTCAAAGGTGAGACGCTCACCATCACCTACAATTACGCGTATCAGGACCTGAACAAAGACTTTTATGCCTTCTCGATCCTGGGTTCGGGAAAGAACCTGCAAGTCATCCCGTTGGTGGACAACAAAGAACTCAAAAGCCAGAGTATTTCTGCCTCGGCGACCTTCACGGTACCGTACCTCATTACTGCAACCGGCGATTACTCGCTTTTGTTTGGCAACGCGGCCGCGGGCAATAATCCTTCAGAAGACACACTTACGATTCGCAGCGTCACGGTGTCTGCGCCGGACAACCTCTACACAACCACCCCGCTGGGTATCCGCCTGACAGACGGCAGCCAGTTCTTGACAAGCGGTGACGGCAGCCTCGCGAACGGGACGGAGCTCCCGAACCTGCTATCCCCTGGCGCGACGAGCCTGCTCAAGCTAAACATCGACGTCAGCACGGGCATAATTAGCCACGATAGTGGCGGCATCATCAGTCACGATAGTGGTGGCCTCATCACTCAAGATGGTGCCGGCCTCGCCAGCAGCGACGGCGGCAGCCTGACGGGCAGCAATCTGGCCGCCTTGATTTCGCAGGCTGGCGGGGGGCTGCTGGCCGGGAACGGCACGATCGTCGCCCAGACCGGCCAAAATCTGGTCGCGGCCGGAGGTGGTAATCTCGTCGCCGCGGGCGGCGGCAATCTCGTCGCTGCGGGCGGTGGCAACATCGCCACCGTGGGTCTGAACCTTATCAGCCAAGATGGCGGTGGATTGATCAGCCAAGATGGCGGCGGGATCATTCTCCGGAGCAACCAGCTCAAAGACCTTAACGTCGCGGCCTCCCCGGTCGTCACGCTTAAACCGGCTACGTCCATCGGCAGCAGCATCACGATCGGGGTGGTCGCGCCTGGGCAGCAGAACAATCCGCAGGTCGCGGCGTTGCCGAATTTCAAGTTTGTGACGGTTTGGTCCGACAGCACCTCTGGCCACTTCATCATCCGCGGACAGATCAGCGGCGATGCGGACGGCGCGGCCACCGGGTCATTCTTCAACGTAAGCACCGACATAAGCGCCGACCAGACCAACCCTGTGGTCGCAACCCTGTCGGGTGGGCGGTTCGTTGTTGGATGGCTCGGATTGAACGCCGATGGGGGGTCGGTCCACACTCAGATCTTCGATCTGAACGGCACCAAGATCGGGAACGAGCAGCGCACCGGTGCCGTACCATTCAATAGTGCCACCAAGTCCAACCTGCGGCTCGTCGCTACTGCCAATGGCGGCTTCTCGGCGATATACGAGGCTTCCGGCAGCAGCCCGGGCACGTCTGCCACGTTGCTGCTCGATCAGCGCTTCGGTGCCGATGGCAACCCGGCCGATATGGTCGAGGTGGGCGACCCGTTGAACGGCGGCACCAAGTCCGACACGGCCGCCGTGGCACTGGCAGATGGCAGCGTCGCCGTGGCCTACCGCGAGGTCACGGCCAACTCCGGCCTGGATGGCAACGAGCATGACGGCATCTTCCTCGACATCGTCGGGCAGGACGGCCTGGCGAAGCTGTCCAGAGTGCAGGTCAACACCAGTACCAGCGGCACTCAGAAAATGCCGTCGATCGCCGTGCTGACCAACGGCAACATCGTCGTGGCCTGGTCCGATAACGGCACCCCGACCAGCCCGGGTCTCGCCACCGTGCGCGCCCAGGTTCTGAACGGCGCAGGCATCAAGATCGGTGGCGAATACAAGATCGCCGATATGGTCGCCGACACCGATCCCCCCGCCGTCACGGCGCTGAAGGACGGAAGCTTCGTCGTTACCTGGAACGCGCCGGTGCTGACGGACAAGACCATCGTGGGCTCGACGGTCCAGGGCCGGATCTTCACCGCCGACGGGACGGGCGACAGCCCGGTGTTCACGGTCACCAACGCGGCCGCTGGCAGCGGCACCCGAGACAGCGCGCCCGCCACGGTTCAGCTCGATAACGGCACACTGGCCGTCATCGACACAGTGACCACGGGTGCGAACTCGACAATCCATGGCAGTCTGCTCGACGTCGGGGCGACCACGGCCGTGCCGACCACGCCGCCTATCATCCCGCCGCCCCCCCCGCCGGTCGTCTTCACACCCACCAAGATCGGTACCGAGTTCCCGGTCTCAAATGTCGGCACCGGCAGTCTGTTGGCGTTGCAAAACGGCTCCTTTGCGACCGTTGTGGGGGCCGACTATGGTGACGCCGTCCTGCAGCTCTTTAACCCAGCCGGCTTCAAGATCGGAGCGCCGGTCGTGCTCGGTACCAGCACCCGCGGCACGGTTGCGACCGTCCTGAGCGATGGGCGCATTGTCACGGCATACTCCAAAGACGGCGTGATCTATGGCGTGATCTCCAACCCGGACGGCAGCACTTCGGTCCCGACGTTCACGATCAAGAGTGAGACGGGCAGGAGCTGGGGCGTCAACAGTATCGGTGCGCTCAGCGGCAATCGATTCGCGCTTGTTGAGTCCAGCTATGACGGTGGCTTAGGAGCACGAGCGGGGCTCGTGCAGGTTTTGGACGGCCAGGGCAACACGACGGTCGCGACCTTCAGTGCGTTTGGCGATTTCTCGGGCAACGGTGCAAATCCCGATATCAAGCAACTCAGCGACGGCCGCGTGGCTGTCCTGGGTCGGGGCAGCAACGATACTTCGGAACGCGCGATTGTGTTTAGTAGCGACTTTACCTCAAGCACGACGGAAGTGCTCAATGGCAATACGAACTACAGCGGCGCATTCGGCGACAGTAGCAGCCAGATCGCGATCCTCGACAACGGAAACTTTGTCGCCCTGTTCCGGCCGGCGGTACACAACCCTGCACCGAGGACCGATTCGACAACGGTCGGTCTACGAGGCCAAGTCTTCACCGCCGCGGGGGCTCCGGTCAGCGGGCTGTTCAGCCTACCCGGTGCATCGTCAGATCCGAACACAAGCCAGAGAGGCCAAACAGTCGTCGCCGTACCCGGCGGCTTCGTCATCGCCTTCACCGGGTATGACGGGCCGACGACGGGCAATTCCGGATCACAGATCGCCGTCGAACTGCAACGCTATAACAATGACGGTAGCCTGAACGGCGACCTCGTCGTTACATCGATCGACCGAGGACAGGCGACCTTCGGCGATGCGAAGTTGGCCGTCCTGCAGAATGGAAACCTCGTGTTGACATTTGATCCGACGGGTGCGGCGAGCGGGCAAGTCTATGCGCTTGGGGCGACCACCAGCCCACCGGCTCTTACGCCAGTGGTTCTGACCAAAGCCGCAACCGATAGCCGGGTAGAAGCCGCGCCCACTGTGGTCGTGAGCGGCCACTTCATCGCCGGCGACGGTAACGTCGACATCGTCACCGCCAGTGGGAACGGCTCGCTCGTGCTGCAAAAGAGCAATGGCGATGGGACATTCACCAGTATTGGTGCGCCGCTCGCGCTTAGGGATGTGACCGACGTCAAGGTCGCGGATGTCAACAACGACGGCAAGTCGGACCTGGTGGTCACGAGATTGTATGCCGGGATGGAAATCCTGTTCGGACAAGGCGATGGAACGTTCAAAGCCTCCGCCCCGATCCCGGTCAACGGCAATGGTCCTGCCGGGGCGGCCGTCGCCGACCTGAATGGCGACGGAAACGCCGACATCGTCACCGCCGATCAAGGCGGCAATATCTCCGTGCTGCTGGGCGATGGAACCGGCGCGTTCAAGGAAACCGTCATCGCCGCGGGGGCTAGTGGCGGGCCAACCGTCCTGACCGGCGACCTCAACGGCGACGGACGTCTCGATATCGTGGTGTCCGGCCCATCAGCCGTCAGCGTTCTTCTTCAGCAGAAGGACGGTAGTTACCTCGCCCTGCCGGACAAGGCCGTCGACACGTTTGGACGTGCCGTACTGGTTGACATCAACGGGGACGGAAAACTCGATCTCGTCACGTCGAGCGTGGCATTCCAATCCGTCAATATTATGCTTGGTAACGGCGATGGAACGTTTACGGATCTGCAACGCATACCGGCAGGCAGTTTTCCGACCGCGGTCGTGGTTGGCGATTTGAACGGCGACGGGAAAAAGGACATCGTCGTCGCGAACACAGACAGCAATACCGTGACCGTTCTGCTCGGGAACGGCGATGGTACGTTCGCAGCCCAAACCCCGATCGCCGTCGGCAAAAGCCCTGGCGCCATGACGATCGTGGACGTGAACTATGACGGTCGGCCCGATGTCGTGGTCACGAACAAAGCCGACGGCACGGTCACGACGCTGCTGAACGGAACTGTGTTTCCATCCCGCAAAATCGTGCCGGTTGCCGGCGCGCCCCTCGCCGCGACCCCGCCGGTCACCGACTCGGCGAGCGGCACGGCCACACGGTCCTTTGTCGATGGTTACGGCAACACCGTGACCGACACACTCGACCAAGGCGGCAGACTGCTGAACGAGACGGTAGCCGATACGCTGAGCGGCACCGTCTACACGACCAATACTCTGACCTACATGCCCGACGGATCGTTCGTGCAGAACGTCACGCAGGCCACGACCAGCGGGTCGTTGTCCACCGCGATCGCTTATGGTCCGCAAGGACAGCTGACGGAGACGTTGAAGGACCCATCCGGCGCGGTCACTGGCACGGCAACTGTGACCTACGGGGCGGATGGCACCATCTCCCGCCACCAGACAACAGTCGGGAAGCCGGGCTACGAAGACCTCGTGTTCAACAATGGTGCCTTCGTGTCGAGCACCTCCAACGACGCCGCAGGCACCATCACGTCGCGCGACAGCAGTGGGAACGTCATTGCCTCCACCCTCGACAACGGTGACGGGACGTCGACGCGATACACGCTGAACCCAAGCGCGGTGGTCGCCAAGACGATTACACATTTCGCCGCACTGGGTGGCACGGGTTCGGTACTGTCGGACGTTATCGACAATGTGGACCAGACATCGCTTCTGTACACCTACAATCCGACGGCCACTGTAAAACAGACAACGTCGAAATACACGGGGACCGATGGTAGCAATGGTGCCCCTTCCGGGGCGCAGATCTCGGACGTTGTAGACAATACGGACGGCACCTCGCTGGTCTACGCCTACAACCCAACCAGCACGGTGACGCAGACCGCACAGGCTTGGAGCAGCACCAACGCCAGCAACGGTGCGCCTGCCGGTTCGGAGATCTCAGATGTGGTCGATAACACTGATGGAACGTCACTGGTCTACGCCTATAATCCGTCAAGCACGGTGACGCA
>CAIJTR010000182.1 GCA_903823665.1 uncultured Rhodospirillales bacterium
AAAGGTATCGAGAACAAACTTGACGGACGTGGAAACTATACGCTAGGTATTACCGAGCAAATTATTTTCCCTGAAATCAACATTGATGCTATTTCCCGCATGTTGGGTATGAACATCACTTTCGTTACAACTGCTGCAACCGATGAAGAAGGTTATGCATTGTTGAAAGAATTTGGATTACCATTCAAAAAAAACTAATTTAGACATACAATGGCAAAAGAATCAATGAAAGCCCGCGAGGTTAAAAGAGCCAAACTGGTTGCTAAATTCGCAGATAAACGTGCAAAACTAATTGCAGAAGGCAACTATGATGGTCTTCAGGCTTTACCAAAAAATGCATCTCCGGTACGTTTGCACAATCGTTGCAAAATTGTGCTGACCTTCCCCGGCCTTTCCATCCTGCTCACCGTGCTCGCCTTCAATCTGTTCGGGGACGGCCTGCGCGATGCGCTCGACCCGAAGCTGAAACGCTGATGGCCCTCCTCGAAATCCGCAACCTGTCCGTCGAATTCGCCACCGGCTCCGGCCGGTTCCGCGCGGTCGATGGCGTGGACATCACCGCCAACCCTGGCGAAGTGCTCTGCATCGTGGGCGAATCAGGTTCCGGCAAATCCGTCTCCATGCTCGCCGTGATGGGCCTCATCGCATGGCCGGGAAAGGTGACTGCCGATGTGATGCGGTTTGACGGCACCGATTTGCTCGGCCTCTCCCCCAAGGCGCGCCGTCAGCTCATCGGGCGGGACGTGGCGATGGTGTTCCAGGAGCCGACAACCTCGCTCAACCCGTGCTACCCCATCGGCTGGCAGATCGGCGAAAGCCTGCGCACCCACGAAGCCGTGCCGCGCGCCAAAGTGCGTGATCGCGTCGTCGAACTGCTCGACCTCGTCGGCATCCCAGCCCCCGCCACCCGCCTCGGCGCCTTCCCGCACCAGCTCTCCGGCGGCATGAACCAGCGCGTGATGATCGCCATGGCCATCGCCTGCAACCCGCGCCTGCTGATCGCGGACGAACCCACCACCGCACTCGACGTCACCATCCAAAAGCAGATCCTCGATTTGCTGATCTCCCTGCAACGGCAACGCAACATGTCCCTCGTCCTCATCACGCACGACATGGGCGTGGTTGCCGAAACCGCCCAGCGCGTGCAGGTGATGTATGCCGGCCGTATCGCCGAGGAACAGGCAACCGACGCCCTCTTCAACACACCCCGCCACCCCTACACCGCTGCCCTTCTCGCAGCCCTGCCGGAACGCTCGCTCGGCGAAGCCCGACTGCCCACCATCCCCGGCATGGTGCCCGGCATTGATGACCGCCCCAGCGGCTGCCTGTTCAACCCGCGCTGCGCCCATTCCCAGCCGAAATGCGTGGCCGAAGCACCCAAGCTGATCGGCGATACCACCCGCGTCGCCTGCCACTTCCCGCTGGGAGCCGCGCCATGACAGCGGTGATGGAAGCGCGCGACATCACGCGGCACTACACCGTCGGCGGCGGCATGTTCAGCAAGGCTGGTATCGTCAAAGCCGTTGATGGAGTCTCATTCTCCCTCGAACCCGGTCACACGCTTGCCGTGGTCGGCGAGAGCGGCTGCGGCAAATCAACGCTCGCCCGCGTTGCAACGTTGTTGGAGCCTTCCACCTCCGGCGAACTCCTCATCAACGGCCAGCCCAGCAACCCCGAAACGCGCCTCGCCGTGCAGATGGTGTTCCAAAACCCCTACGGCTCGCTGAACCCACGCAAAACCGTGGGCTCAATCCTGATGGAGCCGCTGACCATCAACAATCGCGGCAACGCTTCCGAACGCGAGGCCAAGGCGCGCGCAATGATGGCCAAGGTTGGCCTGCGGAACGATCATTTCGGCCGCTACCCGCATATGTTCTCCGGCGGCCAACGCCAACGCATCGCCATCGCCCGCGCCCTGATGCTGAACCCGAAAGTGGTGGTGGCCGATGAGCCAGTCTCCGCCTTGGACATTTCAATTCAGGCCCAGGTGCTCAACCTGCTGATGGATCTGCAAGACGAGTTCAAACTCGCCTACCTCTTCATCAGCCACGACCTCGGCGTGGTGCGCCACATCGCACGCGACGTGATGGTGATGTATCTCGGCCGCCCCGTCGAATTCGGCCCGAAGGCGCAAATCTTCGACGCCCCGCGCCACCCCTACACGCGCATGCTGCTCTCCGCGACGCCCTCGGTGGACCCACGCCATCGCAAGCAGGCGGTGACCATCCGGGGCGAGTTGCCTTCGCCGCTGAACCCACCGCCAGGCTGCGCCTTCGCCTCCCGCTGCCCGCACGCCGATGATCGCTGCCGCAACGAACGCCCGGAACCCCGCATGCTCGACGGCGTGCAGGTCGCCTGCCACCACGCCGAGGCGATCTAGCTCACCACCATTCCGTGCCTGGCGCACCCTTGAACGGGCCGATCAATTCGCTGGTGATCCAACCGCCATAAAACCCACCGGGCTGCGGCACCACAACCTCACCGGCAAGCGTGCAGCGATCCATCATGCCCGCATAAACCGCGACGCAATCAGCAA
Source organism: uncultured Rhodospirillales bacterium (assembly GCA_903823665.1). Classification (GTDB taxonomy): domain Bacteria; phylum Pseudomonadota; class Alphaproteobacteria; order Acetobacterales; family Acetobacteraceae; genus CAIQQQ01. Next base: position 2,537 of record CAIJTR010000182.1, read on the forward strand.
TGTCGGCAAACGCAGGCGTGGGATCGGGATAGCTCCACCCGGCATTCGCTGCCACGCGCCCACCCGCCACAACGTTCCAATACCGAGCGCGCCCCTTGAACTCACAGATGGAGCCACGCCCCGCGCCCTGCTGCAGCACGCCCGGCAAAAACGCATCGGGCTCGATATAATAGCTCGGCGGATGAAACGTCTCCTTCACCGCCCAAGCCCCAGGGGCGCGCGCCACAACCTCGCCCGCAAACACAATCTCGACCGCGCGCTCGCACCACACCAGCAATGGCGGGCGCGGGTATTCGGTGACACGTTCCATCATAAAATCTCCCAGCGCAGGAGGCATCATCGCCAATCCTGCGCTGGGACACAAAATAAGTCTTAGTTCGCCCCAGCCTTCGCAATGCTCCCGGCAACCTCAGACGCCATCTTCAACTGCGCATCACGGTCCTTCATCGCATGGCGGTGGCCGATATAGGCGAAGTCCGTATAGGCAATCCAAACGCCGCCATCGGCATCGGCGAACACCAGCATCCGCACCGGCCAGTCCAGACCTGAATATGGCGTTGCCGTCAAGAACTGCACACCCAGCGGTGGGTTGCCGAACTCAATCAGCACCGAGCGGTTCACAGGAATGCCCACGGCCTTGCCAAGTTCGGACTGATCTGTTTCCGAAAAGAAGCGAATGCCCTTGGCGGCGATATCAGCCTTCAGCCGCTTCACCGTCTCATCCACATCATGCGTGCTTTTGAGGCGAATAACGCCGCTGTCAGCAGCGGGTGGAGCGGCAGGTGCCGCATATGCGGCGGGCAGCTGGCTCACGATGAGTCCAGCACCCAGAAGCATAGACGCAATGAGCGTACGGGTGTTGATGCGTTTCATTGTTCGGTCTCCCCTTCATTCACTTCTGCGCCCGACATCACATGACCGGCGCGGGCCTCGTGCAAATGAAAGCCGTCGAGCGGATCAGTCGGATCGTTCCACGGCTTGGCGGCCAGCACACGCATGGTGTCGAGATAGCCACCCTCCCAACGGCCGGTGATGCCGCTTGGGCTGAAGTCGATGTCCTTGAAGTGATCGTCACCCTGCAGCGGCGGGGCCAGCAGACGCACCACATGCATTTGCGTGAGGCAGCCATACGCAGCGAGTGGGCGGACCTCATCGGATTTGCGCTGCTCTGGCGTCATCTGTGCCGCCATCGTCGCGATCACATGACGCAGCTTATGAATCTGGCGTTGCCGCGCGATGTGGCTGCCGGCGCGGCTGGCGTATTGCAGGTCTTTCTGCCGTGCCGCCACATCCTGAATGGTGTTCGGCTCCGGCCCGTTCGGCGCCCACATGTGCACGGCGAACACCAATGCGTTGCGGCGGGGATTGTCGTCAAACACCGCCTCCACCGGGGTGTTGGAGAGAATGCCGCCATCCCAATAAGGCTCGCCATCGATATGCACCGCCGGGAACGCGGGCGGCAACGCACCGGAGGCCATGACGTGACGCAGATCAAGCGCCTCATCGCGGCTGTCAAAGTAGCGCATCTCTGCCGTTTGAACATTCGCGGTGCCCACCGTCAGGCGTGGTGCTTTGGCGTTCATCAAGTCAAGGTCGATCAACTTGCCCAACGTCTCCATCAGCGCATCGGTCGAGTAGAAGCTGTTGATGCCCGGCGTCTGCGGTGCCAACTGACCCATCCAGGCAAACGGCTTGGGGCTGAAAAAGCCCTGCACACCGCTCAGCATCGTCGCCGCGTTGGTAAGCTCCCGCCCCCAGAACGGATTGCTGCCGAGCATCTGCGTCATCGGCGTATGGCGCACCTGATTCCAGAATGCGCGCAGCCGTTCCAGCCGGTGCTCCGGCGCGTTGCCCGCAATCAGCGCCGCGTTGATGGCACCGATGGACGTGCCGATCACCCAATCGGGCTCGATCCCTTTCTCCTGCAGCGCCTGATACACGCCCGCCTGATACGCACCGAGCGCGCCACCGCAATTCGCCACACCTCCCCACAGATTGCCAACCGGTCCAGTGCAGGTGACTATGCCTCCTGAGTAGCCAACGTCGGTCCCGGTCG